>NZ_JBYTEN010000051.1:0-504 GCF_058790595.1 Sphingomonas sp. EU05-FHT14C10 | reverse complement strand
CCCCCGGAATCGCGCGGGCCGGAGATGCTTGTTTGCATCTCCGGCCCGCATGCCGCCTTTGGCGAGGGATTGGCGCCTCGGGGGTCGCCTGCTTGGCTGCCTGCCCGGCTATCTGCCTTAGCGGCAGATGCGGGTCGGAACCTGCTGCTGCCAATAGGGGCTCCAGTGCCAGTTGGTCCAGCACACCGGCTGATAGACGACCGGGCCATAGCCATAATAGGGCCGCGGGCCATACCAGGGGCGCGGTCCATAGCCCCAGTGCGGACCGACATTCACGCCGATCGCGAAGTCCGTGTGCGCAGAGGCCGGAGCCGCCGCCACCACACCGCCCAGTACCGCCCCGACCAGGGCCACTGCTGCAAAGCGATTGAAGATTTTCATTGCCTTCGTCCTTCCAACAAGGCGGCGATGATGTCCTGATCGCCGTCGCTGAAAATGCTTATGGACGAGTCGTTCTGAACCCGGCGGGAACGCCATGTTAACGCTACCGCAAGATGCGTTAAC
>NZ_JBYTEN010000050.1:0-1016 GCF_058790595.1 Sphingomonas sp. EU05-FHT14C10 | reverse complement strand
TCGATCTCGATCTTGCCGTTCATGTACCAGTCGACGATCTTCGGCACGTCGGTGCGGCCCTTGGCGCCGCCGAACGCGGTGCCGCGCCAGTTGCGCCCGGTAACCAGCTGGAACGGGCGCGTCGATATCTCCTTGCCCGCCTCGGCCACCCCGATGATGATCGAGGTGCCCCAGCCGCGGTGGCATGCCTCCAGCGCGGTGCGCATCACCTCGGTATTGCCCGTGCAGTCGAACGTATAATCCGCGCCGCCGTCGGTCAGTTCGAGCAGCTTCGCGATCGTCTCCTCGCGCGACAGGCCCTTCACGTTGACGAAGTCGGTCATGCCGAAGCGGCGGCCCCACTCCTCGCGGTCGGGGTTGATGTCGACGCCGATGATCCGGTTCGCGCCCGCCATCTTCGCGCCCTGCAGCACGTTGAGCCCGATGCCGCCGAGCCCGAACACCACGACATTGTCGCCAACCTGGACCTTCGCCGTGTTCACCACCGCGCCGACGCCCGTCGTCACCCCGCAGCCGATGTAGCAGCTCGTCTTGAACGGCGCGTCCTCGCGGATCTTCGCTACCGCGATCTCGGGCAGGACCGTGAAGTTCGAGAAGGTCGAGCAGCCCATATAATGGAAGATCGGCTGGCCCTTGTAGCTGAACCGCGTCGTACCATCAGGCATCAGTCCCTTGCCCTGCGTCGCGCGGATCGCCGTGCACAGGTTGGTCTTGCCCGAAAGGCAGCTTTTGCACTGGCGGCACTCAGGCGTGTAGAGCGGGATCACATGATCGCCCGGCACGACCGAGGTCACCCCCGCGCCCACCTCGCGCACGATACCCGCGCCTTCATGCCCCAGGACGCTCGGGAAGATCCCCTCGCTGTCCAGACCGTCCAGCGTATAGGCATCCGTGTGGCAGATACCCGTCGCCATGATCTCGACCAGAACCTCGCCTGCCTTCGGACCCTCAAGATCCAGCTCAACAACCTCCAATGGACGCTTCGCCTCAAACGCTACCGCCGCTCTCGTCTTCAT
>NZ_JBYTEN010000049.1:0-1248 GCF_058790595.1 Sphingomonas sp. EU05-FHT14C10 | reverse complement strand
TGACGTGACCCCCGCTTTTTCCTCCAGTTGGAGCTAGAGTCCGACCCGACAAAGGGACGGACAGATGAAGCGGAAGCAGTTTTCGGAAGAACAGATCATCGGGATTTTGAAGGAGGCCGATGCGGGCGCGGTGGTGACGGAGTTGTGCCGCCGGCACGGGATGTCGAGCGCGACGTTTTATGCGTGGAAGGCCAAGTTCGGCGGCATGGAGGTGTCGGACGCCAAGCGGTTGCGGACGCTCGAGGAGGAGAACGCGCGGCTCAAGCGACTGCTGGCTGATACGATGCTCGACAACGCGGGCCTGAAGGATCTGCTGTCAAAAAAATGGTGACGCCCGCCGCGAAGCGGGAAGCGGTCGCGCATCTCCAGGCGACGTTGGGGATGAGCGAGCGGCGGGCGTGCCGGGTGATTTCGGCAGACAGGAAGAGCATGCGATATCGGTCGTGCCGTGATGATGATGGCGACCTGCGGTCGCGTTTGCGCGAGTTGGCGCAGCAGCGCCGCCGGTTCGGCTATCGACGCCTGCATATCCTGCTTCGGCGAGACGGCATCACCATCAACCGCAAGAAGACGCAGCGCCTGTATCGCGAGGAAGGGCTGACAGTCAGGCGTCGGCGTGGACGAAGGCGCGCCGTCGGCGCGCGGGCGCCGGCGCCGGTGTTGGCGCTTCCTAACCAGCGCTGGAGCCTGGACTTCGTTCACGATCAGCTTGTTACCGGGCGTCGCTTCAGGGTGCTCAACATCGTCGATGATGTGACCCGAGAGTGCCTTCGGGCAGTCGTCGATACGTCGATCTCGGGTCGGCGTGTCGTTCGCGAGCTGACCGATCTGATCGCCGAGCGCGGCGCACCGAAGATGATCGTCAGCGACAACGGCACCGAACTGACCTCAAACGCCGTGCTTGCCTGGACCGGCGACGCCGGTGTCGAGTGGCATTACATCGCGCCTGGCAAGCCGACCCAGAATGGGTTCGTCGAGAGCTTCAATGGCCGGATGCGTGACGAGCTGCTCAACGAGACGCTCTTCTTCACGATCGGTCAGGCCCGCTCGATCCTCGCGCGTTGGGTCGATGATTACAACACCGAGCGGCCGCACTCCTCGCTCGGATACGCTACCCCGGCGGCGTTCGCCGCCGAACTCGAAAAGCAACGGGCTGGGTTAACCCAGCCCGTTGCTTCACCTGCGCTGATGCGCGACAACAATGATCGGTCTCTGGTTGCCGCTGGATGAAAGCCGGGGGTCACGTCA
>NZ_JBYTEN010000048.1:0-1518 GCF_058790595.1 Sphingomonas sp. EU05-FHT14C10 | reverse complement strand
CAGATATACGCTCTCATGACTGCCATCTGAGACGCTGGCCGAGTTTACTCCTCCGCTGACATCAACGCCAGCGACTGTTTGAACCTTGGCGGGTGTGCCGCGGACTCCTGATCGACGACGATTGATCAAGCTCTCATCCGCGGATTGGTCACCGCACTACCCGTATCCGTCGCTGGGCCTATCCTCCGTCTAAGCTCGGGCATCGGACGAACCTGCCCCACCGTACACCGTGGATTGCCCATCACAGTCGGGTGCCCGCGGCACGCCGGCCAAGGCTATACAGCTAGTGAGCTGGCGCCTCCTCTTACTGTCGCCACAGGCGAAATCAGTTGGCCATCGCAGGTGCCATCCGGCGTGCGATATCCCAGGCATAGCCGACCAATTCGCGCGCGATCGCGGTCGTCACCTTCGGCTGCGGCTTGCCGGTCGCCGACAAGCGACGGAAACGCTGACACAGTCGCACCTGCGCTTTCCAGCCGATCGCTTGAACGTCCTCAGGCAGATCTGCGACGCGTTCCCGGTAGCGGCGCTCCTCGCGCGCCGGCAGCCGGTACGACCAGCCCGCTTCCACGAGCGTGGTGCGTGCCTGCGCGTTCCCAGCTCGAGTGATACGGCCGCGATGGGTGCGCGCGCCACTGGAATGCTCGGACGGCACGAGGCCGACATACGCCATCAGCTGCTTGGGATTATCGAAGCGAGTGAGGTCACCGATTTCAGCCACCAGCGTGGCAGCGCTAACCAGCTGGATGCCACGCAGGGCTTGAAGTCCGCGCACCAACGGCGCGAAATGCCACGACGCTACCGCCTCGCCGAGCGCGGACTCGAGACGGATAACGCGGGCCTGTGCCTCCAGCACCCGCTTCTGAAGCTCCTCAAACGCCAGCTGCTGATGCGGATAATCAAAGCGCTGTTCCGATAGCCATCGCCAATACATCTTTGTCCATGCAGACCGTCCTCCGAAGCGGCGATCGTGTCGAAGCAGGAAGCTGCGGACGGTCTGTTTGGCTGCGGTCGCATCTTCCTGCGCACTGCGCCGGGCACGGATTAGGTCGCGCACTGCCTCGTGTGCCTCATCCGGTACCCAGATCGCTGTCAGTTCTCCCGCCCGCAAAAGGCGCGCCAACGTCATCGCGTCTCGCCGATCCGTCTTTACGTGGTCGCCCGGCCGCCTCGGCATCATCGACGGTGCGATCACGATGCACGGCTGCCCGAGCTTGATCAGCAACCGTTGCAACCCGTAGCCACAAGGCCCAGCCTCGTAGCAGAAGCTCAGCGTCGCGCCTGGTGCTGCCAGTCGCTTGACCAGCTTTCTAACCTCATCATCATCGTTGGCTACGGTACCGAAAAAGCGGACCTCGCCCCCGCGTTCGCCCTCGGCAACCGCGACCGCGATGGTCGCCTTATGCACATCCAGCCCAACATACTTCGTCATATCCGTCATGACTCGCCTCCGTTGCTGACAACTCCATCGCCAACATCTCAGAGCCGCAAAGGCTTCCGGCAGTCATCGGGTCTAAG
>NZ_JBYTEN010000047.1:0-1647 GCF_058790595.1 Sphingomonas sp. EU05-FHT14C10 | reverse complement strand
CCCGGCTTATTCATGAGCCCGCTGCACTGGGGCGTGCCGGGTTTGATGTGTCGGTGGCCGCGTGATCCGGGCGCGCGGTTTCGGCGGCGTTTTTCGCCGCAGCAAAACCGATGGCTTTTCGAGGTTGATGGGCGATGGCTCGGGCTTTGTGCGGCACAGCCGCGCTGGCTATGTCGGCGCTGGCCGGAGACTGGTGGCGATGGCTTTGAACACGCCGGCGTCGGGGCATGCTGACGCGAAGGCGACACGGATGCGCGAGGCGGTCTCGATGACGCGGGCGGCGACCTTGAGCAGCCGCAGGCGCAGCGTTGCGAACTCGGCAGTGGCCAGAGAGGTGGCCTTGGGGATGGCCTGCTGGACGCGCCACATCAGCCAGTAGGCGGCGGTATGCAGGATGAGGCGCATCTGGTTGGCATTGGCCGAGCGGCACGAGGTGCGATCGCTGGCCAACTGGGTCTTGTGGCGCTTGATCAGGTTTTCGGCTTGGCCGCGCGCGCAATAGAGCGTGTCGTAAATGTGCTCGGGCGAGCCTTCTGTCAGCGAGGTGACGACATAGCGGATGTCCATGCCCAGCGTGCTGGCCTCAATCCGGGCGACGACGCGGCGTTGGCTCTTCCAGCTTTTGGCGCCGTAGCGGGTCTCGACATAGTTGCGCAGGACCGGATGTTGGGCCTGGGCCCGCTTGACCGCGCAGGCATCGGCGACGGCAACGATGGCCGGATCGGCCCGCAGCGCGGCGTTGGTCGGCAAGCCGAACACGTAATCGACCCCGGCCGCCTCGCAGAACGCCATGATCTCGGGACGGGCGTAGTGCCCATCGCCGCGGATGGTGATGTGGGTATCGGGCCAGTGCTGGCGGATATGACGCACCAGGCGCCGGATGTGGCCGGCACCTTCGGCACCCGACGGCGTCTTGCCAGTGCGCAGCAGCATCGCCACCGGCCGCCCGCTCGCGGTATCGTACACATGGATCGGCAGGAAGCAGCGCTCACCGTGATGTCCGTTCCAGAACGAGAGCTGCTGATAGCCGTGCACGACATCACACGTGTCATCGATATCCAGCGTCACCGCCGCCGGTGGGGCCGGATAGCTGGCACAGTAAACGCCGATCATCGCGACCATCATCCGGGCCAGTTCACGCGTGGTCGGTGCATTCTCCCAGCGGCTCATCGTCGGTTGGCTGGCCAGCCCCGCGCCCGATCCCGGCAACTTGCCCAGCGCCAGGCGGAAGCCCGGATCGTCGCGCAGGGCATCGAGATCATCGGCGTCCTCATAGCCACACGTGATCGCGAACACACGGGCACGCAGAATGTCATCGAGGCGATGGATCACCCGCGTCGGGTCACGCGGATCGGCGATGCACGCAGCAAGCTGCCGGCAGATCCCCATCGCGCGCTCGGCCTGCGCCAGCAGCAGAACGCCGCCGTCAGAGGTCAGCCGGCCACCGTCGAACGCGGTTGTGACCTTCTTGCCGCCAACCGCTGGAAACGAAAATCCCGGTGCGCTATCATCGCTCCCGGCGGGTGTGGTCCGTGGCATAAATTGCCTCGCTGAAGGACTGGTCTAGACACCCATTTTCCTACTGCAAAGCAATCGCTTACGCCACTCCCGCCAACCCTCTCACCCGCCGCGGTGAATAAGACAGGT
>NZ_JBYTEN010000046.1:0-3526 GCF_058790595.1 Sphingomonas sp. EU05-FHT14C10 | reverse complement strand
ATGCGGGTTAGAGGGAGTGTTCGAAGACGGGTCAGGCCCGCCTTCGAACGTCGGTGAGCATTGTGATCAAGGCGTCGGAAGGCGGCTTGAAGCGCCCCGGCTTGATCGCAGGGGCACCGTGGGCTGCGAGAATCTGCAGCTTCTCTTCGGGATCGGCGCGCAAGTAGGTCTCGGTGCTCTGGATACTGGCGTGGCCGAGCCATAATGCGACCTTGCGAATGTCCCCCGTCGCCGCGAGCGTGTGCATCGCGCAAGAATGACGAAGCACGTGGGGTGTGACGCGCTTCCCAAGGATCGACGGCTGCTTCGTCGCTGCCGTCTTGACGTGCTCGGCCAATCGGAACGCAAATCCGTCGCGGGTCATCGGCTGCCCGTTGGCATTGAGGAAAATCTCGGTGACCTCAACTTGAGGCCGGATCGCAAGCCATGCGCGCAATGCGATCTGGGTCTCCTTCCACAGCGGCAGGACCCGTTCACGTCGCCCTTTGCCCATGATGTGCATGGTGGACAGGGAGCGGTCCGGGAAATCGCCCAGTTGCAGCGTTACGAGTTCCGACACCCTCAGTCCGCCAGCATAGGTAAGATGCAGCATCGCGCGATCACGGGTGCCGAGGCGTGTCCGGGGATCGGGTGTATCGAGCAAAGCCTTGATCTCGGCCCGGTCGAGGTAATCGATCAGCGCCTTGTCTGTCTTCTTGGTCGGGATTGCTCTGACACGGAGTGCCTGATCGAGGCAGGCTGGAATCCGGTACTCGATGTATCGGAAGAAGGATCGGATCGCGGCGAGCCTGCCATTGCGGGTCCGCACGCAGCTGCCGCGGCCGATCTCCACATGATCGAGGAAGGCCATGATCATGTCTGTGCCGAGATCCTCAACCTCGAGATCGGTCGGTCGGCGCTTCAGCCGATCGGCAGCGAACTGGACGAGGAGGACGAAGCAGTTGGCATAGGTCTTCACCGTGTGCGGGCTGACGGCGCGTTCGCGCGGCAGATGTTCCCGCAGATATGCCGAGAGATGGGGAGCAAGCGCCGTCATGCCGCTTCTCCTTGAAAAAGTTGCTCGCTTGCAGCCGCAATGTCGCGCAGCAGCACTGGCGTGGCTTCGAGATACCAGTACGTGTTGGCGATCGACGCGTGCCCCAGGTAGACACTGAGACCGGCCATGTGGTGGGCAATGGCCTCCCTGTCACGCGGGCAGGACTCAAGCGAGCGAACAGCGAACGTATGTCGCAGATCGTGGAGTCGCATGCCTGCCGTACCGGTTGCTCCACGATATCCGAGAAGCCGGGCCAACCTGACGAACACGACGTGGGCGCGCACCTTGTGCGGCGCCCGCCCCCGGATAGTGACGAACAGGTCATTACACTTGGCCGGGTGCTTCGCGCGGATCGCAATGTAGGCTTCGAGTGCTTGGCGCGTCGATGGCTGCAAGGCGATCAGTCGCTGCTTGCCGAACTTGCCGTTGCGGACGACCAGCCCATCCTCGACCAGATCGTTGCACTGTAGCGCGAGAGCCTCGGAAATCCGGAGACCTGTCGCCGCGAGCAGGCCGAACAGGTAATGGTACGTGTATGGGCTAATCGTGCCATGGGGCGGAACGTTCAATGCCGCCGCCATGATCGCCCGCACCTGGTCCGCTTCGATTATGGTCGGAGTGGGACGTGGCCGCTTCCCCCGGCCGAAAACGCCGACAGGCGGGACTTCGTTGTCTGGGTCCTCGGCATGAGCGAAAAGGCTGAAGTTACGAGCAGCGTCGTACCTATGGCGAGCCACGTTTTGCGAGCTTGCCGTGTGGCACCAGTCGTAGATGCGCTGCACTCGGGTGTGCCGGTCACCGAAGCGTTCAGCGAAAGCGGCGTATTGGCGCAGCAGTCGTTCCTGTTCCGAGAACTTCCGCCCCAAGCTGCGATACAGCGAGACGTATCTGGCAATCTGCGTGCTCAGCATGACGGTTCTCCCGGCCATGGCTGCGCGATTTTCATGAGCATCGGCAGGTCGACCTTGGCGTAGATGGCGGTGGTCTCGGGCGAGCTGTGGCGCAGGATCGTTCCAACGGACTCCAGCCCTGCGCCCGCGCGCAGCAAGTTGGTGGCAAGCGAATGCCGGAAAATGTGCGATCCGGTCGGCACGCCTTCGATCCCGCCGCGCTCATGCGTGCGTGCAACGATGCCGGCGATCTCCGCCGATGAGCGGAACGAACGGAACGGGGCTTGCGCGCGCACGAACAGATGCGGATCGGCGGTCTTGGGACGCGCCGTGGCAATGTAGTCCAGGATCGCGTCACCGACGTCCTGAGGCAATGGCAGGCGATCAGGCCGACGCGTCTTGCCCTTGACCGTCAGGTGGCCCGAGCGCCAGTCGATATCGTCGAGGTGCATATCCCGAATATCACCGGCACGCAGGCCAAGCCGGGCGAGCAGGAGAATGATGGCCTTGTCCCGAACTTCCACCGGGCGATCAGTCGGACATGCGCCGATGATCTGCTCGATCGTTGCCGGGTTAACGTGCCGGGGCAGCGTCGAAAGACGGTAGCGTTGCACTGATGGGATCGCGTGCAACAAAGCTGGACGGCAAATACCCTGCACGACCAGGAACCGAATATAGCTCCGTATTATCGTGACGAGCAGTGATGCCGAACCCGGCGTCTCCTTGCTTCGTTGTTGAAACGCCCGTCTGAGGACGGCTGCATCCCATTGTGAAGGCTCGCCGAGCATAGGCGCGAGCCGCCTGATATCGGCCCGGTAGCGCCGGATCGTCTCATCGGTCGCGCCGCGGTGTTGCTTGAGCCATGCCAGATATGCCGCCATGTGCGGGTCGTCATCCGACACCAGTTCGACTGAAGGGATGACACCGCGGTCGCGCAAGAACTCGACGAAGTGCCGAGCGCCTCGCCGCCGCCGCTTCGCGCCCGAGGCAACAAGCTTGCCTCGCTTGCGCCAGACCGGACATCGACAATCATGCGCGCCGTACTGGTCGATGATCGTGTCATCGATATCGGCCCATTGTCGTCGCGCAATGCGAAGCCAGGCCGCGAAATGCTCGGCCTCGGATCGATAGGACTGGGCCGGTCCTTGCGCGAGTTGCAAGCGATCGATCCCATCGAAATAGTCGGCGAGGTGCCGTGGCAGATCGTCGATCCCGTCGTCGACACCGACGTAGCCTTGATCCTCCAGGAAGCGGACGAAGCGCCTGACTCGCGCTGCAATGTCCGCCTTATAGACTGGCTGCTGCGCCGAATACCGGTGGCAACGGCACCGATGCTTCTCGAACCGCCGAACGGTCCGATCGTCGATCGTGCGGATCGCGATCCCATGCAGTTCCATCCAATGCAGGAAATGACGGGCCGCAGCGCCAAACAGAATCGCACTGCCTGACCTCTCGTCGAGCGACAGAGAGGAGAGGAATGCGGTGAGTAGAGCGTCGTGACTGGGCGGGTCTTCGACCCGGAGCCGGGCCGCTCGAAACGACAATAATGATCTTGATCGCATGTTGGTTCCTTCGACTTGTTCAGGTCGAGGGAACCGTA
>NZ_JBYTEN010000045.1:0-3802 GCF_058790595.1 Sphingomonas sp. EU05-FHT14C10 | reverse complement strand
CTGTTATCGCGAGGTCGCGATAATGCGCAGGAACGTGGCGAAGGCCCGCAAAGCTGCTGAGCATTTCGCCACGTCCTTCACATTATTTCACAAGGCATCGAGCCACTCCATCAGGCTGGCTTCTCGTTTCCACGAAGGTGGCACGTTGCTCGCCGCCGGCGCCCCTACCTGCTCGAGCGCCTTTCGTTTGGTCTCCAGATTGGCCTGTGCGTAGTGGTTGGTTGTATCGAGGCTGACGTGTCCCAGCCAACTGCGGATGACGGTGATGTCGACCCCGGCAGCGACAAGGTGAACGGCAGTCGCGTGCCGGAAGCTGTGCGGCGTCACATTTTTGGACCGAAGCGACGGCACGGTTTCTGACGCCTTTCCTACATAGGAGGCGAGTTTGAACCGCACTCCCGAGGCGCCCAGCGGCTCACCATATCGATTGACGAAGATCCGCTGATCTGGCGCGCGCGGGTGACGTTCCAACAACTTCCTGAGCAACGTCACGGTTTCCGGCCAGAGTGGACAGATACGTTCCTTGCGACCCTTGCCGTAAAGACGCACGAAGTTCGGTGCGTCGAACCGGATCGCCTCGGGACAGAGGTCGAGGGCCTCCTGGATGCGCGCGCCGCTGTTATATAGGAACGAGAGTAGCACGTGGTCGCGCATTCCCTCGATTGTCGACCGGTCGGGCTGAGCAAGGATCGCTTCGACCTCCTCCGGCTCGAGATAGCAGGGTGCAACGGTAGGCTCCCGCTTGAGCGGGACGGTCAGGATCTCGGCGCATTGCGCGATGTATTCGGGATCCTTGTCAGCCACGAAGCTGAAGAAGCTGCGGATCGCGGCGAGCCGGCAGTTGCGTGTACCGATCGTGCCCCTGCGCCCATGCTCGGTGTGGTGGAGGAACGCGCGAACCTCTCCGGCCGAGACGTCGGCCAGCATGATCCGCGCGACCCCGCCGCCCTTTCGCTCCGCGATGAACCGAAGCAACAACCGCCAGGTGTCGCGGTAAGACCGGATCGTATGGACAGATGCACTGCGTTGCTCAGCCAACCATTCCTGAAAGAACGCCCGCAACAATGCGGGGAAGAGATTGCCCTTCGTCATGACCGCGCCTCCATCGTGAGGCATCGGGCGCCGACGGTCCGGAACCGCTCGCTTGCTTCCTGCAGCAGGTCCTGCGTGACGGTGATGTAGACCAGCGTGGAGTTGATGTCCCGGTGGCCCATGTAGGTGGAGAGGAAGCGCAGTTTGTCCTGCGGATTGACGCCGGATCGATACCATTGAAGGATCCGGTTCACGACCATCGAGTGGCGCAGGTCATGAACACGCGGCCCTGTCCGCCCGGTCGGGGCCTTGAACCCGGCACGGCGCATGACGTTGGTGATCATCGTTGAGACCGTCACCGGGGTATAGCGATCATTGAAGTGCTCGTGCCAGAAGAGCCCGGACCGAGGATCCTGTGGGGCGCCAGCGCGCCGCCTTGCATCGATATAGGCCCGTAATTCGGCCATGACGCTGCCGGTTAGCGGCAATATCCTGGTCTTGTAGAACTTCGTTTCCCGCACTGTGATCGTGTCTGATTGAAGATCGACGTCACCCAGATCGAGCCCGGCGAGTTCACTACGGCGCAGTCCGGCACAATAGGCCAGAACCACCATGGTGTAGAGAACCATCGGCCGCAGCGGCGCGTCCGGCGACGGATAGGAGCGGGCAACGTCGAGCATCTGCCGAACGTCGGCCGGGCTGAAGATGTGCGGTCGTCGATGCTCTCGTGCCACTTCCCGCTCGGGACGGGCGTTGAAGCGTTTCGGTGGGATGCTGGGATCAAGGCGATACCGCGCCTTAGTCAGGAGGCGCCCGAGCTTCTGGCATTCAGCCGCGTGATTGCGGGTCAGCTTGGCAGTTGCCCAGCGCGCCAGCATCGTCTCAAGCGATGCCCCTGTCAGTTCCGGGGTCGCCTGGAGGAACCGATCGAACCGCAATAACCAGTGAGCCTGAGTCTCATACTGATACCCCCGGCTCCGCATCAACGCGACATGCTCACGCATGAAGTCCCCCAGCGAGCTGCCGAAGGGCGCGGGGCGTCGCAATGCGGCCAAGGCTCCGTCGGGATTTGCGGAAGCCAGCGCTCGCCAGATCGGCTTGCTTTGTTTGACGTTGTATTGACGGCGAAGCACGGCAACGGGATTATCTGCGATCAGCCCGATTTCGACGAGGTGGTCGAGGAAGCGATCGACAATGCAGACCTGGTTGAGCAGCGTCGGCATTCGCCAACGTTTTTCCATTTCCTTCAGCCAGACTTCGAGCATCTGCCGGTCGACCGCCGGATGACGCTGGGCTACATTCTCGAAGCTGCGAAGGAACCAGCGATAAGTCGGCCTGCTTCCCTGCCGGAACTGCGATTTTTCCAGGAAGGCGTCGATGACCGTGCGATCGGGATCGTGCCAGGCGCTCATGGCAGCACCTCCGATCCGGGCACGTCGAGCGCCACGGCTCGGAGATCATCTGTCGCCAGCTTGAGATAGGCGTTGGTGGATTCGGTGGATCGATGTCCGAGCACGTCGCCGATGATCTTTTGCGGGACCGACGCCCGCAGCATTTCGACCGCCCGCGCGTGGCGAAAGACATGCGCTCCTCGCTTTCCCGGCGGCTCGACGCCAGCGGCTGACAACCGCCCGCGGATCATGCCATACAGGTTTGTCATTGCGATATAGGGCGCGCAGGACCGGATGAAGATTTCCCGCCCCTCAACCTGGGGGCGCCCATTACGCAGATAGTCGAGGAGCGCCTCACCAACGGGCGCCAATAGCGGCAAGTAGGAGTACGCATTGGTCTTGGTGTGACGGATACGCAGGGCTTCTCCGCGCCAGTTCACGTCTTCAAGCCGAAGGCGACAGATCTCACCTTCGCGCAACCCATATGTGGCAAGCAGTTGAAGTACCGCAAAATCGCGCAGTCCCCGCGGCGATCCATCCTTCTTCGTCGCCGCCAGCACCGCGGCGATTTGGCGCCTGTCCAGCGTCGAGGGCACGTCTTCATAGGCGTAGAGCATGGGGCCGATGATGTGCGGCGTGAGATCCATCGGGATGCGCCTCGTCCGATGCAGATACCGCACCACCGACCGGAGCCGCTCAGCGACATCGGCCAATGATTTGCGCCGTAATCCAGGGGCGCGCATGTCCATGTAGAGATCGACCTCCCCGATGCTCAAGGTGTCGAGGCTGGCCGCCCCGCCCCGTTCGAACTGCCATCGCAGGAAGTTCCGTGCCTCCCACAGAAGCGCCGAGATGGAAGCGCTTGCCAGACCGCGCTCGTCGCGCAGCCATGCCTCGTATTCGCAGCAGATCGCCTGCCGATACGCGGTTTCCGGTTCGGTCATCTCTGGCTCGGGCGGCCATTTGCCTTGGGCAAGCCGGAGCAGTTTGTTGATCGATGTGCGGGGCAACATCTGCCAGCGCGCACAGGGAGGCCGCCCGTACTGGGCTTCGAAATCCTGAACTGCATAGGCAAGATACTGATCGACCTGCGCCAGCGTCACAGTTTCCACCTGCACGCCGCACTCGGCCAGATAATCGAGAAACGCGCGGGCGTACAGGCGATGGTTCGCTACGACCACCGGGTTATAATTCTGCGTCGTGAGCAAATTCGAGAGTTCGGCGATCAACTCGTCGTGCAATTTCAACATGCTTTTATCCTCAGCTGGTCCAGAGACCGCCGAGGTTCGCAATCAAAATAATGCGCAGCAACATCGCCCCGCATTAGGAGAATCCACGTCGCTGCCGCGTTCCTTCACATTATCGCGACCTCGTGATAA
>NZ_JBYTEN010000044.1:0-3881 GCF_058790595.1 Sphingomonas sp. EU05-FHT14C10 | reverse complement strand
CTCCCCCACCCGGCCTCCCATCCAGGATACACTCTGTGGGAGGCCGGGTGGGGGAGCGGGCCGGTGCCGCCGAGAGTTCAGCGCAGCGCGGCGCAGGCCTGCTGGATGCGCGTGCAGGCCTCGATCAGCACCGCATCCGACGTGGCATAGCTCACGCGGAAACCCGGGCTGAGGCCGAAGGCAGCCCCGTGGACGGCGGCGACGCGCACATCGTCGAGGAAATAGTTGATCAGCGCTTCGTCGCTGTCGATCAGCACGCCCTTGGGCGTCGTCTTGCCCATGCAGCCCGCCGCATCGGGATAGACGTAGAAGGCGCCTTCGGGTGTCGGGCAGATGAGCCCTTCGGCCTCGTTGAGCATCCCGACCACGAGGTCGCGGCGCTTGCGGAAGGCTTCCTGCCGCACGGCGAGGAAGTCCTGCGGCCCGTTGAGCGCCGCCACCGCCGCCGCCTGCGCGATCGAGCAGGGGTTGGAGGTCGACTGCGACTGGAGCTTCGCCATCGCCTTGATGATCCACGCCGGGCCGCCGGCATAGCCGATGCGCCAGCCGGTCATCGCATAGGCCTTGGAACAGCCGTTCACCGTCAGCGTGCGATCGTAGAGATCGGGGCAGACTTCGGCGATCGTCGCGAAGGGATAGTCGGCGTAGAAGATATGCTCGTACATGTCGTCCGTCAGGATCAGCACTTGCGGATGACGGCGCAGCACTTCGCCCAGCGCCTTCAGATCCTCGCCCGAATAGGCGGCGCCACTGGGGTTCGACGGCGAGTTGAGCAGCACCCAGCGCGTGCGCGGGGTGATCGCCGCCTCAAGCTGCTCGGGCGTGATCTTGTAGGCCTGGTCGGCCCCCGCCGCGATGAACACCGGCGTGCCGCCCGCATAGGCGACGATATCGGGATAGCTGACCCAATAGGGCGCGGGGATGATCACTTCATCGCCCGCATCCACGGTCGCGACGAGCGCGTTGAACAGCGTATGCTTGCCGCCGACGTTCACGCTCACCTGATTGGCGGCGTAGTCGAGCCCGTTGTCGCGCTTGAACTTGGCGCGCACGGCCGCCTTCAGCTCGGGGATGCCGTCGACCGCCGTATATTTGGTCTTGCCCGCGCGGATCGCTTCGATCGCTGCGTCCTTGACGAAATCGGGCGTATCGAAATCGGGCTCGCCAGCCGACAGGCCGATCACGTCGACGCCCTGCTGCTTGAGCTCGAGGACGCGCCCGGTCATGGCGAGCGTCGCCGAGGGCTGGATACGGTCGAGGGCAGCGGACAAGCGAGGCATTGCGGTTCCTTCTGTTGCAGCGCGGGGGCGCTATAACCCAAGGATGCGCGCGGGCAACAGGCCGCGCAGCGCGTTTCCGATCAAAAAACCGCCGGCAAGGTCGGCAGGCGTCAGATCGGCCTCGATCGCGCGGCCCTCGTCGATCAGTTCGGCCCGCAGGATTCCCGGCAACAGGCCGCGCGCAAGCGGCGGGGTGAGCAGCATGCCCCCGCGCTCGACGAACAGCGAGGTGAAGCTGCCTTCGGTAAGAAAGCCCTCGGGATCGGTGAAGACGACCTCGAAGGCCGCGGCGGCGCGGCGGGCGTCGTCGTAGAAGGCGCGATCGGTGGTCTTGTGACGCAGGCGGAAATCGGCGCCCTCGACAGGCAGCGGCGCAACCGCGACGCCGACCGGCTCAGCGGGCATGGCGGGCATGGAGCGAACCTCGACCGCCATCTCGCCGCCGCGCCCGGCGATCAGGCGCACGCGCGCCGGCTTGCGCAGGCGGAAGGTCGCGGCTTGCAACTCGTTGCGCACATCGTGGCGATCGAAGGCAAAGCCCAGCGCATCGGCGCTCGCCTTCATCCGGGCCAGATGGCGGTCGAGCTTCAGCAGGCCTTCCTCGGGATCGAAGGCCATCGTCTCGATCAGGTCGAAACGCTGCGGTGAAGCCACGAACCCTCCCTTGCCCAGGCACTCGCGCCACTCGTCGGCCGGATCGCTGTCGGCGACGATCCCCGACCCCAGCCCGAGCGACGCGACGCCCTCCCCCGCGCTCAGGTGCCCCGCCCTCAGGTGCAGCGTGCGGATCGCGACATTGAACGCCGCATCGCCGCCGGGATCAAGCCTGCCGATCGCACCGGTGTAGATGCCGCGCGCGCGCTGTTCGACATCGGCGATGATCTCCATCGCGCGGATCTTGGGCGCCCCGGTGATCGAACCACAGGGGAAAAGCGTCGCAAGTGCGTCGATCGCATCCCGATCTTCGGCGAGCCGCGCCTCCACGGTCGAGGTCATCTGGTGCAGCGTCGGATAGGTCTCGACCGCGAACAGCTCGGGCACCGCAACGCTGCCCGGTGCCGCGACGCGCGACAGGTCGTTGCGCAGCAGATCGACGATCATCAGATTTTCGGCGCGCTGCTTGGGGTCCGCGCGCAGCCTTGCGATCGCGGCTTCGTCGTCGGCTTCGCGCGGCGCCGTGCCCTTCATCGGGCGCGTGACCAGGCGGCCGTCCTCGAGCGTGAAGAACAACTCGGGCGACAGCGAGACCAACCAGTCCTCGCCGGTAAAGACCAGCGCGCCGTGCCCCGCCTGCTGGCGTTCGCGCAACCCGGCATAGGCCGCGCGCGGATCGCCGGCGAAAGGCACGGCGCAGTCGAAGGTCAGATTGGCCTGATAGATGTCGCCCGCCGCAATCGCGCGCTGCACCGTCGCCACCTGCGTCAGATAATCGGCGCGTGCGACAGCCGGCCGAGGTGAGCCTACATAAGCGCCCGCCGGATCGGGTAGCCATTCTGTGGGATCAATGGATTCCGCGCGCTCGAACAGAGCGAACCACAAGAGCGGCAGCGCCGGCTTGTCGCCGACCCCCGCCAGCCGCGGCTCCAGCGCATGCCCCGCCTCATAGGCCAGGAAGCCGGCGGCATGGAGCCCCGTACCCCGCAGCCTTTCCAGCGCCGGACGCACCTCTTCCGGCCGGTCGGCGCGAACGATCGCGACCGGATCGACGTAGAGCAAAGCCTGCCCCCCGGGGCGGGCATCGTCGAGAAGGACAAAGGGCCGGTCGCTGCGCACGCGGGGGCCAAAGCGGGTTTCGCGCGCGAACGCAACTCTTGCGCCGCATCACCGGGCGCGCCATGTCGAGCATCATGTCGACGCCCCCGATGAGAGCCGCGATCGTGCCCGTCACGCCGCTCCAGCAGAATTGCACGCTTTTCTGGTGCACCGAGACCAACAAGGCGGCGTTCGTCGACCCCGGCGGCGATCTGTCGAAACTGAAGGCTGCCGCGAAGCAGGCCGGCGTCGATGTCGAGAAGATCCTCATCACCCACGGCCATATCGATCATTGCGGCGAGGCAGGAACGCTGGCGAAGGAGCTTGGCGTGCCGATCGAGGGCCCGCACGAGGCCGATCGCTTCTGGATCGCGCGCCTCGATGAGGATGGCCGCAAATATGGCGTCGACGGCCGCGTCTTCGAGCCCGACCGCTGGCTGACCGACGGCGAGCAGGTGACCGTCGGCAATCTGACGCTCGACGTCATTCATTGCCCCGGCCACACGCCCGGCCATGTCGTCTTCCACCACGCGCCGTCGAAAGTCGCGATGGTCGGCGACGTGCTCTTCCAGGGATCGATCGGGCGTACCGATTTCCCGCTCGGCAATCACCAGGACCTGATCGATTCGATCACGAAGAAGCTATGGCCGCTGGGCGGCGACACGCATTTCGTGCCCGGGCACGGTCCGATGTCGACCTTCGCGCACGAACGCGCGACCAACCCGTTCGTCGGCGATCGCGTGGTCGCTGCTGGTTGAGAATGCGCCTTTGGCGCATTCGCGGCGCCAGCCCGCTCCCCCACCCGGCCTCCCACAGAGTGTATCCTGGATGGGAGGCCGGGTGGGGGAG
>NZ_JBYTEN010000043.1:0-4835 GCF_058790595.1 Sphingomonas sp. EU05-FHT14C10 | reverse complement strand
GTTTTGCCGTGCCTTCGACGGCGCGCATCTGGCGAAGCGGTCTGAGCGCGGTGGATGGCGCATCGGGATCGGTCCAGAGGTAATCGCCGGTGAGATTGATATGCTGCCAACCGAGCGGTGATAGGTGTTGCAGCAGGTCCGGCGGGACCGGCCGGCCGAGGTTGGCGAGATGCATCCGGGCGGCTTGCAGGTAGGTCGTGTTCCACAGGACGATGGCACCGGCGACGAGGTTCAGCGCGCTCGCCCGATGGCTTTGGGCTTGCAGCGCATGATCGCGGATACGGCCGATGCGATGGAAGAAGATGGCGCGTTTCAGGGCATTTTCCGCTTCTCCCTTGTTGAGTTCGCGGGTGGCGCGGCGACGCTGTTCGGGCTGCTCGATCCAGTCGAGCGTGAACAGGGTACGCTCGACGCGACCGATCTCGCGCAACGCCAGTGCCAGGCCGTTGGCGCGTGGATAGGAGCCGAGCCGTTCCAGCATGATCGAGGCGCTGACGACGCCTGTGCGGATCGAGGTTCCCAGTCGCAGCACGTCGTCCCAGTGTGCCTCGATCAGACCTTCGTCGATGCGGCCCGCGACCAGCGGCGCAATATCGGGGCCGGGTTCGATGCCGTTAAACAGGTGCAAACGGCGTGCGGCGATATTCGGGATACGCGGCGCGAACCGGAACCCAAGCAGATGACATAGCGCGAACACATGGTCGGAGACGCCCCCGCCATCGACGTGATGCTCTTCGATGTGCAGATCGGCGCCGTGGTGGAGCAGCCCGTCGAGCACCTGTGCCGCCTCGCTCGCCGAAGCGGAGATAACTGTGGAATGGAACGGCGCGTAGCGATCCGAGACGTGGCTGTAAAAGGAGACAGCCGGCTCTGTCCCCTTGTGCGGATTGACTGCGCCGGTTGCCTGGGCGCGGCGGTCGAGCGGAAAGTTCTGACCGTCTGAGCTGGACGAGGTGCCGGACCCGAACAGCGCGGCCAGCGGCGCGGTGTGTTGGGCGTCGACAAGCCGGGCGAGCGCGCGACCGTAGGTTTCCTCGCGCAGATGCCATGAGGCGAGCCAACCGAGTTGGCGCTGGGTCACGAGATTGCAGGCTTCCGCCATGCGCGTATGGCCCAGATTGGTGGCATCGGCGAGCACCGCCGTGAGGATCGCACGTGGTTCATCCGCGGCACGGCCACTTTGCAGATGCGTGAAGCACTGGCTGAACCCGGTCCATCGATCGACTTCGGCAAGAAGGTCGGTGATGCGGATCGCGGGCAGATGCGCATAGAGCGGCGCAAGGGCGGTATCGGATTCCTCGGGAGTAATCGCCTTCAAGGGCGAAATCCGCAGCCTGCCCAAGCTGAGCTGCACGTCTTCCAGCGCGTCCGTCTCCGCCTTTCGCTCGACCTCGGCCAATCGACGGGCGAGGCGGGCGCGTCGTTCGGCCAGCCAGATATCGGCCGTATCCGGTGCCGGTATCGGCAAGGGGCCGGCCGCGCGCATGTTGGCGAATACGGGGGCAGGAATGAGTTGCTGCTCGACAGCACGATAGCGTCGGCTTCCCTCGACCCACATGTCGCCGGCGCGAAGCCGGTCGCGAAGCTCGACCAGCACGCACAATTCATAGATCCTGCGATCGGGAATGCCGGTGCCGATCGCCCGACGCCAAGCTTGCCGGATGAAGCCGACTGGCGTGCCTGCAGGCAATTTGCGCAGATGACCAAAATGAAGGTCGCGCATGATCGCGACCGCTCGCGCGAGCGCATGGCAGGCTGGCACCGCCCCGAATGTGAACGAGGCGATGAACGAGGGACCGACCTGTCGGAGGACGGGGTAATTGGTCGCGGCGACCGCGACGGGATCGACCGAATCGGGGCGGATCAGCTTGCGGGCTTCATCGACCTCGCGGCCGAGATCATTCCATCCGATCGCTGCCTCGACCGCAGCGCCGATATCGCCACCTGATATCTTGGCGGCGAGCAAGGCAGCGCCGAGTTGGGCAAGCAGCCGGATTTTGCCGTTGATGGTGCGCCGGTTGCGCTTGAGTGTCGTGTCCGCGCTGTTCTGTTCGCGCCGGAACATCTGCCCAAGCAGGCGATCGAACATCAGCACCGCATCGTCGGTGAGGGTAACGATGGTTTCGAGGATGGTCGCCACCAATGTGGCGCGACGCCGCGTCGCTTGCAGCGTCCGAACATGTTGCGCGGTCAGCCGCACGCCTTCCTGGCACAGGCGTCGGAGGCGCTCGGGATGGACGCCTACGGCGATATCCGGATCGATCCCGATGGCCCGAAGCAGTGTCAGTCGCTCGATGATGGCGGCGAATGTCTTTCGGCCGGGCTTGCCGGGTGACTGCCGCACCCAGGCCAGATCGCTCAAGTTCGTGCCTGTGTGGGGCAGGAGAAGCGCATCGAGCAGCCGGCGCTGTCGAGCATCGAGTCCTCGGGTCAGATGCTCGGCGACATGGCGTTCGGCATCGAGCAACGCCTGTGCGACCATCCGCTCGACCGAACTGATGCCCGGCACAATGATGCGCCGTCGCCGGCACTCATCCAGCATCACGCGCGCCAGCCTAGCCCCGCTGGTCGTCGTCAGCGCGATCGGCAGGAGCCATTCCTGCAACGTCGTTCGCAGCGGCCGACTGAGCGGCATGAAGCCGAATGCATCGCGCAGTGCATCGAGCTGTTCGTACCGGGTCGGGCCGCGCGTCGCGTAGTCGGCCAGCACCTCGGGTCCGACCTGCAATTGCTCTGCGACGAACGCGAGCGGCGTATCAGGGATCAGTTCACCGGGTCGCAGGAAACGGCCAGGATAGCGCAGCGCGCAAAGCTGGATCGCGAAACCCAGCCGGTTATGCGGTCGCCTCCGGCGGACGATGATGGCCAAGTCGTCCCGGCTCAATGTCCAGTGCTGGACGAGCAGGGTTTCGTCGTCGGGAAGCGCGAGCAACGCCGCGCGTTGCTCGTCCGACAGGACGGCGCGACGCGGCATCGGCTTAGACCTTGGCCGGTGCGGTCCAGCCGATCCGGGCAAGCGTGCCGAGAAGGGTCGAACGCGGCACCTTGAAGGTCCGGCAGACGGACGCCTTGCTGGCCCCGCCATCCAGCGCGGCGGTGATCCGCTCGAGCGTTTCGGCGTCGATCATCGGCGGGCGGCCACCTTGGCGTCCCCGGCGTTTGGCAGCAGCCAGTCCCGCCATCACCCGTTCGCGCGTGAGCGCACGCTCATATTGTGCCAATGCACCGAACAGCGAGAACAGCAATTCGCCGTGCGGCGTGGTCGTATCCATCTGCTCGGTCAGCGACCGGAACGCGATGCCGCGCGCCTTCAGATCGGTGACGATCGTCAGCAGGTGCGGCAGCGAGCGTCCGAGCCGGTCGAGCTTCCACACGATCAGTGTGTCGCCCGCGTTCAGATAGTCGAGGCAGGCTTTCAGGCCTGGTCGGTCGTCGCGCGCGCCGGATGCCTTGTCGGTATGGAGATGCCGATGATCGACCCCGGTTGCGACGAGCGCGTCCCGCTGGAGATCGACCGTTTGGCGGTCATCGGTCGTTGACACCCGCATATATCCGACCAGCATGTACGACAAACCCTCGAAAGCATGTTTTCGAACACCCTATCAAAGCGACAGGGTTTGTCGATCGTTATGGGCTGAGGCGGGTATGGTTCGGCAAAAGCGCAGGTCCGGAGCGTCGCCTATCACCTGTTTGCCGTCACGCGTCTGCTGTCCGTATGGACGCAAGTAGAAGGCACGCTGATGCCGCAAGAAGCACCAGGTCCTTCAACAGGAACTGTCCGGTTCCGGCCGAAATCGCCGGGAACCCGCCAGCGGTCGGCTCGGCGACGCCAGGCGTGCTCAGGAAAAACGTCAGTGTCACGGCATAAGTCAGGCATGACATCGCCGCGCCGAGAGCGGAGGCCGTCTTGTTGAAAGCACCGATAATCAGCGCAGCGGCCGTCGCGAGCTCGACGGTGCCTATAAAATAGCTTCCACCCTGCACCCCAAAAACGGCCGGAATCCAGCTCATGATCGGACTGTTCTTCATCAATGGCGCGATGCCCATCGCTTCATAGCTCGTGAATTTCATGCAACCGAACCAGAGAAAGATGACCACCAGCGCCCAGCGCAGCAACGCGAGAGACCCGCGAGAGCCGGTCGTCTTTTCAGCTATGTGTAATGTCGAAAACATGGTGCCTCGCTTTCATCATGGCGCATGACCTGCCTTCATGCTTAGACAGGCGTGATATATGCGCTGCGCATACACTATGCGCCGTCAATGAATGAGGCAACCCTTTGAACGTACTCTCGGACCGGCTCGTCAATCTGTTCGGCGCCCTCGCAGTGGGCATCACCGATCGAATTAAGAAGGCGGCATTCGACCCGACGATACCCGGCGGTGGCGAAACCACCGCGGCGATCGTCGTCATCGGTCACGCGACCGGTCTTTCGATCGACGAATTAGGACGGGTGCTAGGCTTGTCCCACGCGGGGACGGTGCGGCTTGTCGATCGATTGGTTGCAGCCGGGTTCGCCGTTCGATCCAAAGCGCTACGGGACCGTCGTGCAGTAGCGCTGATGCTCACTGAGGCAGGCGAGACTCGCCTATCTGCGATCCTGCAACGAAGAAACGAGACTTTATCCGAAATCCTTAGCCATGTCTCGAATGCTGACCGCCTCGTGCTGGAACGTATTGCCGAGACAATACTTGCGCAGATGTCTGACGACGCTGTCTCGGCGCTGACGATATGCCGGCTCTGCGACGAGAGGCGATGCTACAACTGTCCGATGGATGCCTTTGGAATGCTGGAGTCGTCGACGCATAGAGTCGACCCATAAGTGCGCGCAGAGACG
>NZ_JBYTEN010000042.1:0-5225 GCF_058790595.1 Sphingomonas sp. EU05-FHT14C10 | reverse complement strand
CCTACCGTGGGCGTCCATCGCCGACCTTACTGCAATGTTGCGGGCGGCGCAGACTGTCCAGATAAGGCGACCAGCTCCTCAAATGCGTATGCCTGGTCCCCGAACCGCTTGCCGAACGTCCGCGCGAGGCGGGCGGTGCCGCCCGACCAATGCGTCGTCTCGTGCGCGCGCACCGAAGCATAGTGGTCCATTGTCCTGAAGGACCGCTGGTGCGGCATCTGGATGTAATCGAAAGTTGGGTGGAAGAAGGCGCGATCGCCCCCGTGGCGCACTTTGGCAGGGACAGCTCCGAAAAAGGCGTCGATCGCGCCTTGACGGTCGGACGGGTCGCCAGGATCGATGATGTCGGAGCCGGAATAGAAATAGGCTGGAAGACCATCGATCTGATCGGCGTTGAAGACGACATAGTGCCGCAGGAACCGGATATTCCTTTCGGTCTCGGCGCCCGTAACGGGATTGGCCTCGGTCTTTTTGAAGTTGGAATAATAGACCGAGAGTGAGCCGCTTTCGCCGCGGCGGACATTTGCGCCAAGGGCCTCGGCCTGGCGGTAAGTCATCCAATAGCGGGATCGATAGCCATTCGCGTCGGCGATCGCCCAGAGATAGATGGTGTTGATGCCGGTGTATGGCGTGCCACAGTGCCGCAGCGGTCTGCCCCCGGCGCCGGTGACGCGCCACGGTCGGCTCCAGGGCGCAACCCCTTCCTCCAGTTTGCGGATGATGAGACTGGTGATCTCGGCCGCGACGTCGCAGCTCGGTGTCGATTTGGCGCGCATGATGATGGGCTCCGGTCGCATGACGGGATGGCCGCCGACGCGGGCGCGCCGACGGCCAGTTTCTCGCGGTTGTTCGGATGGCCGTGGCCGGGTGGTCAGGCCTCGACCGGTTCGAAGAGCTCGCCGCCCTCGGCCTGCGAGCCGCGTTCGGCGTCATCGGACGGGTCTTCGGCATCGCCGTCATCAGCGGGATCGATGACCTTCGCGTTGGCATCGTCGAGGAAGCGCATCGCATTGGGAACCCAGGCGAGCGCAGCCTGCTTGACCTCGGGTTCGACGATCGACTCCCCGGCGAACAGCTTCTGGCAGCTTTCGGAGATCTCGGTCTTCTTGAGCGAAGCGTGACGGGCCGTAAGCGCCGGCCCCCCGACATCGTGGAGGAGGCTGAGGATCGTGCCCTTGTTCACGCGGTCGAAGAAATTCTCCGAGGTCGGCCGCCACCAGCCCGCGACGTCGACCTCGAGGATCGTGGCGATCCGGTTGTGAAGCGGAACCTGGACATTGGACGGGCCGGGCTTCGCTTCGAGCGACAGCGCGACCATATAAGCGAGCCAGTTCGCCTTGCTATCATCGTCGAGAGCGCGGAACCCCTCGAAACGATCCACCTCGCTGTCATGCTCGGTCCACGCGGCGTCGAGACCATCATGGGCTTCCGCCAGGTAGGCGCGTGCGCGGGAGCTGGGCATATCTCCGACCATGGGATCCTGCGGACCCATCGCGCGAATCGTCGTGCCGTACTTGACGGCGCCGTCGGCGGGACCGCCAGATGAGCACATCCGGGCGTCGATCATCACGAACAGCGCGAAGTCGAGCGCCAGCGCGGGCTGCGCCAGGAGGCACGAAGCGAGGATGTCGCGTCGCTGGATCGCAAGCTCATCATACAGCCGCCCGCTGAGTGGCTTTCCGCCGGGCGCCACCGCCTCGGGCCGACGGCCCGGCTGCGCGGAACCACGATCGGCGACGCGAAATCCTCCGGTCGGCGAATCTTCCCGACCCGCCTCGCCGTCACGAGCAGTATCATCCTCGCCCGTGACGGGTTCGCGCGGCTTTTCGATGAGGATTTGCTGCTCGCTGTAATATTGCGAGTCGAGCCGCATCTCGCCTTGGGGGGTGAGGACGAGGAACGCTCCCACATGGGCTTTCAGCTCGTCCGGCAACACCGGTGGGCGATTCTCGATTGCCTCGGCCTCGGCGATCAGCCGATCATCTTCCTGGTCGAGCAGCTTGACCGCCGCCTCCGACAGATCCGCATCCTGCATCTCGGCCTCGAGAGCACCGCGACGCTCGGCGATTTCGGCAAGCCGAGCACTCTGGGCCGCGGTCAGTTCCGGCGGCTGAAGAATGACGCGGTAGAGCCCGTGGGCGGCATTGTGCGTGTAGTTGCTGGCGATCGGGCGGATCCAGGCGAGCCCGGTCTCCTCACCGATCCGCCGGGCCTCGGCCTCCATGATCTCGCCGGCGAGACGATGGGCGATCTCCGGATTGACCCAACGGTCGTTGCCGTCTGTGAAAAGGTCGCCGTCGATCTTGCCGCCGGCAGCACGATAGCGCGGTTCGCCGACCAGCATCGCGATGGGGTCGCTGGCTTTGAGCGTCTCGTTTTCGATGACCCGGCGGATCGTGTCCGCGGTCACCTCACTGTGCTTATACGTGTTCCAGACGAGGAGCTGCTTCTCGCGATTCTCGGTCGAGGCGTATGCCTTGGCGATATCGAGCGTGATCTCGCCCTTGCTCAGCGCCTCGAAGATCGGCTCGGCGAGAGAGGCGAGCCGCAGGCGACCTTCCACGAAGCGACGGGTGACGCCGAACCGCTTGGCAACCGCATCGATGTCGCCACTCTTGCCGATGAAGTGCTGGAAGGCGCGGCATTCTTCGGCCGGCGTCATCTTGAGCTGATGAAAGTTGGTGGCGGTCGAAGTCTCGGAGAGTTCGGCATCCTCCCCCGTCAGCACCATGACAGGCACGTCGTAGTCCGCCTCCGAGATCGTGCCGCGCTCCGCCAGGAGACGGAGCGCTCGCCAACGGCGGCCGCCGTCGAACACCTCATAGGTGCCGCGCGGCTTTTTGGCCGGAGTGACGAGAAGGTTCTGCAGAACGCCCTTCGCCTCGATGCTCGCGGCCATGGGTCCGATCTGGAGCTGCTCGTCCGGCGCTGTGCGAACGTTGATTGGCGAGAGACGCAGCTTGCTGAGTTTGACGGTCTGGATCACGGGGGAAACTCCTCATGGCGTCCGGCAAGTTCCGGACACCATCCCCGACCCCCCTTCCCTCTCTCTGGCTCAGAGCGCTCCGGGAGGGTGGACGCCGCCCCCGCGTGCTCGCTCTCGGTCGCCTCATGCTTCGAGACATGCGCACAAAAACGAAGGGCCGCCCTTTCGGACGACCCTTCCATTGTCCTGCCTGAACGGGCAGCTCAGCCGAGCCGGACCCCCGAGGCGGAGGTCTTGCTCATGAGAGCCGCCGCACGCGGCATGTGACAATGAGACATCTGACCACCTCCTTTCCGTTGTTGAACGATCGCTAAGATGTGGGCGCGCAACGCGAATTTTCAATCCTGCGAATATTCGGGGTGGCTTATTCAGCATGTGCGATGGCCGCCTCAGGCAGCGGCGCGCAGTATGCGATCGAGCGTGTCGCCGGCCGTTGCCATGGGCAGGAAGACGCGGGTTCGGTACTGGATAACCTCGGTGAAACAACCCAGGGACTTGAGCCATGCAAGTTGCTGCGATGGTGCGCCGACCAGTTCGATCCGCTGGGAGCCGTTCACCAGGGAGCGTTTGATCGTCATCGGGAACGGCCGGGTCAGATCAACGCTGCGTCCCGACGAGGCGGACTTGACGATATCCGTGGGTGGCATGTTCTCGGCACGGTCGATGCCGAGCCTCGTGAAGAGTTGCACGACATGCTCGTCGAAGACGAGCCGTCCGAGCCAGCTGTTGCCCGCCTTGTCCGCGATCCGGTTGACCACGAGATGATCGCTCGGCAGCGCGGACCAGATCGGGAGCAACAAGCCGGTCGCGAGCCGAATGGTCTCGGTGTCGACCTTGTTCGCTGCTACTTCTGCCTCTTCGAGCCACTTTCGACAAAAGGCGTCGCGGTCGATCGTCGTCCAGGCGCTCTCGAACAGCTCCTGCTCCCGCATGTATTCACGCCGTGTCGGCCGCATTAGCTCGAAGCGCGGGATCGGCGTTCCCTCTTTCTCCTCCATGAGGGCGCGGGCACGCGTCTGCAACGCGACCATGCCGGACTTCCCGTTGATCAGGAACTCGGCGGTGGCATCGCTGTTCGCGATATGGAGGATGCGGTCCAGCGCGACCGGCGTCCTGCGATGAGCGATCTCGATCGTGAGCAGGTGTGATGTCGCCCCACTGACCGGATCAGTTCGCAAAAGTGTGTCATCCACCAGCGTAGCGGTATCGACGAGGATCGTCTCGACTCCGACGTCGAGACGCCCGGCGTCGCGCGCGGCCGAGACACGGGTTTCGACCAAGGAAAGAAACTCATCGAATATCTTGTTCTGAAGGGCGATCGGGAGCGCCAGGATCCGGTTGAGCCAGCGCTGGATGGGCGGGAGCTCATCCTTCATGACTCCGTCCTTGTCGCAGAGCTCTAGGCCGGTTCGGCGTTCGAACTCGCCATGCGACACGCTGGTCAGCTTGCCGCCGACGAGCAGATGAAACCAGGTGACGAGCGCCGCGCAGGCATATTCGCTCTCGAGATTGTCGGCGGGATCAAAGAGGTTTTGCCCGCCGGTCTGGCGCTGGCCGCGGGTGAGAGCGCCCAGGCTGTCGAGGCGGCGCGCGATCGTGCTCGTGAAGCGTAGCTCGCCTTTGCAGTCGGTTGTGACGGGCCGGAACAGCGGCGTGCTCGCCTGATGCGTGCGGTGCGTGCGACCCAGGCCCTGGATGGCTCGGTCGGCTCGCCAGCCGGGCTCCAGCAACAGGTGAACTCTCTGCTCCTGGTTCGGCACATCGCGCGAGGCATGGTATGACCGACCCGTCCCGCCGGCATCGGAGAAGATGAGGATCCGCTTGCGGCCCTGCATGAACGCGGCCGCTTCAGCCTGGCTCGTCCGGGTAGAACGGGTCTCGAGCTTCTGGCGGCCGTCAGCCGTCGAGACGAGCCGCTTGGTCCGCCCCGTGACCTCGGCAACGGTGTCATGGCCGAACTGTTCGAGCAGGCCGTCGAGTGCGGAGGTGATCGGAGGCAGAGCGCACAGATCTTCTATAAGCCGTGAACGCGCGGCCTCGGCCTCCGGGTTGTACACGGGATTCCCAGCTTCGTCTTCCATGGGCACAGAACGCTGCGTGCCGGTATCGTCCGTGAAGACCCGCATCTGCCGGGTCGGAAAGGCGCGCTCGAGATAGTCGATCACATATTCTTTGCAGTCGCAGTTTATGTCGAGCGTGGCGGCGAGAGACGCAGGTTTCCTTCGGTTTTCCATGATTT
>NZ_JBYTEN010000041.1:0-5274 GCF_058790595.1 Sphingomonas sp. EU05-FHT14C10 | reverse complement strand
GCCGCGTTCCTTCACATTATCGCGACCTCGTGATAATCGATCTTATGCGCAGCTGCGCATAAGATCTGGAAGGCGCCCGCATAGGCGTCGTAAATCCGCACCTGCTCGGGCGTGAGCTGGTGTTCGAGCACTTCATATTCGACGCCGTCGAACGACAGCGAGCGCGCCGCATAGAGGCCGAGCGCCTTCAAGTCGCGGGCGAGCACTTCCATCGCGGCGACGCCGCCGTCCTCGATCGCCGTCACGAATTCCTGGCGCGTGGCGAACGGAAAATCCTCGCCGCCCCACAGCCCCAGGCGCTGGGCATAAGCGAGGTTCTGGACCGTGGTGGCGCCGGTCGCCGACACATAGACGATCCGGGCGTTGGGCAGCGCGTGCTGGAGCCGCAAACCCGCGCGGCCCTGCTGCGACGGCGCCTGGTCGCCGCGCTCGCCCTTGCCGCCGGCGGCATTGGCCATCGCATGCGCCTCGTCGAACACGATCACCCCGTCGAAATCCGCGCCGAGCCAGTCGACGATCTGCCGGACGCGGCTGGCCTTCTCGCCGCGCTCCTGCGAGCGGAGCGTCGCATAGGTGGTGAAGAGCACGCCTTCGCTTAAGCGGATCGGCACGCCCTGCCGGAAGCGCGACAGTGGCGTGACGAGCAGCCGCTCCCGCCCGAGCGCCGACCAGTCACGCTGGGCATCTTCCAGCAGCTTGTCCGATTTGCTGATCCAGACCGCGCGCCTGCGGCCTTTCAGCCAATTGTCGAGGAGGATGCCCGCCACCTGCCGGCCCTTGCCCGCCCCGGTGCCGTCGCCCAGAAACCAGCCGCGGCGGAAGCGTACCGCGTCTGCGGCGTCCTCGGGCGCGGCCATCACCACGTCCCAGGTCGCATCGACGCGCCAGGCGCCGGACAGCAGGCCGCCATGCGCCTCGCCGGCATAGATGATCGATTCGAGCTGCGCGTCCGACAGGGTGCCATGCTCGACGAGCGCGGGCGGAAGGTGCGGCCGGTAGCCCGGCCGGGGCGGCGCAACCGACGCCATCGCCGCCGACTGGACGAGCGGGGTCGGGTGCGGCCGCGCGCCCGGGATATGCAGCGACTGTAGCGCATAGGGCTCGTAGAGGCCTTCGGTCAGGCGCTCGGGCGCGGGTGCCCAGTCGAGCGCTTCATAGCCGAGTTCGACACTATCCGGGGTTTCGCGGGCCGGGGGTATGACCATCGGTTCGCAGCGACCGGAAGGCAGGCGGGCGGCGCGCAGCGATGCGAGTCCGGCGCCGGATGCCGTTTGCACACACGGCATCGCGACCGACTCCGGATCGCGCGGGGGTAGTTGCCCGAGCACCCAGGTCAGCAAGGTGGCGGTGTCGGGCGCCGTGCCCGGAGATGCCGGAAACCGATGCGGATCGGGAGCGGGCACCTTGTCGATGACCGTCAGCCGCGTTTCCGTCGTCGTGCCGTGGCGGGCGTAAGCGCTGCCGTCGATGGCCGCTGAGAAGAGGATGCGGCCATGCTCCTGGAGCCGGGCGAAGGCGTCGGCCCATGCCGGCACATGAGGCGAGCATCCCGCGCCGGTGATCGCGACCAGTCGCCCACCGGGCTCGAGCCGGGCGAGCGCCGAGGCGATGTGCCGCATCGCCGCGTCGCGCATCGTGCGCGCCACGTTCGGCACCGCGGAGAAGGGCGGGTTCATCAGCACGACGGTCGGGCGGATTGCCGGCGGCAAATGATCGTGGAGCTGCGCCGCGTCATGGCGCGTGACCGCCGTGCCGGCGAACAGCTCCGCGAGCAGGGCAGAACGGACCTCGCCGAGTTCGTTGAGCGCGAGCCGGGCGCCCGCAAGCTCGGCATGGATGGCGAGCAGCCCGGTGCCCGCCGAGGGTTCCAGGACCAGATCGCCTGGACGGATCGCGGCGACCGCAGCGACGACGAACCCGAGCCCGGCCGGCGTGCTGAACTGTTGCAGCGCCTGGCTCGTCTCGGATCGGCGGGTATGACTGGGAAGAAGCCGCGCGAGCGCCTCGAATCTGGCAAGCGCGGTGTGTGGCGATGCGGACTTGCGGAGAATCGTTTTCCCGTATCTGCGCAGGAACAGGATCAGCGCGACCTCGCCGGCGTCATAGGCGGTTTTCCAGTCCCACAGGCCGGCCGCGTCCGAGCCACCGAAAGCGTCCTCCATGGCTGCGCGAAGCGCTCCAGCGGTGACAGGGCCACCCTGTTCGAGCTCGGGAAGGAGGGCGCGCGCGGCGGCGGCGATGCGGGCGGAAGCGGGCGCGGCAGGGTCCGGCACCGCGGAGCGGGCCGTCGAAACGGGATTGTCCAAGGAAAGTCTCCGGGAGAGCGCGGAACGGAGCAAGCGGCCGGACGCTCTCTCACCCGGGCACGCTCGCTCCGTCCCGGCCAAGCTCTCGCTCTCGCGCCGCCGCACCGCTCAGGTCGGCGGGCGATATGCCGCGTAGGGATCCCCCGGGCGCGAGATGTCCGAAGGGGGTCATCACATAGTCGTCGCCATCGCGGCCGACCGCGCACAGGACGTAGCGCGGCTCGCCGGTCGCAGCGTCGGCGCATTCGAGCAGCGCGAGCGCGCCGTCGGCAGCGGCGCGCAGCAGGGTGTCGAAGTTAGCGCGCGAAATCGGGGATGCTTATGGGAATGGGCTCCACAAGAAGAGAGGCCCCGCACGAATGCCGGGCCTCCCGGAGGTGCCGGCGGACGAACGCATGGCCCGTCCGCCGGTGCGGTGTCATTCGGCGGCGATCGCGTATTCCTCGCCCTCGTGACCCTCGGCGCCTTCCTCGCTTTCGAGGAATGCCGGGATTTCGGCATCGACCGCGTCCGCCGGTCCCGTCTCGAGCGACGGCGTGCGCAGCGGCTCGGCAAGCCAGCCCGCATCGGCGAGAAGCCGCTCGGCCTCGCGCGCCATGTCGCCCTTCTTGAGATGGTCGATCAGGCCCGCGGTCTCGCTTCCCCTCGCTTCGGTCACCGCTTCGAGGATGCGCGGCTTGGTCACCCGACCGAGATAATTGTCGACGGTCGGCTTCCAGCCGGCGGCGACCAGGTCGAGCCCGACCGCCCGCGCCAGCACATCGCTGTGCGCAATCCGGCGCTGGACGGTGTGCGCGGAGACGCGGCCATTGTCGTAGCGCGGCGCCGGTTCCCAGACGGCGTTGACCGCGAACGATGCGCAATGTGCGAACAGGGCCGCCTGCTCCTCGCCGTCCAGCGCGATCAGCGCAGACCACAGATCGGCATCGGCCTTGGGCAGGCGCGCCTTCCATGCGTCATGCCGCGCAGCGATCGACCGGGCGGACGGGCTGTCGCGCAGGCCCGGCGCCTGGTCGGGGAAGCTGGCGCGGCTGACGGCGATGCCGAGGCAGGATTCCCGGCTCGCGAAATAGAAGGTCGACAGCGCCATGGCGTGGAGCACCGCCGCGAACGCCGTGGCGGGATTGCCCGCAATGGCATCCTGCAACGCGACCGTGCGATGCGCGGTCAACTCGCCCACCAGCCGGTCGGGCAGCGGCTTGACGACATCGCCTTCATCATCGTCGTCCGAGCCCGCGCCGATGACGATCGCGCCGCCGGCCGCGGGGCTGGCGCGCTCTAGCTCGGGATCGGCGACCGAACCGTCCGGCTCCTCGCCGCCGCCGGGCTCGACGGCAGGCTCGTCCTCGGGCCGGACGAACCCGCGCTCGATATAGAGCGCGCCGTCATGGTCGAGGCTGACGAACACGCCCGCCCGCGCCATCTCTTCGGGCTCGTAGAGCGTCGGCCGCTCGAGCAGGCGCGCAAGTTCCTCGTCGATCGCCTCGACGCGCGCTTCGACCGCATCGGGAATCTCGGCGGCGTTTTCATATTCGGCCTCGATGGCATTGCCCTCGGCCTTCAGCGCATCGATCCGCGCCTGTTCGTCCTCGCCGATCGGTGCCTCGACACCATCGAGCTCGCGCATCCCGTCGGTGCTGCCGTAGGGAAAGTCGATCGCGACCGCGACCCATTTCCACCCCTCGGCGCCGATCCGCTCGCCTTCGGCGCCCAGCTTCTCGATCACGAGCTGGTCGAGCAGCCCGACATCCTGAAGCCAGCCGCCGCCATCCTCCTCGAACAGATCGCGCAGGACGGCGCCGCCCGCCGCGACATAGGCATCGATGCCGATGAAGCGCGCACGGCGGTCGGTGGCACGGACCGTCGCTTCGGTCAGCCGGCTGCGGATGAAGGCGGGGCTCTTGTTCCAGCTCTGGGTGACCAGCTCCCAGACCTGTTCCTGGCGGGCATGGTCTTCGCTGACCGAAAAGGCCATCAACTGGTCGAGCGCCATCCCGTCCTCGGCATAGATTTCATGGAGCCTGGGCGAGACCGAGGCGAGCCGCAGCCGCTGCCGGACGACCGCGGGCGTGGTCATGAAATGCGCGGCGACCGCATCGATGTCCGAGCCTTGGTCGACCAGCGCCTGCATCGCGCGGAACTGGTCGAGCGGATGGAGCTGGAGGCGATGGGTATTCTCCGCCAGCGAATCCTCCTCCGCGGTCGGCGCGTCGTCGCCAGTTGGCGTGCGGACGATGCAGGGGATCGGGGCATCCTTGGCGAGACGCTTCTGCGCGACCAGCATCTCCAGCGCGCGGAAACGCCGCCCGCCGGCGGGCACTTCGAACATGCCGGTTTCCTGACCGGCTTCGTCGCGCAGCGGCCGGACGTTGAGGCTCTGCAGGAGCGTGCGCCGGACGATATCCTCGGCGAGCTCGCCGATCGAGACGCCGCATTTCACGCGGCGCACGTTCGACTGGCTCAGCACGAGCTTGTCGAACGGGATGTCCCGCGACGGGCTCAGCACGAGCTTGAGGGAAGGTTTCTTGGCCATGGTCAGTCTCCATGACGGGCCGCCGGGAGACTCTCTCTCGGCGCTCGAGCCCGTCACGAAGCCGAAGGCTCCCCTCTTGCTCTGCCGGCCGGCGCCGGAAGGCGCGACCGAAGATCCCGGCAGCGCCCTCGGTCGCCTTCACGCGGCCAGGCGCGCGCCGGCCGCACTATCCGCCTCGCCCGGCCCGGCATCCCGCAATGCGAGGAGGAAGTCCGATGCCCTGGACGCGGCGCTGGCGGCGCGGACGATGGCGCGGCTGTCCTCGCGCATGATCTCGAGCCAGGAACCCAGATAGTCGGCGTGGCGCACGGTCGGCGCGATGCCGAGCGAGGCGCAGACGAACGCGCCGGCCATCTCCGCGACATATCCTGACAGTCCAGCCCCAATCCGGGGTTCGAGGAAGAAAACCATCGGCTGCCTCCAGCACTGCCCAAA
>NZ_JBYTEN010000040.1:0-8092 GCF_058790595.1 Sphingomonas sp. EU05-FHT14C10 | reverse complement strand
CCCCCACCCGGCCTCCCACTCAATGTATCATCGATGGGAGGCCGGGTGGGGGAGCGGGCCGGCACCGCACCTGATCCAGTAACGCTGGATCAGCCTCCGAAAATTACGCCGCCTCGCGCTTCACATACATGCTGTTGCGCGGCGCGGCCATGACGCGGCGGACGATCGGCTCGAAGAAGGACAGGGGCGCCGAATCATAGTTCGGATCGAACGCCGCCTGATCATATTTCTCGCAGAACTCCGCGCAGGCCTCGAAATGGGGATGGCCGCGATAGCCCTCGCGCAGATCGCGGTCGAGGCCGAGATGGTGGAAGAAATAATAGCCCTGGAAGACGCCGTGCTGCGCGCAGATCCAGTGATTCTGCTCCGACACGAAGGGCTTCACGATCGCGGCGGCGACATCGGGGTGATTGAAGCTGCCCAGCGTGTCGCCAATGTCGTGGAGCAGCGCCATCACGACATAATCATCGTCGCGCCCGTCGCGGTGCGCGCGCGTCGCGGTCTGCAGCGAATGTTCGAGCCGGTCGACCGGGAAGCCGCCATAGTCGCCGTCGAGCAGGCGGAGATGATCGAGCACCCGGTCCGCCACCTTGCCCGCATAGGGCATGAAATGGCCCGAGATGATCGCCCAATCCTCGCTGGTGCCCTCGGTCATCGCCTTGAACTGGGCGCGATCGCCGCTTCCGTCCGCCATCCTCTCTCTCCTTTACGTTTACGCGAAGAGTAACCCAGCGCGGCCCCCGCTTCAATCGCGCGCGCGAATCGACTAGACGATGCGCGATGGCGAGCATCGGCCTTCGCGCCAAACCCTTTTTCGACGACAAGAACCGGGCGTTCTGGAACCTCCAGACCGCCGGGTGGGCCGGCTATTTCGTGCTCCGCACGCTTTCCGGCTTCGCCAACGGGCTGACCCTGTCCTTCCTCGTCCCCGTCGCGGTATCGACGGCGACGGGCTATTCGCTGACCCTGGTGATGGCAGCGGTGTTCCGCATGCTGCTGAACCTGAAGCCGATCGTCACCTGGACGGCATCGATCGCGACGCTGATCGTCGCGGCGGCGGTCTATTCGATGATCGACGCCTGGATCTTCAATACGATCCAGCGCCCCGGCGAGGCCTTTGAGCTGCGCCTGTTCGTCGGCATCCTGTTCCTCAACTCGATGGTCGTGATGGGCTGGTCGGCGCTCTACTACGCGATCAACTTCTATCTCGTGCTCGAGGATCAGGCCGATCAGCTTTCGCGGCTGGAGACGCAGGCATCGACAGCGCAGCTCGCGATGCTGCGCTACCAGCTCAATCCGCATTTCCTGTTCAACACGCTCAATTCGATCTCGACGCTGGTGCTGCTGAAGCAGACCGACCGCGCCAATGCCATGCTTTCGCGCCTCTCCTCCTTCCTGCGCTACACGCTGGTCAACGAGCCCGCCGCGACGGTGACGCTGGAGCAGGAGATCGAGACGCTGAAGCTCTATCTCGAGATCGAGAAGATGCGCTTCGAGGACCGGCTGCGCCCCAGCTTCGAACTCGATCCGGCCGTCGCCAAGGCGCGGCTGCCTTCGCTCCTCCTCCAGCCGCTGGTCGAGAATGCGATCAAATATGCCGTCACCCCGCAGGAGGACGGCGCGGACATCGGCGTATCGGCGCGGCTTGTCGTCGATCGCGTGCTCATCACCGTGGCCGATACCGGACCGGGGTTGAATGATCGTCGTGCAAGGCCCAGCTATTCAACAGGAGTCGGTTTGGCGAATATCCGCGACCGTCTGGCGCAGGCCTATGGCGCGGACCATCGATTCGAGGCGAAGACACGCCAGGGCGGCGGTTTCGCGGTGACGATCGAGATTCCGTTCCAGATCGAAGAACAAGCTAAGGTAGCTGCATGACCATCAGAACGATCCTGGTCGACGACGAGACGTTGGCGATCCAGGGACTGCAACTGCGGCTTCAGCCGCATGAGGATGTCGAGATCGTCGAGACATGCTCCAACGGCCGCGAAGCCATCCGCGCCATCAAGACGCACAAGCCCGACCTCGTTTTCCTCGACATCCAGATGCCCGGTTTCGACGGCTTCTCGGTCGTCCAGGGGCTGATGGAAGTCGAACCCCCGCTGTTCGTCTTCGTCACCGCCTATTCGGATCATGCGATCCGCGCGTTCGAGGCGCAGGCCGTCGATTATCTGATGAAGCCGGTCGAGGAGCAGCGGCTGGCCGATACGCTCGATCGCGTGCGCCATCGCCTGACCGAGCGCCGCAATGCCGAGGAAGCAGGCCGGCTGAAGGAAGTGCTTGCCGAAGTCGCGCCCGAGACCGCGGCCGAAATGGCCGAGGCAGAGGATGCGCCCTCCGCCAGCCGCTTCGAGAAGCTGATCAACATCAAAGATCGCGGCCAGATCTTCCGCGTCGATGTCGACACGATCGAGAGCGTCGAGGCCGCCGGCGACTATATGTGCATCAAGACCGCGGACAACACGCTGATCCTGCGCGAGACGATGAAGGATCTCGAGAAGCGCCTCGATCCGCGCCGTTTCCAGCGCGTCCACCGCTCGACCATCGTCAATCTCGATCTGGTCAAGCAGGTGAAGCCGCACACCAACGGCGAATGCTTCCTCGTGCTCGATTCGGGCGCGCAGGTGAAGGTGAGCCGCAGCTATCGCGACGTGGTGGCGCGCTTCGTGCACTGATTCGGTCCGCTTGCGCGGACGTGCGGCACCGGCCCACTCCCCCACCCGGCCTCCCATCCAGGATACACTCAATGGGAGGCCGGGTGGGGGAGTGGGCCGGCGTCGGCTCCGTTTCAACCATGTTGAAACGGCCAACAGAAAGGCCGCCGCCCCACATGGGACGGCGGCCTTTCTCTTTTACTTGGCCTTTTTGGCGGCGATCCAGTCGCCGATCTTCTTTTCGAGCACTTCCATGGGCAGCGCGCCGGTCATCAGTACCTGCGCGTGGAATTCGCGCGGATCATATTTGGCGCCGAGCTGCTGCTTGGCCTGGGCCTTGAGCTTGAGGATGGTCAGCGCGCCGATCTTGTAGGCGAGCGCCTGACCGGGGATGGCGATGTAGCGCTCGACTTCCGAGGTCGCGTCGGTCTTCGACATCGGCGAGTTGGCGAGCATGTAGGCAATCGACTGATCGCGCGTCCAACCCTTGGCATGGATGCCGGTGTCGACCACCAGCCGCATCGCGCGCAGCATCTCGTCATTCAGGCCGCCCATGCGCTGATAGGGGTCGGTCTCGACGCCCAGATCCTTCCACAGCGTCTCGGCGTAAAGCGCCCAGCCCTCGACGAAGGCGGTGTTGCCGCCGAAGCGCATGAAGGCGGGGAGCGCCGGATTTTCCTGCGCGAGGCTGATCTGGAAATGATGCCCCGGCACGGCTTCGTGCAGATAGAGCGTCTCCATCTCCCACATGTAGCGCGAGGGGAGATCATAGGTGTTGTAATAGAAGACGCCGGGGCGCGATCCGTCGGGCGTGCCCTGCTGGTACGAGCCGCCGGCGTCGTTCTTCTCACGGAACTCGGGCACTGGGCGGATTTCGAGCGGCGATTTGGGCAGCGTCGAGAATTGCTCGGGAATGCGCGTCCACACGCGCTTGCCGATCTCCTCATAGCCGATGCGGAGCTGCTCCTTGCTCGTCGGCTGGAAGCGCTTGTCGGTGCGGAGATAGGTGAAGAATTCGGCGAGCGTGCCCTTGAAGCCCACCTGTTTCTTGACCGCTTCCATCTCGGTTGTGATCCGCTTCACCTCGGACAGGCCGAGATTGTGGACATAGTCGGCGGTGAGCGGCAGCGTTGTGTTCTGCTCGATCAGATACTGGTAGAGCTTGGCGCCGCCCGGCATCTGGCTGAGCCCCACGCTGTCGCGCGCGACGGGCAGATATTCGTTCTTCAGGAAATCGCGCAGGCGGACATAGGCGGGCAGGATCTGGTCGCGGATGATGTCCGCATAGTCCTTGGTCAGGCGCTGCTGATCGGCGGCCGAGATGCCTTCGGGGAATTTCTTCACCGGCCCGTAGAAGGTCGATCCCTCGACGCCCTGGTTGATCTGGGTGTCGAGCTGGCCGATCACATTGTTGACCACCAGCTTGGGCTGGGTGACGCCCGATTTCATCCCCTGGCGGAAGCGCTCGATCGAGCGGTCGATCAGAACCACGAACTGGCGGTGACGCTTCAGATTATTCTCATAGTCGGCGAGCGTCTTGAACGGCGCCGCGCCCTGCCCCGACGACAGATCGGGATAGAAGGTGTGGAAGCCGAAGAAATGGTCGATCGGGCGCACGATGGTGGCATCGATGATCGCGGGCTCGAAGCCCTTGATCGACATCACCGTCTGCCACTGGAACACGTCATAGGCGATCTGGTCGGTCGCGTTGAGCTTCGCGCGATCGATGCCCTTCAGCGCGGCGAGATCGGCTTCGGAAGCGCCGCGCTCGCCCGCCAGATACTGGTCGGTCAGATAGTCGCCGAGCTGGTCGGCATAGCGCAGGTCGCCACGGAACAGCGCCTGGATGGGATTGCGCTTCAGGCTGGCTTCGTCGCTGTCGTGGAACAGCTTGAGCAGCTTCTGATCCTCGGGGCCTACATCTGCGGCCGCGGCAGGCGCGGCGGTCTGGGCGGCCACGGGGGCGGCGATGGCGGGGAAAGCGAGGCAGGCGGCGGCGAGCAGCAGCGCGCGCGTCTTCGACTGGATCATGGACTTAAGTCTCCGGTTCAAGGCTGACCGAAGGCTTAGGCAGAGGATGGGATGAAGGGGAGGATTTTTTCGACGAGCGACATTGCCGCTCGGCGAAGAACGGAGTCGGGGCCGGCCCCGAGGGACCGGCCCCGATCTTTGGAGTACGGCTGCGGCTTAGAAGAAGAAGCCGTTATAGACGGTGATCACCCGGCCGTTGCGGACGTTCACCAGCAACACGTCGTTGCCGTAGCGGACCCAGCGGCGGTCCGGGCCGGCGATCGGCAGGCGGTAGCGATAGGGATCGTTGATCCAGTAGCGCTGGTGATAGAACTGACCCGGCAGCGCATAGCCGACCGCGACCGGGCGGTAGCGCCAGCCGCGCACCGGGGGGGCGTAGCGCGGGCCGCGGAAGACGTCGCCATGGGCGCGGCGATAGTCGCGCCAGTCCTCACGATATTCCTGGCGGGCGTCGCGCAGGTCGCGGCGCTGGTCGCGGATGTCGCGCGGATCGCCCCGGCGCTGCGCATCGCGCAGATCACGCTGCTGTTCGCGAATGTCCTGGCGGTCGCGGCGAAGCTCGCCGGCCGACTGCGCCATTGCCGCAGTGGCGGGGAGCGCGACGGCGGCCATGAGGGCGGTCAAAATCAACTTACGCATCTTCTGCTCCTATGTCTGCTGCCGTACCCGAACGCGCGATTCGGCTCCGGGTGCCGGCACAAAGCCTTTTTCGGGCTTTCGCCCTGAACGGACATGGAATGATTCAGTCAGCAAAATGAAAGGCTTGTGACCGGAACGATAAATATAGAAAAACCCCCGGCGCAGCGGCCGGGGGTTCAGGGAAATCGACTGTCCCTCGCGACTACCAGAAGAAGTCGCTGATCACGTCGACGACATAGCCGGTGCGCGAATCGATGAGCAGCGCATCGTTATAGTAACGGATCCAGCGATAGGGCCCGTAGGCGGGCGGCAGGCGATAATAGCCCGGATCGCCGATCCAGTAGTTCGACGTGAAGAAGATCGAATCGAGGTAGATGCCGATCGACGGACGCCGATATCCATAGCCCCAGCCGTTGGGCACATAATAGCGCGGCAGGCGATAGATGTTGCGGTTGCGGCTGCGATAGTCGCGCCAGTCATAGCGGCGGTCGTTGCGCCAGCCGCGATCCCAGGAGCGATTGTCCCAGCGGCCGTTGTTGCCCCAGCCGGGACGACCCGGATCGGGGCGCGCACCGGGGCGGCCGTCGCGCCAGTCATTGCCGCGATCCTGACGGAAGTCGCGGCGATCATTCGCGCGATCGTTGCGGAAATCGCGGGCGTCGTCGCGACGCTGATCGCGGAAGTCGCGCGTGTCGCCCCGGCGATCCTGACGGAAATCCTGCCGGGCATCGGCGCGGTCGCGCGCGAAGGTCTGGCGATCGACCTGGCCGTTCTGCAACGCCTGCCGATCCTGCTGGCGCTGCTGCTGGAACTGCTGGCGGTCGCCCTGGCGATCCTGCCGGAAGTCCTGCCGCGCCTGATCGCGCTGCTGGCCGAACTGCTGACGATCGTCGCGCCGTTCCTGACGGAAATCGGCGCGCGGCGTCTGCGGCCGGGCCTGCTGTTGAGGTTGCGCCTGGGGCTGGCCCTGCGGGCGGGCCTGGGGCTGTTGCTGCTGCGCGCGCTGCGGGCGATCACCGCCGCCGCGCCCGCCCCAGCCACGATGGTCCTGTGCGAGCGCCGGCGTCGCCGCCGTGGCCGCAAGCAACAGGCCGAACAAGAGCTTCTTCATCCTGACTAGACTCCTCCAGCCGCGCGACGAACTTCCGCGCGTTGTTCGCCTTATCGGCTTCCGTCGATGAGCGCGGTCTGAACTTTCCTGTCAGGAAATAGAAAGCTGCCGGTAATGTTCCGGCCAGATCGTTCAGCGCGACTTCTTGGGCGCCAGCGCGGGCACTGCGCGCGCGGCATCGGCGGGATCGATCCCCGGCGGCGGCGCGACCGCCAATGGCTCCAGCCCGCGCGCCACGCGCGCGGCGCGCCTGATCGCCTCGCGGATGCGCGGATAGGTGCCGCAGCGGCAGAGATTGGTGATCGCCGCATCGATCTGCTCGTCGGTCGGATCGGGCGTCTTCCGGAGCAGCACCGAGGCGGCCATGATCATGCCCGGCGTGCAGAAGCCGCATTGCGGGACGTTGTTGGCCGCGAAGGCCTGCTGCACCGGATGACTGCGATCGCGCGACAACGCCTCGATCGTCGTCACGAAGCGCCCTTCGAGCGCGCCGATCGCGATGCGGCAGCTTTTCACGGCCTCGCCGTCGACATCGACGACGCACGCCCCGCAATCGCCCGACCCGCAGCCATATTTGGTGCCGGTCAGGTTCGACGCGTCGCGCAGCGCCCAGAGCAGCGGCGTCTCGGGGTCCATGCGATAGTGGACGGGCTGATTGTTGACGGTGAAGCGCGTCATGTCCCGGCCTTAAGACAAAATCGCCCGCGATTATAAGCGAAATCGCGGGACGCCCCCTTGCACGCCCCGCAGCGCGACCGAATATCGCGTTGCATGAAACAACCCAGCCTGTTCGTGCCGCACGGCGGCGGCCCCTGCTTCTTCATGAACCCGGGCGGCGATCCCGATCCGATGTGGCGCCCGATGCAGCATTATCTCGAATCGGTCGTTGCGGGCCTGCCCGAACGGCCGCGCGCCATCCTGCTGATCTCGGGCCATTGGGAGGAGCAGCGCTTCACCGTCCATGCCGGCGCGCATCCGGGTCTGCTGTTCGACTATTACGGCTTTCCCGCCCACACCTATCAGCTGACCTTCCCCGCGCCCGGCGATCCCGCGCTCGCACGCCGCGTGGCCGCGCTGCTGGAAGCGGCGGGCTTCGAGACCGGCGAGGAGAGCGAACGCGGCTGGGATCACGGCGTGTTCATCCCCCTGCTCGTCGCGACGCCCGAGGCCGACATTCCCGTCGTCCAGCTGTCGCTGCGCAAGGATCTCGACCCTGCGGCGCACATCGCCGCCGGCGCGGCGCTGGAGCCGCTGCGCGACGAAGGCGTGCTGATCGTCGGATCGGGCATGAGCTTCCACAATATGCGCGTGCGCGACGGCAGCGCGACGCCGCGCGCCGACCTGTTCGACGATGCGATGACCGAGGCGGTGACCTGCCCCGACCCTGCGGCGCGCGCCGCGCGCGTCGCCGACTGGGCGAACCTGCCCGAGGCGCGCTTTGCCCACCCGCGCGAGGAGCATCTGATTCCGCTGATGGTCGCGGTCGGCGCGGGCGGCAGCGATCCGGCGCGCCACGACTTCCGCGATCATGTGATCGGCTGGACCGTTTCGGGCTATCGGTTTGGTTAATTTGCTGTCCGCTTGCGCGGACGCGGCGCCAGCCCGCTCCCCCACCCGGCCTCCCACAGAGTGTATCCTGAATGGGAGGCCGGGTGGG
>NZ_JBYTEN010000039.1:0-8698 GCF_058790595.1 Sphingomonas sp. EU05-FHT14C10 | reverse complement strand
AACAAACCCGGCCTCCCATCCAGGATACACTCTGTGGGAGGCCGGGTGGGGGAGCGGGCTGGCGCCGCGAAATGCGCCTGCGGCGCATTCCGAACGGACTCTCGGCGCGACGGCAAGCATGACAATAAAGTTGCGCGCGGCGGATTAGCGGTTAGGCTCGCCACCGCTTCGTAAAAGGGGCGGCAATCCAAGGAATGCCGCAGGGTCCAGGGGATTGGTTTTATGATCTTTGAGCGCGTCAAGCCTCTCGACGCCATATTAGCAACTGCCGAGAAGAAAGGGCTTCATCGCTCGCTCGGTGCCTTCCAGCTCACCATGCTCGGCGTCGGCGCCGTCATCGGCACCGGCATCTTCGTGCTGACGTCCGAAGCCGCGCAGAAGGCGGGGCCGGGCATGATGATCAGCTTCATCATCGCCGGTTTCGTCTGCGCGGTCGCGGCGCTCTGCTATTCGGAGCTCGCCTCGATGGTGCCGGTCGCGGGTTCGGCCTACACCTATACCTATGCGGTGATGGGCGAGCTGCTGGCCTGGATGGTCGGCTGGGCGCTGATCCTCGAATATGCGGTGGGCGCAAGCGCCGTCGCGGTCGGCTGGTCGGGCTATTTCGTCGGGCTGCTCAACAACAGTCTGGACATAACCATACCCACCGCGCTGGCGGTGGGGCCGAGCCAGGGCGGGATCATCAACGTGCCCGCCGTGGTCATCTCCGGCCTCGTCACCGGCCTGCTGATCCTCGGCACGACCGAGAGCGCGCGGGTCAACGCGATCCTCGTCGCCGTGAAGGTGACGGCGCTGACGCTGTTCATCGCGCTGACCGTGCCGGTGCTCAAGTCCGACCAGTTCATTCCGTTCGTCCCCAATGGCTGGGGCACGATCGGCGTGGTCGGCGCGGCGTCGTCGATCTTCTTCGCCTATGTCGGCTTCGACGCGGTCTCGACCGCCGCCGAGGAGACCAAGAATCCGCAGCGCAACGTTCCGATCGGCCTGATCGGCAGCCTCTTGATCTGCACCATATTCTACCTGCTCGTCTCGGCGGGGGCGATCGGCACGCTCGGTGCGCAGCCGGTGCGCGCGCTCGACGGATCGGTGCTCTCGCCCGGCACGCCCGAGCTGGCCGCGCGCTGCGCCCAGATCGTCGCGAGCGGGGTGACCGAGCCGCTGTCCTGTTCGAAGGAAGCGCTGGCGCACGTCCTGCGCAGCATCGGCTGGGTCAAGATCGGCAACCTGCTGGGTCTCGCGGCGTTCATCGCGCTGCCTTCGGTCGTGCTGATGATGATGTTCGGCCAGACGCGCATCTTCTTCGTCATGGCGCGCGACGGCCTGCTGCCCGAGAAGCTGGCGAGCGTCCATCCGCGCTTCAAGACGCCGCATATCGTGACGGTCTTCACCGGCATCGTCGTGATGCTGGCCTCGGCCTTCCTGCCAGTCGGCAAGCTCGCCGACTATTCCAACTCGGGCACGCTCTTCGCCTTCGCGATGGTCGCGGTGTCGGTGCTGGTGCTGCGGCGCAAGGACCCGACGCGCAAGCGTCCGTTCCGCACGCCGCTGGTCGGCGTGGTCGCGCCGCTCGCCATCCTCGGCTGCGTCGGGCTCTACCTCAACCTGCCGCTGATCGCGATCCTCGTGCTTCCGGCCTGGGGCGCGGTGGGGCTGATCGTCTATTTCTTCTACGGGCGCAGCCGCAGCCATGTCGGCCGTGGATCGGTGGAAGTGCACGAGCTCGATGCCGATGCACCACCGATGCCGCAGCCGCCGCACTGATCGGCAAGGTGTCAACAGAATGGGGCGCCGGGATCATCTCCCGGCGCCCCTTTTCTTATGCGCGACTGATCAGGAGTTAGCCCAGCCTGGCGGCGACCAGCGCCTTCAGGTCGGCCTCGGGACGCGCGCCGAAATGCGAGATGATCTCGGCCGCGGCGAGCGCGCCCATCGTCAGGCTGTCGGTGATCGTGCGGCCTTCGGCCTGGCCGGCAAGGAAGCCGGCGGCGAAGAGGTCGCCGGCGCCCGTCGTGTCGACCACGGCGGCGACGGGGGCCGCCGGCACCGCGAAACGCTCGCCATCGGCAATCGCGATCGCGCCATGTTCGGAACGGGTGACGACGAGCAGCGGCACGTGCGCCGCCGTCTTCGCGACCGCCGCCTCGAAATCCTCGGTCTCGTTGAGCGAGGTGATCTCGGCTTCGTTGGCGAAGAGGATGTCGATATCGCCATTCTCGATGAGCTTCACGAAATCGCCGCGGTGGCGCGAGATGCAGAAAGTGTCGGACAGGGTGAAGGCGACCTTGCGGCCGGCGGCGTGGGCGATGTCGATCGCGGCGCGCATCGCGGCGCGCGGCTCTTCCGGATCCCACAGATAGCCTTCGAGATAGAGGATCGCGCCGTCGGCGATCAGATCGCGGTCGAGCGCCGATTCGGGCAGGAACTGCGATGCGCCCAGATAGGTGTTCATCGTGCGGTGCCCGTCGGGCGTGACGAGGATCAGGCAGCGCGCGGTCGACGGATCGGTCTCGGCGCGCATCGGCGTGTCGAAGGCGACGCCCAGCGCGCGGATGTCGTGCGCGAAGACCTGGCCGAGCTGATCGTCGGCGACCTGGCCGATGAAGCCGCAGGTGCGGCCAAGCGCAGCGAGACCCGCGACGGTGTTTGCGGCCGAACCGCCGCTCGCCTCGATCCCCGGCCCCATCTTCGCGTAGAGCGCCTCGGCGGCCTCGGTCGAGAAGAGCAGCTGCATCGTGTTCTTCTTGAGATTCTCGGCGATGATGAAGGCGTCATCCGCCTTGGCGATGACGTCGACGATCGCGTTGCCGATGGCGACGACGTCATATTTGGCTGCGGCCACAATGGTCCCCTGGATGGTTCGGAATTGCCGCCCGCATAGCGCCAAGATCGCGCGCGTCAAATCTTGACCGCCGAAGGGCGCGGTGCGCAGGCTGGGCGGGCGATGGCGCGTGCGTTGATCCTGTCCTTCCGCCAGCTTGGCGACCCGGTGATCCTGCGCCTGCTGCTGCGTTCGCTGGGGCTGACGTTGCTCATCTTCCTGCTGCTCGGCGTGGGGCTGGGCTTCGGGGTCAAGGCGCTGCTCGACTGGGAGAAGATCGGCTATTCGGGCGGGATCGCGGCGGCGTCGGCGGTGGTGCTGACGCTGCTCGGCTTCTGGCTGCTGTTCCGCGCCGTCGCGGTCGCGGTGGTGGGGTTGTTCGCCGATGCGATCGTCGAGGCGGTCGAGCGGCGATATTATCCCGAGGACGCAGCGCGCGCGCGGCCGGTGGGGCTGCACCGCGCGCTGGCGATGGGGCTGAAATCGGCGGCGCGCGCGATCCTGCTCAATATCGTCGCGCTGCCGCTCTATCTGCTGCTGCTCGCGACGGGAGTCGGCGCGCCCCTGGTGTTCATCGCGGTCAATGCGCTGCTGCTTGGCCGCGATCTGGGCGAGATGGTCGCGGCGCGCCATGTCGATCGCCGGGCGATGCGCGACTGGCTTGCGACGACGCGTGGGAGCCGCGCGCTGATCGGGCTTGTCGTCGCGCTGCTGTTCGTGGTTCCTGCGCTCAACCTGCTTGCGCCGGTCCTCGGCGCGGCGCTGGCGACGCATCGCTTCCATGGGGGACGGACATGACGAAAGGGACCGCGGCTGCGATGGGCGCGCTGCTGCTTGGCGGCTGCGCCACCGTGCCGGTGACGAAGGCGCCGCCGCCCGCGCCGACCATCCAGCCGCCCAGCTACAACCTCAGCGGGCTCGAGCGGGTGATGGGGCAGACGGCTGGGCAATTGCAGGCGCTGTTCGGCAAGCCCGACCTCGACGTGCGCGAGGCGAGCGCGCGCAAGATGCAATATGCGAGCGCGATCTGCGTGCTCGACGCCTATCTCTACCCGCCGCACGCGGGCGCGGAGCCGGTGGTCAAATATATCGACGCGCGCCAGCCCGACGGCCGCGACATCGACCGGGCGAGCTGCGTCTCGGCGCTCGTCCGGCGGCAGGGCGGGAAATAATCAGGCGAGCCATTCGGCGCGGACGTCGGGATCCTGCTCGCCGGGTAAATGGCGGGCGCGCGCTTCGGGCAGGCCCTGCGGATCGAGGCGGGCGAGCGCCCAGACCGCCGCGCCGCGCACCACCGGCGCGGGATCTTCAAGCAGGCGCCGGACGATATGGACAAGGGCCGCATCGCCGCTGTTGCCGGCGGCGATCAGGCAGTTGCGGACCATCCGGTCGCGCCCGATCCGCTTGATCGGCGAGCCCGCGAAGACGCGGCGGAAGCCGGCATCGTCGAGCGCGAGCAGATCGGCGAGATCGGGCGCGGCCAGCTCGGCGCGCGGGGCGAAGGCCTTGTTCGCGGCGGCGGACGCGGCGAACTTGTTCCACGGACAGGCGGCGAGGCAATCGTCGCAGCCATAGATGTGGTTGCCGATCGCGACGCGATATTCGTGCGGGATCGGCCCCTTATGCTCGATCGTCAGATAGGAGATGCAGCGCCGGGCATCGAGCCGGTAGGGGGCGGGGAAGGCATCGGTCGGGCAGGCCCGCTGGCAGGTGTCGCACGACCCGCAGCGATCCTCCGCAACGTCGTCGGGCGCGAGATCGAGCGTCGTCATGATCGCGCCGAGGAACAGCCAGCTGCCATGATCGCGGCTGACGAGATTGGTGTGCTTGCCCTGCCAGCCGAGCCCGGCGAGCTGGCTGACGGGCTTTTCCATCACCGGCGCGGTATCGACGAAGACCTTCACGTCGCCGCCCGCCTTGGCGACCAGCCAGCGCGCCAGCGCCTTCAGGTTGCGTTTGACGACATCATGATAGTCGCCGCCCTGCGCATAGACCGAGATGCGGCCGATTGCGGGTTCGACGGCGAGGCGCATCGGATCCTCGGCGGGGGCATAGCTCATCCCCAGCGCGATCACCGAGCGCGCATCGGGCCACAGCGCGGCGGGGGCGGCGCGCTGTTCGGCGCGATCCTCCATCCAGTCCATCTGCCCGTGCATGCCCTCGCCGATCCAGTCCATCAGCCGGTCGCCGGGAAGTCCGCTGCGTTCGGCGCGTGCGACGCCGCAGGCGACGAAACCCAATCGTTCCGCCTCCGCCTTCAACGCCTTTTTAAGAGCCGCCTTGTCACTGTGCACATGTCACCGCTACCACCCGCGAGGGGTGGGGGACAGTGTTGCGCGACGGGGACTGGCAGGCGTGAACGACCAACTGGCGCTATCGGCCACCGCGCTCGTCAAGCGTTTCGGCGACAGGATTGCGGTCGACCATGTCGATCTCGCCGTCCCCAAAGGCACGATCTACGGCGTGCTCGGCCCGAATGGCGCGGGCAAGACGACGACGCTGCGCATGATGCTGGGCATCATCGACCCCGACGAGGGCGCAAGGCTGGTGCTGGGCCATGCCCATCCGCGCGCCGCCGCGACGCGCATCGGCTATCTGCCCGAGGAGCGCGGGCTCTATCCCTCGATGAAAGCGCGCGAGGCGATCGCCTTCATGGGCGCGCTGCGCGGGCTCGACTGGAAGACGGGGCGCGCCCGCGCGATCGAGATGCTCGATGCGGCGGGGCTGGGCCATGCCACCGAGCAGAAGGTCAGGCGCCTGTCCAAGGGGATGGCGCAGTTCGTCCAGCTGCTCGGCGCCATGGTCCACCGGCCCGACCTGCTGGTGCTGGACGAGCCTTTCTCCGGTCTCGATCCGGTCAATCAGGAACGGCTGGAAGCGCTGATCCGCGCCGAGCGCGACCGGGGCGCGACCATCCTGTTCTCGACGCATGTCATGGCGCACGCCCAGCGGCTGTGCGACCGGGTGGCGATCATCGCGGGCGGCAAGGTGCGCTTCGAGGGCACCGTCGACGAGGCGCGCGCGCTGCTGCCGATGCGCGCTCATTTCGTGCCGCGCGAAGGCGGCGCGGCCGTCGGCGCGTTGCTGCCCGCCGACGCGGTGCCGGTCGGCGACGGTTTCGAGTTCGTCGTGCCTCCCGAAGGCGTCGAGGCGCTGCTGCTGCGCCTGATCGAGCAGGGCCACGGCGTGGCCGGGCTTTCGATCGAGCGGCCGGGACTGCACGACGCCTTCGTCGCCGTGGTCAACGGAGCGGCGCGATGATCCGGTTCCTCAGGCAGAGCCTCGTCATCGCGCGGCGCGACTTCACCGCGATCGTCTTCACGCCCACTTTCCTGCTCTTCCTGTTCGGGCCGCTGCTGATGATCGGCTTCGCGACCATCGGCGGGCTGGGCGCGGCGCAGATGGCCGAGGGCGGCGCAGCGCGGGCGCATGTCGCCATCGCCCTGAATGCCGGCGAGGCGGCGCGGGCGAAGGATGCCGATGCCGTGCTGCGCGCGGCCGTCAGCGGGCAGGATACGCCGCCGCTGCTGGCTATTCATCCGCCGACCGGCGACGCGGAGACGCAGCTTCGCGCGATCCTGCGCGACGGCGGCCCCGAGCTGCTTGCCGGGCTCGGCGGCACGCTCGACAAGCCGGTCATCGTCCGCCGCGCGGGCGAGGAGCGCGCCGGGGCCTATCTGGCGGCGCTTGCCCGCGAGGCGCGTGCGCCGGCGGTCGCGCCCCGGATCGTCGACTATAAGGACCAGAGCGTGTCGCCGCGCGGACGCCAGTCGTCGGGCTTCGGCGCGGTGTTCGTGATGTTCTTCCTGACGCTGCTGCTCGCCGGCCAGTCGGTCGGCATGCTCGCCGAGGAGAAGGGCAACAAGGTGATCGAGATCCTCGCCGCCGCCGTCCCGCTCGAATCGGTATTCTTCGGCAAGCTGATCGGCATGTTCGGCGTCGCGATGCTGTTCATCGCCTTCTGGGCGACGATCGCCGGGCTGGGGCTGGCGCACCTGCCGGGCGGCGTCGACCTGTTGCGCGAGGCGACCCCGGCGGTGGGCGCGCCGGCCTTCGCGCTGCTGTTCCTGATCTATTTCACCCTCGCCTTCCTGCTGCTCGGCGCCGTCTTCCTCGGCGTCGGCGCGCAGGCGGGGACGATGCGCGAAATCCAGATGCTGTCGTTGCCCATCACCTTCTTTCAGGTCGGCATGTTCGGCCTCGCTTCGGCGGCGGCGGGCGACCCCGGGAGCACGATCGCCACCGTCGCGCGGATCGTGCCGTTCAGCTCGCCCTTTGCCATGGCGGCGCGCGCGATGGCGGAGCCCGGGCTTGCGCCGCACCTGATCGCCATTGCCTGGCAATTGCTGTGGGTGGCGCTGAGCATCGCGATCGGCGCGCGGCTGTTCAGGCGCGGCGTGCTCAAGTCGGGCGGCGGCGGGCATGTCCGGGCGGACCGGGCAGAGGCCGCGCCCGCCGGAGATTGACATTCTTGTAAGCAGTGTCAGTCTAGACAGTGTCAGGACCGCCAAAAGGCGGCCGCAAGAGAGAGGCTCTGTCAATGGCGACGCTTGCGCAGGACGCACCCCTAACCACTCATGCCCGGCCCGCCGGCGGCACCGATCCGCTCGATGTCAGCCGCGCGGAACTCTATCGCGAGCATCGGTGGCATGAGCCGTTTCGCCGCCTGCGCACCGAATCGCCGGTCTATTATTGCGAGGATTCGGCGTTCGGCCCCTATTGGTCGGTGACGACCTACAAGCCGATCGTCCATGTCGAGTCGCTGCCCGAAATCTACTCGTCGGAGGCCGGCGGCATCACCCTCGCCGACCGCATCGCCGACGACTACCAGATGCCGATGTTCATCGCGCGCGACCGGCCCAAGCATACCGAGCAGCGCCGCACCGTCGCCCCGGCTTTCACGCCGAGCGAGATGGTCCGCATGTCGGGCGACATCCGCCACCGCACCGCCGAGATTCTCGACGCGCTTCCCGTCGGCGAGCGTTTCGACTGGGTCGATCGCGTCTCGATCGAACTCACCACGCAGATGCTGGCGCTGCTTTTCGACTTCCCGTGGGAGGATCGCCGCAAGCTGACCTTCTGGTCCGACTGGGCGGGCGATATCGAGCTGGTCCACAGCCCGGAGACGCGGCAGGAGCGGCTGGGGCACATGTTCGAATGCGCCAGCTATTTCAAAAGATTGTGGGACGCCAAGATCGATCAGCCGCCGACGCCCGATCTCATCTCGATGATGATCCACAGCGAGGCGATGAGCCACATGGATGACGGCGAGTTCATCGGCAATCTCATCCTGCTGATCGTCGGCGGCAACGACACGACGCGCAATTCGATGACCGGCGGCATCTATGCGCTCGACAAATTCCCCGACGAGCGCGCCAAGCTGGAAGCCAATCCCGAGCTGATCCCCAATACGGTGAGCGAGATCATCCGCTGGCAGACGCCGCTGGCGCATATGCGCCGCAACGCGCTGGTCGACACCGAGCTTGAGGGGCAGAAGATCCGCGCGGGCGACAAGCTGGCGCTCTGGTATATTTCGGGCAATCGCGACGAAAGCGTGTTCGAGAATGCCGACAAGCTGATCGTCGACCGCCCCAATGCACGGCGCCATCTGGCGTTCGGCTATGGCATCCACCGCTGCGTGGGCGCGCGGCTGGCCGAGCTGCAGATCCAGATCCTGCTCGAGGAACTGGCCAAGCGCCGCCTGCGCGTGAACGTGCTCGAGGAGCCGGTCCGCGTCTCGGCCTGCTTCGTCAACGGCTATCGCAAGCTGCCGGTGGAGCTGAGCCGGTATTGACCTGATTTGCGTCGGCAAGGGCGGCACCGGCCCGCTCCCCCACCCGGCCTCCCATCCAGGATATTCTGTGGGAGGCCGGGTGGGGG
>NZ_JBYTEN010000038.1:0-10114 GCF_058790595.1 Sphingomonas sp. EU05-FHT14C10 | reverse complement strand
GCGACATATCCTGACAGTCCAGCCCCAATCCGGGGTTCGAGGAAGAAAACCATCGGCTGCCTCCAGCACTGCCCAAAAACCGCATCGGCCTCCCCCGAGGCGGGGGTGGGCGGCGAGAGCGACCGAAGAGGCCCGTTCGAGCGGCGGGCTGCACCCGCAGGGGCGAAATGAAATGGAGCAGCCCGGCGAAGCCGGGGCTTGCAGCCCGCCGTGGCGGGCCTAGCAGGGAGCGCCGACCACCTCCGCGTCGGAAGGGAGGCCCAAAAAGTAGCGCCGCCGCGTCAGCGGCGTCCGCAGATCAGGCGGGCGACAGCCCGCTATCGTCTTTCGCGACAGGCTGCCGCCCGCCCGCGGGCGAGCACTGGTGACGGATCGTGCGCGGCGTCGCCTAGAGCATGTAGCCGATATCCGAGGCGCCGGTCGGATAGGCAAACATGGTGGAGCGTAGATCGGCCGCGGTGAGGCCGTGGCGGATGGCCAGGCCGAAAAGGTTGATCACCTCGTCGGCGTTCGGCCCGACGAGATGCGCGCCGAGGACGAGGTCCGTCCGCTCGTCGATCAGAACTTTGTGGCCATAGACCGGCTCGGCGAGCCGGCGGGCGGTGAACCAGTCCGGCGTCGAGGCCGCGTTAACCCGGAACTTGAGGCCGCTGCGGCGCGCCGCCTCTTCCGAAAGCCCGACGGCGGCGATCGGCGGCACGGTGAAGGCGACGCTCGGAACACCGCGATAGTCGGGCTCGCGCGATGGACCTTGCAGGAGGTTCGCGGCGACGATCTTCGCGTCGTGGCTCGACACCGGGGTCAGGGGCGGCCCGACGCCGGCGGCGTCACCGGCGGCATAGACCCGCGGGTTGGAAATGCTGCGCAGATGCGCATCGAGCTGCAGTCGTCCGTCTTGCACCGCGACCTGCCCGGTGGACAGGTCGAGGCTGCCGAGATCGGGACGACGCCCGGCAGCATGAATGACGAGATCGCAGGCGACCTCCAGGTCCGGCGCTCCCTGGCGAGAGGCACGCACCTGCAGGCCGTCCCCGTTCCGCTCGACCCGTGTGACCGCGGTGCCGGTCTCGATGCGAATGCCGAGCGCCGTGAACCGCGGTGTGAGCCAGCCCACCAGGTCGGGATCGAAATGCGGCAGCAGCCGGCTAGCGCGCTGCAGCATCGTGACTTCGGCGCCGGCACGTGCGGCCAGATGCGAGAACTCCGCGGCGACATAGCCGCCGCCGATCAGCACGATCCGGCGCGGCAGCGTCTCCAGCTCGAGGAAAGCGTCGCTCGTGCTGACCAGCTCCTCGCCTGGAATGCCGAGCGGGATCGGCCCCGCGCCGGTTGCGATCAGGATATGCTGGGCCTGCAACGTCCGACCGTCGACCGCGACCGCGTCCGGGCTTGCGAAGCGCGCTAGCCCGTGGAAGGCGTCGACGCCCAGCTTGGCGTAGCGGCGTTCCTGCTTGGCGGGGACCGGATCGGTAAAGCTGCGCTTGAACGCCATCAGGCTCGGCCAATCGATCGCCAGGTCGCCGCCGACACCATGTCCGGCCATGCGAGCGGCGGCATCGATCGCCTCTTCGCCGCTGACCAGCATCTTCTTGGGATCGCAGCCCCGTAGCGCACAGGTGCCGCCGAACGGGCGGTGGTCGATGACGGCGACGGACCATCCGGCGGCGCGGACCTGGCCGATCGCGACCTGGGCGGCTGTTCCGCTGCCGATGACGATCAGGTCGTAATGGGCCATGGCAATATCCCTCCGAGCATCGGTGCAAAGATCGCGCGGCCGACCTGGAGGGCCTCGCGCAGGGTCAGGCGAATGCCGTCGCGGGCGGTCACGGAACCGTCCATACGCCAGGCTTCAAGATGATCGGCATGGCAGAAGAAAGCCTGCTGAGTGCAGAGCGAAGACGCTGCACAGCCGCCGGTGTAGCGATGACCGGACCAGACGAGAATCCCCTCGGGCACGACGTCGCCCAAGGTGCAGCCCCGGTCGTGGACATGGATCGCAAGCGAGCGCCGGCATTGGCGGCATGACGAGCGGATGAGGCTGGCGTGCGGTGCGATCGTGCAGATCCCCAGCGCGTCGAGGGCGCACATGGCTCCCATCGTGATACCCGCGGCCTCCACCTGATGCTCACTGGGAGCATCGGTGAAAGGATAGGCGCCGCTCACTCGGCCGTCGCCGTCGAGGACCACGAGATCGCGTCCGGCGAGCCGGTGGAGCGCTGCGGCCACGTCGCCGGGCGGGAGCGCAACCGCGGCAGCGATCTCCACCGGCGCCGGCGCGTGGCCCTGGGTGACATAGGCCCGGAGGATGGCACGCCGCACCTCGTCCTCGGTGCTGTCGATGCCATGCCACCTGCGGCCGATAAATGCCGCGAACAGCGCTGTCAGGGCCGAATGGGCGCTTGGCGCGGTGACCGCAGTCCAGTCCGGGACGACGGTGCCGTCGGGGAATGCAACCGTCGGTTCAGGGGCAGCGTCAGCGGGGGTGGCAAGCGTCACGGCTTGTCTTCAGCCGCAGCAGGACGCGCCCTTGCCCTCGATCTGGATCGGCGGACACGGAACGTCGCCATAGGAACAAAAGACGCAGCAATCGCCCTGCTTGGGCTTGAGGACCGCGCCGCAGCCCCGGCAGTCATAGAAAAACTGGCATGCGTTGGTCGGCATCGTCTCGGTCGCCTGATGTCCGCAGTGCGGACAGGTCAGGGTCGAGTGCAGCTCCGGAACGACGTCAGACATAGCTATAACCCGCCCAGAGCAGTGCCGCGCCGACCAATAGGCCGGCGAGAGTGAGGATGCGCGTCCAGCGCGGCGTGCACACGCCGTCCGGGCCGCAGCGCATGGCGGCGAGTTGCTGGCGCAATAGCAGCGCGGCGCCGGCGACGAGGCATAATGCGCCGATCACGAGGAGCGGCGTGCGATAGGGCGCGGAGACGACGGCCACGCCGCTGAGCCAGGCCGCGCCGATGCCGGCGGATGCCAAGAGGATCGGCAGTGCGCAGCAGGCAGCGACGCCGAACGCGGCGGCGATCCCCGCCAGGGTAAGCGCGGCGGTACTTATCCCCTTGGGCGGGCTTGGTGTCTGGGTCACGGGCGACTCCTTGTGGCGGGCATGCAGCTATCCTACCATCTGTAGCGACTACAGACTCAAGAGGTATTTTGAAGATGGCCGCAACCGCCGCGATCCAGATCGGCGAACTCTCGCGCCGTACCAGCTGCAACATCGAGACGATCCGCTATTACGAGCGGATCGGGCTGCTGCCCGTTCCGCCGCGGCGGGGCCGTTACCGCAGCTACGGTCGGGAGGACGTGGCTCGCCTGGGCTTCGTGCGCCGTGCGAGGGAGCTGGGCTTCACCCTTGACGAGGTGCGCGCCTTGCTCGGACTCGCGGCCGGCGGCCAGGCCTCCTGCACCGAAGTCCGCGAGCTCGCGGCGTCGCATCTGCAGGATGTGCGCGCGCGGATCGCGGACCTCAGGCGGATGGAACGGGTTCTGGCAGACTCGGTGCGAGCCTGCGATGCCGGTCAGGATCCGGGCTGTCCGCTGCTTGATGCGCTCGGCGCCGAGGTGCGGGCCGCGTGAGCGTCACGGCTGCTGGGCGTGCATCCAATCGGCCGCCGCCTGCGCCTTGCTGGCCGCAGTGAAGATCGCGCGGCTGTCGTTCTTCAGCACCTGAAGCCAGGAGGCGATATAGGCGGCATGATCGGGACGCGGATCGTGCGCGATGCCGAGGTCGGCAAGCAGGAACGAGGCGGTCAGCTCGGCGGTCGCTTCCTCCATCGCGAGCGCGTCCTTGGTCCACCTGGCGCTGAAATCCCGGTCGAGCCGATGCGCCGCGCCGCTGGCATGGGCACACTCGTGGATATGGGTGCCGTAGAATCCATGCGCGCTACGGAAGGTTGCGAAGTGCGGCATGTAGATGCGGTCTTCGCCGAGATGGTAATAGGCGCTGCTCGACCCGTAGACCGTGTCGATACCGAGCGCGGCGATGAAGGCCTCGGCGGCCGCAAGGCGCTCGCTCTCGGGCAGGACCGGCCCGGGCTCGGGCGCGTAGCCGTCGACCTGATCGGCGTTGAACAGGCTGAACGCCCGGGCGAAGAGCCGCCGTCCCTTGCCGCCATCTTCGTCATCCTGCTCGTCGTCGCGCCGGCTGATCTCCTTCCAGAGGACGCCGAGGCTGGCCTGCTCGCCCTTGCGGACCTGGGCGCCGCGGTCCTGCCACTGACGATAAGTGCCCCAGACCCCGCTCGCATAGCCGCCGCCATAGGCCGCCGCCCAGAGCGACACCGTGTTGATGCCGCGATAGGGCTTGCCGCTGGCGATGTTGGTCGGCCGGGTGACATCGGCGCCGCTGTGATGCCATGGCATGCGCCAGTTGCCCGTACCGGCTTCGATCGCTGCAAGGATCGCCTCGGTGACCCGAGTATAGACGTCGGCTCGTACCTGAGTTGGCATGATCTGAACTCCGCTTGCCCGTCGGGGGCCATCCCCGGCGGCGGAGCTCGACTAGCGCCGGGCACAAGCGCGGTTGCGCACCCGTAGGGCCGCAGCGAAGCGGAGGACGGCAACGCCGTTGCGCCAGCGCGCCGACCGGCGCAGAGCTTCCGCCGTCAGCCGGGGTTGGCCTCCGGCGGCGCGGGGCCGATGGCGTCGATCACGGTAGTGAGCCGGTTGATCTCGGTGGCGAGTGCATGGCGTTGAAGATCCGACAGACGTCGTTCGCGCAGCAATGCCCTGGCATCATCGGCCGCGCGTTCCCAAGCTGGCCTGTGACGGGCGGTGATGCAGGCGTTGGGACAGCGGGTCGGCTCGCACAGCGCCGTGAGCGGCTGCTTGGGATCGGGGGTGGTCACGCGCTTGAGGCAGAGCGCGGTGGCGGGATCGAAGAAGCAATCCGCGAGGAGGCCGACATGGAGGGTTCGCGCGACGCTGGCGAGCATGACACGTAGCCGGGAGCGGTCGGCGATCATGGCGGGCAAGGGCCCGAGCTGCACGGCCGCATCGTCGAGCGTCCGCGCGATGCGTGGTCCCGCCGGCCCCGCGAGTGAGGCACCGCCCTGCCGCCGGTCGAAATAGTCCAGCAGGTCGCCCTGCTGACCGAGCCGGCGCTGCGCCTCGACCTCGGCGCGAAACCCCGATGCGCTGGTTCCGGCATAGCCCTCGAAAGCGGCGACCGAGGCGTGCTTATACTGGATCATGCCGGCGATGGTGCCGAACGGACGGTTGGCGATGTGCCATGCGATGGTGCGGCGGAACTGCCGCGTCGTTATGCGCCACGGCTTGCCACCGGGTCCGGACGGGATGACCGGCACATCAGGGCTGCCGAAGGCAGCGTTGAGGTGGTCGCGGAAGGCGTTGAGTTGGCGGACCACCTCGCTCGACAGATGCGTCTTGGTGGCGGCGCCGGGGCGTAGCACCGGCCAGAGCGTATCGCTGCCGCTGGCGCGCGTCGGTCTTGCCGACAGGCGTTCAAGCACCGCTATCGCGTCTGCGACCGGCTCGATCGTCACCCAGCTCGCCGCCTCGCCCATGGTCGACCGACGCTTGTAGATGGTCGATCGAATGCGATGCCGCTCGACCAGGCCATCCTCGCTGCGCGCGATCGAGAGGCACCCCCGCCGCATCGCCTGCACCTCGCAGTCGCGCATGCCGGTGAGGTAAGCGCACACTATATAGGCGGCCGCCTGAAGCATCCGTTCCTCTTGTGCGAGCGTCTTCGCATCGAAGCGTGCGCGCCATGGCCGACCGCTATCGGGATCAATCGAGATCGGCGTGTCCATGCCGCCCACTTCGACGCCCAGGTCGGCGGCAGCGGCTTCGATCAGGGCGGAGACGCCCTTGGCGAGTCCGAAATGCATGGCCGGTTCCGCCTCAGCATCGACACCGGCATGAAGATGGAGAAGATGGACGTTGATCGGCGGCGTCGCTTCTCCGGTGCGGGGATCGGTGCGCGTGACGCCGTTATGCGCGGTCGTCCAGATCGGCACGCCGCGGCCTTGCCGGGCTCGACGCGCGATATGGCGCTCGAGGCGCGCGCGCTGCCGCAGGCGGCGCTCTGCGCCAGGCAGTCCGCGCTCGGCGGCAAGCAGCCGGGCGCGGCGCGCCTCGAGCCGATCCAGCGCGGCCCGAGCCGATAGAATATCGTGCGCGAAGACGGTGACGTAGCGCAATGACCAGGCGAGCAGTGCGGCGATGACATCTTCCGGAAACCGCGGGGTACGGTTCTCAACGACGTGCCGATAGCCTGCGACGCGGGCGGGTGCCTGTCCGGCCCAGGGCTCAAACGCGAGGCCTCCGCCAGCGAGGCGGTCACGATAGTGATAGAGATCGGAGACCACTTCGAGGAGGTGGCCGACTATGACGGGTCGCCGGGCAGAATCGTGGCGAAGATGCCTGGCATAGGCATCGGCCAGCGCCTGATCGATGCGGCCAAGGTCGAGCCCTCCAAGCGTCAGGCGCGCGAAGGCGAAGAACCGGCGTGCGCGGTTGAATGCCTGGCGGATGCTCGCCGGCGGCAGCTTCGGGCGGTAGCCGGGAAGATCGACGTTGAGGCGGGCGTAGAGATAGGCACGCATCGCCGCCTGCACATCGGCATGTTCGAGCACGTCGAAATGCACGGTGACATGGCAGCGCCGCGCGTTCTCGCGGAACACGGCGGGACCGAGATCCCAGCTTGAGTCGCCGACCCGCGACAGCTCTTCGCGGGCGTGGCCCGCCTTGAGCGGCGCAGTGGCCAGCACGGGCCGATCGTCGAACGCGGGTGCGCGGGCATGGGCGGGCGTGATCATGCGCGTGCTTCCGGCGGCAGATAGAGCCGCTCGCTCTCCATCTGCCAGCGCGCATCGGCGATAACGGCATCGGAGAAGACCGGCAGGACCTGGGTCGTGATGCGGGAATGGACGCGGCCGAACTTGGCCGCCCAGTCGCTCGCCGGGAGGCTCGGTCGCTGCTCTTCGACGAACGCGAGGAAGGCGAGGATCGCGGGAAGCTTGCGCGCGGTGATGACGGCGTTGGGGCAATCGAGGCAGCCCCAGAAGGGCTGCGCGCAGGGTGAGCCGGTCTCGGAGAAGGGGCTGCTATGGAAGCCCGAGCAGGCGGCGAGCCAGACATCCTGTTCGCCGTCGAGCAACGGCCCCACCGTATCGGCCGACATCAACGGCGCCGCCTGCTCGGGCGCTTCGCGCAGCGCCTGCTCGGCCGTGGGCGCGAGGACGGTCGGCATCGCGGCGGCGACCGCCTCGCGAAAGGCATCGGCGACGGCCGCCTCGTGCAGGGGCCGGAGCGACGGCAGGTCGGCATAATGGCGCGCCGCGACCTCGCGCGTGTGACCGACCGCGAAGCGGGCCATGTGCCCCTCGGTCTTGGTGTACCACAGCGCCTTGTGGGTCTTGCGCAGCCGGGAAAGCAGCAGATGCAGCGGCTTGCCGTTATCGTCGACAATGCCACAGCGGCGAGCCCAGGCGGGGAGCGGATACTTGAGGTCGACTATGCCGGCGCGAAGGCCGCCGACGTTGTGATAGGCCCACAGGCAATCGCCGGGCAGGTGCTCGCGGGCAGCCGCCGTGGCGTCGATCAGGCGGCGGATCAGCCCGCCCGGCGTGCCGCCACCGCCGTCGCGGATGCGCATGCTCTTGTGCTCGGCGCCGCGAGCCCGGCGCTTCAGATAGCGCAGCTCCACCGTGCCGGCATGGGCATTGGCGAGACAGTCCACGGTCAGCGTCTTCAGGCACTCGGGCTCAAGGCCCGTCTCAAGCGTGAGCAGCACGAGCAGCGCCGGCAGGTCGCGCGCGAGCAGATGATGCCGGCCATGCAGGTCGTCGATGAGCGTCGCGGTTGGCAGGTTGCGGCGCATGCGCATGAAATAAAGGCTCTTCAGCTCGGGCTGGTCTGCGACGATAAAGCCCTGCCGCGCGATGATCGCTTCGACATCGGCGCGGGCGGCGGTGATGGCCGGATCACCCTCGTCGGTCCGATCGTCGGCGCCGAGACGGCGGAACATCGCTTCGACATCGGCTCGCGCCGCGTCGCGCAGCGCGCGGGCGACGAAGGGGCTGTAGGCATCGCGCGGGGTCGAGCGGCCCGCCGAAGTGGCCAGCGTGTAGCGCAGCCGCTCATGCAGCTCGGGTGCGATCCGATCGGGCCGGTCTGCTTCGATCGCGCGCAGTGTGTTGATGATCTTGCTGACCGTCATGTGACGGTGGATCGCGCCCATCCCACGCCGTTCGAGCGCGGATGCGAAACCATCGATATGGACCGCGCGCAGGTCGCTGACGCCAACCACCTTCAGTCCTTCGTCGGCAAGCCAGGCGAAGAAGTGACGATAGACCTGGACATACTGCTTGATGACGCTGGCCGCACCGATCGGTCCCCCGAGCGCGGCCGACCGACGCAGCGCACCGGCAAAGGCGATGGCGAGCGGGCGAGGATCGAGCGCGGTCATATCGACCAGGACCGTCCCGCCATGCCGCGCCTCGATGGTGAACTTGAGGCCGAACACCGGATCGGGCTGCGGTCGCTCCGGCGTGATGGGCGCGAAGGCGACAGGCCGGCCCTTGCGGGGACGCTCGCTCATGCGCCCTGCGGTCCCGGCAACAGCGCCAGCAGCTCCTCGACGGCCGCATCCACCGTATCGGCGCGGGTCGCGATATGGTCGAGATAGACATAGGTGGTGGCGAGGCTCGCGTGGCCGAGCAGGCGTTGCACCTGTTGCAGCGGGTCGCCCAGGATCAGCCGATAGGTCTCCACCGGCCCCACCGGCAGTGCGGCCTCGCGCAGTCGCTGCTGGATCAGCAGAGCGAGCATATGGACTGCGAAGGTGTGGCGAAGCTGGTGCGGGCTGATCGACAGCGGGAAGCCGTTCTCCTCGCACCGCTTGCAGGCCCGGGTGAAGATCACCTCCCACGAGTTGGGGCGGACAGGCTGCCCGACCTCGGTCAGCCATAGCGCCACCGGCTCGCGGGGCGTTCCATCCTCGTCGCACAGGATCAGGCGGCATCGTTCCTCCGGGGTGCAGACATCGCGCATGCGGTCGAGACCGGCGCGGGTGACGTGGATCGGTCGCTCGAACCTGGCCGCACCGTCGCGCGCGGCGAACTTGGTCACGCCCGCGGCGCGCTCGACGGCGACATAGGCGGTGATCTGACGAAGGAGCCGGCGCGGGACCAGGACGCTGCGTCCGCGGTCGCCCTTGGTGAGCGGCGGCGGCAGGCGCAGCCAAAGCTGCTGAGCCTGATCGTGGTCGTGATCGATGGCCGCAAGCTCATCGGCGAGCAGGCCCGACGCCTCTTCGAGACGCAGGCCGGTTGTGACGAGAAGATCGGCGAACAGCGCGTTGCGCAGCCCGTTGCGATCGCGAGCGCCGGGGCGTTCCGTACCGTCAAGGGCGAGGCCGCGCAGACCGACGTCGCGGAAAATGCGGTAGTCGTCCATCGTGACGAACCGCACATCCGATCGCTTGGCAGTGCGTTCATAGGCGTCGTTGCGCGCGGCGATCATGCCCCGACGCCCCCCATGCGCCGGTCGCCATATAGCGCGCCGACTGAACGGCGCTTCGGCAATCAGCCCTTGGCTCTTACCCCAGCGGTAGAGGCGATCGAGGCTGGCGACTGCCCGGTTCCAGCTTGCCGCGCTGATCCGCTGGGCGGCGTCGCCGCGCCGCCGCGCGCGGTGATAGGCGGTCACATCGTCGCGGGCCGCGTCCCATATCGTCGTGCCGCAGGCATCGAGGAAGCGAAGCCACACCGCAACGTCATAGGCGTAGGCGCGCAGCGAATGGCGCGAGCGGATCCCCGCTAGCGGCAGGTCGACAAAGAAGCGGTCGAGATCGGGATCATAGAGAGCGTCTCCCCGCAGGATCAGCGGCACATGCGCGTCGAGCCCCCTGGCGTCGCGGCGCTCGCAAACGGTAATGATCGACACCGGCACGAAACCCTCCCCCCCGGACCCCCCACCCGGAAGCTGACCTCACACCGATGCGCCCTATGGCCCGGCAGTTATCAGGCTGGCCTCCGCCAGCTCTTGGGTCAGCGCTACGGCCAGCCTGATAACTGCCTACCGTGGGCGTCCATCGCCGACCTTACTGCAATGTTGCGGGCGGCGCAGACTGTCCAGATAAGGCGAC
>NZ_JBYTEN010000037.1:0-10925 GCF_058790595.1 Sphingomonas sp. EU05-FHT14C10 | reverse complement strand
CCCCCACCCGGCCTCCCATCCAGGATACACTCTGTGGGAGGCCGGGTGGGGGAGCGGGCCGGCACCGCGCTCGATCCGGTACGCCGGATCGAAAACTAGCGCATCAGCACCAGTTCCTCGGCCATGGTCGGGTGGAGCGCCACCGTCTGGTCGAACGTCGCCTTGCTCAGCCCCGCCTTGATCGCGATCGCCGCGACCTGAAGGATCTCCGGCGCATCCGGCCCGATCATATGGATGCCGAGGATACGGTCGGTCTCGGGCTGGCAGATCATCTTGTAGAGCGCACGCTCGTTGCGGCCGGCAAGCACATTCTTCATCGGGCGGAAGTCCGACGTATAGACCTTCACCGATCCATATTTGATTTTCGCCTGGCTCTCGGTCATCCCGACACCCGCGATCGGCGGGTGGCTGAACACGGCGGAGGGGATGCAGCTATAATCGACGCGCGTCGGCTTGCCGCCGAACTGCGTGTCGGCAAAGGCCTGCCCCTCGCGGATCGCGACGGGGGTAAGCTGGATGCGATCGGTCACGTCGCCAACCGCGAAGATCGACTCGCAGCTCGACCGGTTGTCCGCATCGACCTTGATCGCGCCGCGCTCGCCCAGCTCCACGCCTGCGTTTTCAAGGCCCAGCCCCATCGTCTTGGGCGTCCGTCCGATCGCGAACAGCAGCCGATCGACTTCGATCGGCGCGTGATTGGTCATCGTGACGCGCAGCGAGCCGTCCGCCTGCTTCTCGATGGCCTCGAACTCGGCGTTGAAGCGGAAATCGATGCCCTTGGTCATCGAGATCTGGAGCAACCGGTCCCGGATCTGCTCGTCATAGCCGCGCAATATGCCGTCGCTGCGGTTCATCACCGTCACGTGGCAGGAAAATTCGTGAAAGATCCCCGCGAACTCGTTTGCGATATAGCCGCCGCCCGCGATCAGGACGCGCTTCGGCATCGTCTCGAGATGGAAGACCTCGTTGGACGTGATGCCATGTTCGGCACCGGGCACGTCGGGGAGGGTCGGCCATGCGCCCGTCGCGATCAGGATATATCTGGCGGTAACGATGCGTCCGCTCGCCAACTTCACCTCATGGGGGCCGGCGACCGTCGCACGCTCGCGGAAAATCTCGACCGCATGATTGTCGAGCGTCGTGGTGTAGGCGCCGCTGATCCGGTCGACCTCGGCCAGTACATTGTCGCGCAGCGTCGGCCAGTCGAAGGTGCAATGCTCCACCTTCCAGCCGAAATGGCGCGCGTCCATCAGATCCTCGGCGAAATGCGCGCCATAGACGAGCAGCTTCTTGGGCACGCAGCCGCGGATCACGCAGGTGCCGCCGACCTTATGGTCCTCGGCGATCGCCACCTTCGCGCCATGCGCAGCGGAGACGCGCGCGGCGCGCACGCCGCCCGAACCCGCACCGATGACGAACAGATCATAATCATAGGCGGCCATCGCCATCTCCAAACCGGTTTCGCCGCGATCTAGGGTGTCGCGCTCGCTTCCGCAAAGCCACTTGTCTCGATCAGACTGATCGAGCCTATCTCAGCCAAATGCCTTTTCGATCAGCCCTCTTGTCGAGGGATCGAAGCGCGCCGGATCCTCGCTGCCGATCGACTTCGCGATCTCCTTGCCCAGCTCTACGCCGAACTGGTCGAACGGATTGATGTCGAGCAGCACGGCGTTCACGAAGGTGCGGTGCTCGTAAAAGGCGATGAGGGCGCCGAGCGTCGCGGGATCTATGCGATCGAGCAGGATCGTGGAGGACGGGCGATCGCCATCATAGTTGCGCGCCATGTCGTCGCTCGGCCGTCCGGTCATCAGCGCCGCGCCCTGCCCGAAGCAATTGTTGAGCAAAGTGCGGTGATGATCGTCGTCCAGCCCGTGCTCGGCCTCGATCGCGGCGACGAACTCGACGGGAACGAGATGCGTGCCCTGATGCAGAAGCTGGAACACCGCGTGCTGCGCATCGGTCCCCACGCCGCCCCAGGTGATCGGCGCACTCGGACGATCGAGGCGCTTGTTGTCGATCGTCGCCGACTTGCCGTTCGATTCCATCTCGAGCTGCTGGAGATAGGACGGCAGCAACCTCAGCCGCTCGTCATAGGCGAAGACCGCGCGCGTCTCGCAACCGCGCACCTGCGCATAATATTGGTCGACGAAGGCGGCGATCATCGGCGCGTTGCGCGCGGGCTCGGCCAGCCGGAAATGGCGGTCCATCGCCGCCGCGCCCTCGAGCAGGCTTTCGAACGCATCCCAGCCGAGCGCCAGCGCAGCCGGGAAGCCGATCGACGACCAGAGCGAGTAACGGCCGCCGACGCTCTCGGCAAAGGGCAGCACGCGCGTCTCGTCAACGCCCCACTCGACCGCCTTGTCGGGCGCTGCGGTGAGCGCAACGACGCGGCCATAGGGGTCTTCGGCTCCGCCCTCGGCCATCCACTGCAGCGCGCTCGTTGCGTTGAGCATCGTCTCGGTGGTGGTGAAGGTCTTGGACGCGACGGCTAGCAGGGTCGCCGAAGGATCGAAGCGCTTGAACACTTCCTCCAGCGCGGCACCGTCGACGTTGGAGACGACCGCGACATCGTAGCGCCCGGCATCGCGCCCCAGCGCGTCGACGAGCAGATCGGGGCCAAGCGCCGATCCGCCGATACCGACATGAAGGATGTGGCGGATCGGGCCGAACGCCTCGGCCTCGATCGCGTCGATCAGCGAGCGCATCCGCGCGTGGAAATGACGCGCACGCGCCACGCTCTCGGGCGCGCCTTCGCCGCGCTCGGCGGGATGCTCGGCGGCGCGGTCCTCGCTCGGGTTGACGATCCCGCCGGCGAACAGCAGGTCGCGCTTCGCCGCCAGCCCGCAGGTCGCAGCAAGCTCGGCAAAGTCGGCGATCAGAGCGGCGTCGAGATGCGTCTTCGACCAGTCGAAGAAGATCGGTCCTTCGCTCAGCGTCAGACGCGACAGCCGATCCGCCTCGCTTTCGAACAGTTTTTCGATTCGTCCTGGCTTGTGCCCGGCAATCCGGGCCCTGATCGTCGCGCTGTCGGCCATCGCACGCACTCCAAATATGGTCGCGCGCCCGCCCTAGCCATGCGGGCGGGCGAACTCAATCAGCGCCTGCGGCTTCAGGCCGGATCAGTGACGATGCTCGCGGCGCAGGCTGTAACGGCCGTCGCGATAATCGTCGAACAACCCTGCGATGGCGGGGTGATAGACAGGCTCGCCATCATCCTCGCGCACCAGATTCTGCTGGCTGACATAGGCGACATAGCTGCTGTCGCCATTCTCGGCGAGCAGATGGTAGAAAGGCTGATCCTTGGCCGGGCGGACATCCTCAGGAATCGAATCGTACCATTCGTCGCTGTTCGCGAAAACCGGATCGATATCGAAGACGACACCACGGAAATCGAAGATCCGGTGGCGCACCACGTCGCCGATCGCGAAGCGTGCATGAGCGATCGGGGGAGCCTGGAGCGCGGCGGCCGCCGGAGAAGTGGGGATTCCCGAATATTTCATGCAATCAATCTAGGGAGAGATGCCCCACGTGCAAGCAGTAGCTTGTAACCGTCCACAGCTTTCGCTAACAGCGCGCCTTCGATCGACCCGGCGCGGCGCCCTGCCGCGTTTATGATCCTCGCGGAGAGGTGGCTGAGAGGTCGAAAGCACCGCACTCGAAATGCGGCGTGCCCGCGAGGGTACCGTGGGTTCGAATCCCACCCTCTCCGCCAGCGGCCCCTCCACAGGGGTGCGCAAAAGTCCACCCGGATTGATATTTTTCCTTAAAATCTGACGCTTAGTGGGTCGGCTTGTCCGCAGTCGTGCGCACGCCTCCGATATTGGCGTGGTCCCGATTCGTGGTCCCGGCATTGGAAAAACGTGGTCCCGGAGACAACGATGTTGAACGATGCAAAGATCCGCGCCGCCAAGCCGCGCGATAAGGAATATAAGCTGACCGATAGCCACCGGCTTTACCTGCTGGTGAAACCGAACGGGTCGAAGCTCTGGAAGTGGAGCTACGCCTATGGCGACAAGCAGAAGACGATGGCTTTCGGAAACTATCCAATGGTCAGTCTCGTCGATGCCCGCGCCAAGCGCGACAGCGCCAGGGGTCTGCTCGCCGAAGGCCGTGACCCGATGGTCGTGAAGAAGCTCAAAGTGGCAGCGAACCTCGAAGCCGGCCGGAACACATTCGAACGTGTCGCTCGGGAATGGCACGCAGTGGTGAAGCCACAATGGGCGGCGATCCACGCATCCGATGTGCTCCGCAGCCTCGAGCGTGACATCTTTCCCGCGATCGGAGAAATTCCGATTGCAGACCTGACGCCTCCGATCATCTACGACGTGCTCACGGCGATCGAGGACCGCGGCTCGATCGAAACGGCAAAGCGCATTCGGCAGCGCGTTTCGGCCGTGTTTGTTTACGCCATTGCGAAAGGAATTGCCCAGACCGATCCAGCTGAGAAGCTGGGCGCAGCGCTCAAGCCCCTCCGGAAGGGGCGTCAGCCGGCGATCACCGATCTCTCTCGTCTGAGGAAGATGATCCATGATGCTGAGGAGGATTATGCTCGGCCAGTTACGCGACTTGCACTCCGTCTGCTCGCGCTGACCGCTGTTCGCCCCAACGAGCTGCGTGGTGCACGGTGGAGCGAATTCGAAGATCTCGATGGGGCAAAGCCCATGTGGCGGATCCCATCAGCGCGCATGAAGGGCGATCTCGATCGCAAGCAGGAGATTGATGGTGATCACCTCGTCCCTCTTGCGAGCGAGAGCGTCGCCGTCTTGCGCGCGCTGTGGCCGTTGACAGGCGATGGCGAACTGCTGTTCCCGGGCAACCGACATGCCCATCGGCCCATGAGCGAAAACGCAATCGGCTACCTGCTCAACCGTGCCGGATATCACGGCCACCATGTACCGCATGGTTTCCGAGCGGCATTCTCGACCATCATGAACGAATGGGCAGAGCGGCGCGGAAAGAAAGGTGATCGGCAAATCATTGATCTTATGCTGGCCCACGTCCCCAGAGAGAAGGTCGAAGGCGCCTATAATCGTGCGGCTTACATGCCCCGTCGGCGCGAGATCGCCAGGGCCTGGGCGACAATGCTAAGTGAAGGCCTGCCGGACCCAGCCGTGCTCACCGAGCGGCCAGCGAAAGAGACGGGGGAGCACTCGCGACGTCGTCTTCCCGCACCCGTTTCGGCTGATTTCCGCTTCCCGATAAGAGAGCCTGCGGCTTAGCGATGGCGCGATGCGGCCGGATCGACGGGTGTAGTGCTGCGGTTGTTAGATACACGCGTGCCCCAGGGACGCCGAACACCCGGTCATGATCATCAATGATGCAACGCCAACACTCCAGCATGCCCCTCATATTGGTCGAGGCGGCGAGTGCGCTTGGAGGGTAGTTATCAGCTAGAGAAACTCGGCCAAGCAAATTTGAAAGGCGGCCCCAACGCCCTGCTTCTGTGAGGTGGTCCCGGAAAGCTGGACCGGTTGCTATGCTAATCCCGACGTGAGGACGTCAAAACACCGTGTCGCCACCATCAGGTCGCGAAACTCGCGTTAGACAAACTGCTCGAACCGATCGGCCTCACAGTATCGGCTTGGCCACAAATAGGGCACGACCAGCGCTGGGAGTTCGCCCAGTGGTATGGACGGGACGCTAGCCAGGACAGGCAACAGCCGATCAACGGCTACCACAGCCCGGTAGCGAACCTGAAATCCCCATTGGCCCTCATCCACGTGCATTGCCCCAGACTTTCCTCGCCTGGGATCGGGCGCAGTGGTCCCGCAGCGTCAACGATCAGTTTATCTTCAATCAGGACCTGGTCGAATAATTGCGCGATTTCAATCGTGAGCAGCACGTCGACAATTTCAGGCATGAAGCAGTCAAGGGTCACGTCGATCTGGAGGCGCATGCCATTTGAACGCGTACCTTGGTTAATCGGGCCCACCGCCGTGCACTTCGCGGTCAGCCGCACGCAGGCAGCCTAGAATTTTGCGGGGCGCATAATCGCGTTTGACCGAGAGGAAAAGTGTTTGCGACGCGGCGACGCATCTCGGATGACGTATTGATAAGTAAGCTGGCGAAGTATCGAACCTAACCATCCGCATTCCGTCGATAGCGCACCGGCACAATGCGGATGCGGTCGATCGCGCTGGCGCTCGCCCGCAAGCGCGCGATCGCGGCAGCCCGCAGCTCCTCAACCAGATCATCATCATAATCGATCTTCTCGGGCTGGAGTTCCAGCTGGGTTTCGACGACAAGCACGATCCGGCGCTCGCGGCCGTCAATCTCCCATTCGTGCCAGCTTCGCACGATATGGTGCGAGGTTACTTCATCCCAGTCCATCGCTCTGCTCCTTCGATAAGGTCGCGCACAAAAAGGCGGCGGCGCATGCGCCTAGAGATCGGCAAAACCGCGATCGGGATTTTCGCTGAGCAACCGATCGGCCTCTTTCGTCTGCTGCCGCCGCAGCGCGATGACCTTGGCATTCGCGCGCACCTTGATCCTGCGCGCTTCCCGATCCTCGGCAAGGATGCCCTCCTGCCGCCATGCATTGGCCGCCTTTTCGGCGATGACGCGGACATTCTCGAACTCGGTGCACGCCGCCCGATCGCGCTGATAGGCTTCCTGGACCCGACACATTTCAGATGAAGGCAACATGACAATTCCTTTCGAAGCCGCAGCCGGGACGTGATGATCAGTCTTTCACGATCCTGGGCGGGTCTGTCTTTTGCGATGGGTTGGCGGCGCTCAGTTTCGGAGGCGCCGGCTTTTTGGGTTTCCGGACTTCCTTGTTTCCCCTGCGTTGACCCTTGGCCACGATAATCTCCTTCCGATCATAGGATTGGCGTTGCAGCTGGATCTAGCGATCGATCTGACGAGCGAATGCGCGCGCCAGCGCCAGATGGATTATGCGATCGCTGAAATTCAGCGCCGCCCGGGCCTTGGTCCGCTCCTCCCGCTCGCGGCGGCGCAGAAATTCCAGGCTCCTGGGATCGAGTGCATGTGAGGACATGCGCGGGCCTATTTCTGCAGCGCCGAAACAAAATGGGGATGCCGCGTCTGAGGACGATCGATGATCTCCTTTGGATAGCGGCGGCGCATGATCTCGGCGCCCCTGCTTGTCAGGCAGACCAGGCGTGTTCCGCCCTTGGGCAGGCCTTCGATCGCGCTGATGCCGACCTCGTGAAGCTTGCATCGCTGCCGAAGCTCGGCCTCGGTCAGCGAGAAATTAATGGCACGGCTCATCTGATTTACCTTTGTGAGGGGATAGGCGGCGCATATGAATTCAACGCGGCCGGCGGCCCGGACATGCCGTAAGGCTGAAGCCTCGGACCATTCGCGCCGGACACCGGCGCACCGCGCCTTTCCCTGCGAATTGGCGCCAGAACCGAATGATTTAGGGGTCGCCGGGCGGCGAGAGACATAAAGAGGTTTCCTGCGGGCAAGCGGGAGGAAATCTCTTCTCTCAGGCGTCGCAAGCTTGCGGGCAAAAAGCGACGATGTCATTCTGATACACGATAACGCCGCCGCTGGCGAACGAATTGAGCCCAGCGAGATAGAGCTATCGCCACCTTCACGCCACCTGCTACCCTCGACCATCGGATCACCTGTTTCCGCATGATCTGACAGAGAGACAGTAGGGCTCCCGCGCAACGAGGAGCCCGCCCGTGAAAGCCGATCTGCTTATGCTCCAGGCGATTTTCGTCGCCTCAGGCATCCTCGCCATGTGGCTGTTACGACGGGCGGCATTGCTGCTGCGGCCAATGCGGCGGAAAGCCGAACATAGCGCTGAAACCAGCGATGCGGGAGGTGGCGGCGCGCCGAGCGATCCCGCAGCGCATTAGGCTATTTGGGCCTGCCGTGCTATGATTACGCATCGTCGGCAAATGACCTCAAGCGCCGGCGGCTGAGAGACCATTGTGCTCCCGCTTGTAGTGGGAAAACAAAATGATGGATCTCAATCACTATTATGCGGCTCATCAGATGGCGCTCATGCATGCGACCAGCGCGTCGACGCGCAGGATCAGCGACGAGCACAGAGGCAATGCACGGCGTATAGCCAAAATGATCGCGGACGACAGGGTGGTGCGCCGCCTCCGCGGCGGATCGACCACCACCGATCCCTTTCTTCTTCCGCGAAAATTGCCTTACGCGTGCTAGCGCGCGCCTATGCGACGCTCGTCTCCGGATGCGAGTTCGTATCGCAGCACCCTATCAGGAATGACGTTTCCTGCCCCTGGGCGCGCCGCGTTCAGAATCGCCTGGTGGCCAACCATATCCGCGAGCTAGACAGGTTCCTGTGCGTCCTGCTGGAAGAAGCCGCTGTCCTGCTCGCCGAGGCCGATCACGACGCATCGCGCTTCGCGCGGCTCAAAAGGACATCGGACAAGCTCGACCGCGTCGAGAATATGACCGGATCGCCCAGCCAGAGCACGGCACGGCTGGTCGCAATTCGACGGATATCTATACGCCTGCGTCGGCCCGAAGAGTCCAGTTCCCCCGCCTACGCGCATGATATCTCGCTTGTTTGTGGGGCCTCGTTGCCCATGTCGCTTGCCCTGCCATCGATCGCGGGCTTCTATCGCAGCCTCGCAGACCGTCTCGCGCTGGAAATTCTGACCAGCGAAGGAATGCCCCGATTTCCGTGTGTCTCTCCGCCGGCGAAAAGACGCACTCAGCCGCAAATCGAGGCACGAAGCGGGAGCTCGCCGGAAATTTAAAATCCGCGCATCATCAGCATTCCGCTGTCGATCCCGGCGCCGCCGTGCTATGCTACCCGCATGTCGCCCGAAGATCCCTGGCGGGGCGACAGTTGACAGCAAATCGATGAGCTGCCGCCTGTTGGAGGGAGCTTAGTCATGTCCGTTTTTCATATACGTCGCGCGAAGGAAGAAGCCTTGAAGGCTTTCGACGCGAAATGCCTGCAATCACGGCATGCGCATGAACGGCTCGCGCGCGAATATCACAGGCTGGCGTTCGAGATCGGCGTCGCTCCCATCGTCTTGATGGAATAGCGGCTTGCCGGCCATGGGAAACATGCCCGCCAGCTTCTACCGCCGTTGGTCGGCAGAGGCAGCCACGATAGCGCTGACGACATCCGAACCCAAGATGCATGATCGCTGCGTTCATTCCGCCAACATGTGGAACCTCATCGCCGACGCCATTGATGATGGCGATGGCGACCGACTTTCGTCGCTGACGATGAACCTGACCTATTTTGGGGATGGTCGCATGTTTGCGATATAAGGCAGGCGCGATCCAAACCTGCCTTAGTCGAGCCGCGCAGCCTTTTCAGCAGCCTGCCTCGAACGCCCCACCTCGCTCGACAAGAGCCGCTCCGCCATCGATCGCCAGGCCGCTTCGGAGCGCAGACACCGTTCGCGCACATTCTCCAGCGTAGCCTGTTCCGCCTCCCGCGCGCTCTCAGCGGCCCGGGCAAGATAGAAGTTGCTGGTCACGGACATTATCGGGGCCTGCGCTTAAAAGGGAACGGTGCCCGAAGGGGATGATCTGCCAGGGCGGCAGCGGCCGCCAGCCACCGCCGCTTTCAGCGGCGGCGACGCGGCGGCGCGCCCCCCATGGACGGCGTACGTTCGCGGTAAATGATCCTCCCCTTCCCCAGATCATAGGGAGTCATCTCCACCTGAACGCGGTCGCCGACGATCGCGCGGATGCGATAGCGCCTCATCTTTCCGGCAGTATAGGCGATAATCAGCAGGTCGTTTTCGAGACGGACGCGAAAGCGCCCGTCGCGCAATATCTCTTCGATCTCGCCGCCGAGGACCGAAAGATCCTCTTTAGCCAACGGCTCAGACCGACTGGAGATTTACAGCCGACAGCTTGCCGCGCTGATCGGTTTCAACATCATAGCTGACCTTCTGGTCCTTGTTGAGCGTCTGCATGCCCGACCGCTCGATGGCGCTGATATGCACGAAGCTATCATTCCCGCCATCGTCGGGCGAAATGAAGCCGTAGCCTTTATCTGTGTTGAAAAATTTGACGGTGCCGATGGGCATAAAATTTCCTCTCACGAGAATATAGGGCTCGATCACGAATGATGTGATCAAGGCTGATAGCGCGAGAAAGGAAAAATCGGCACAAATGCCTCAAAATCCGTCGCAAGCGACGTTAGCATTCCATTTGTATACTATGGATATGGATTGGTCAAATTATTACGGGATAATGTTTGCGAACCCTGTTTTAATTGGCCCAAGAATTGATTCGGTCAGAGCCCTATTTCCGCTCTCGTCCGAAACGCCGCATCCCATTGCGCTTGATCCATTTCCCGATCTAAGCTCGCGTGAACGCCATGGCCCCGCGCTGCCCCGCAAGCCGGATGATGTCACGCCTCGCGCCAGACCGCCGCGTATATGGACGAAATGGATTCCGGCGATCCTGGCGCTTGTCGTCATCGTCGCTGCCTCCCAGTCCATCGGTCTGCCGCCCATCCCCATGTTGATAGCCTTTGTGGCGCTGATGATCCTCGGCACGACCCCATTCCTGCCGCGCGAAGGGTCACCCGCGCGCCGCCGGCTGCCGTTGCTGACGATATTGCCCCTGCCTTGGATCACCTCGCTTCTTGTCGGTCCGCTGGCGGAATATTTCACCAATGGCCGCGAGATTCTCATCGCGGACAAGCTGATCGCGCTGCACTATGGCCTGCTCGGCGCATCTGCCGCGCTGCCGTTTCTCATCATGCCCGTGATGCATGATGCGCGTCGTTTTACCCTGATCCTCGGCATACTGAATCTCGTGCTGACATTTCTGGCCACATCGGTCGGGATCATCACATTGATCCCTGGATCATAGCTTTCGATAAGCGCCGCTTAACCGTCGCGTTGTCGCGCTGTTTAACAGCGTGTGACGTGACCCCCGCTTTTTCCTCCAGTTGGAGCTAGAGTCCGACCCGACAAAGGGACGGACAGATGAAGCGGAAG
>NZ_JBYTEN010000036.1:0-10968 GCF_058790595.1 Sphingomonas sp. EU05-FHT14C10 | reverse complement strand
CCCCCACCCGGCCTCCCATCCAGGATATTCTGTGGGAGGCCGGGTGGGGGAGCGGGCCGGTGCCGTGACCACATGAAGCTCCACCCGCTTGAAACCTTTCGCCGCCGCGCCACGTATCAGCGTGAGGGGGTGGCGAAAGGACCGGCATGATCGACAGGCGCACTCTTCTTGGCGGCATCGCGGCGGCGGCGGTCGCCGGCTGCATGTCCGACAGTTCCGACGCGGCGTCGAAAGCGACCGACAAGCGCTTCGACCTGACGCCGGCGCAGTGGCGCGCACGGCTGAGCCCAGCCGTCTTTCACATCTTGCGCGAGGAGGGGACCGAGCGGCCCTTCACCAGCCCGCTGTTGAACGAGCACCGCGCGGGCAATTTCCTGTGCGCGGGTTGTGCGCTGCCCGTTTACCCGTCGAAGACCAAGTTCGACAGCGGCACGGGCTGGCCGAGCTTCTGGGCGGCGATCCCCGGCGCGGTGGGCACGCGGCGCGACACGACGCTGGGCATGGACCGCACCGAGGCGCACTGCATCCGCTGCGGCGGCCATCTGGGCCATATATTCGATGACGGCCCCAAGCCTACGGGCAAGCGGCACTGCATCAACGGCCTGGCGCTGACCTTCGCCCCGGCGCGGGGGTGAGCGAATTTTCCGAGCCTAGCTCCTCGTCATTGCGAGCGCAGCGAAGCAATCCAGTGCGATGTCGACATCCCTGGATTGCTTCGCTGCGCTCGCAATGACGGTGGGGGTGATTTAGGCCTTCATCGCTTCTACCGCAGCGTCGTGCAGGGCCTTCATCGCGAGGCGATAGGGGCCGGGGCCGTGGCTGACGCGCGCGACGCCCAGTTCGCCGAGGCGGCGGGCGCCGGGAACGCCTGCGAAGGCCATGATGTTGACGGGGAGCGGGGTTGCTTCGCACAGCCGCGCGATCAGCCTTTCGTCCTTGAGGCCGGGCGCGAAGAAGCCGCTTGCCCCTGCATCGGCATAGGCGCGGGCGCGCTCGATCGCGGCATCGAGCTTGGCGGCGTCATGCTGTTCGGGCGGGGCCTTCAGGAAAATATCGGTGCGCGCGTTGATGAAGGCCTCGGCATCGGCGTCGCGCATCGCGGCGATCCGCTTCGCCTGCAGCTTGATCGGGTGAAGCCCCTCACCGCCGACGATCTGATCCTCGAAATTGCAGCCGATGACGCCGGTCGCCATCGCGCGCGCGAAATTGGCGGCGAGCGCGACCGGGTCGACGGCATAGCCGCCTTCGAAGTCGAGCGTGACGGGCAGCAGCGTCGAGGCGGCGATTTGCGCGGCGTTGGCGATGGCGAGATCGATAGGCAGTCCCTCGGCATCGAAATGGCCGTGCGCGGCGGCGACCGACCAGCTTCCGGTCGCGAGAGCCTTCGCGCCCGCCTCGGCAACCGCGAGCGCGCTGCCCGCGTCCCAGACATTGAACAGGATCACCGGGTCGCCCGGGACGTGAAGGACCCTGAAAAGCCGGGCCCGCTCGCTGCGCTTGTCCATGGGCATGTCCTGTTTGGCGGCGCCGGCCCTCTCCCCCACCCGGCCTCCCACTCAGTATATCCTGGATCGGAGGCCGGGTGGGGGAGAGGGTCGGCGCCGCAGCATATCAAACAGGCAGAACCTAGCCGATCGCGCGTGCGCCGCTCAACCTTGCAGGCGGCCGAAAGGCAGCAGCGTTTCGGCAAGCGCCTGCGCCTTGCGACCGTCGCCAGCGCGGAGCGGCTGGAGGATCAGCGCGACACGCTTCTGCAGCACGATATCGAGCAGCGTCGGCGTTTCGGCCTTCATCGCGATCTCCGCGAGCTGGCGCGATCGCGCGACATCCCTGGGATTGAGCCGGATGCGCATCAGCGCGGCGATCGCCGGCGGTGCGGCGCGGCGCGAATCGAGCGCGACGGCGCGGTCGAGCGCTTCGAGGCCGGTGTCGCGGCTGGCGCCCACCGCCGCGCGCGCGACGAGGCCGCCCAGTTCGGCGATGGCGTCGAGATGCCAGCCGGCGAGCACGATCTGCGCCTCGGCGTCGCGCGGATAGGCTTCGGCCAGCTTCTCGATCTTCGCGCGGGCGGCGAGCGCGCCCCGGCGGCTGCGATCGAGCTTGGCCGCATAGCCCGCCGCCATCACCTGGATGATCTGCGCGTCGCGATCGCGCGGATCGCGCGCCAATTGGGCCGTAGCGCCATTATAAGCACGCTGGATCAGGTCCATCGCGCTGGCCTTGTCGCGTGCGTCGAAGGCGGCGGCGATCAGCGTCTCGCGCGGCGTAAGCGCCAACGCCGGGGCGGCGCTCATGCAGGCGATCAGCGAAGCGGCGACGAAATGGCTAGGCCGCACCCAGCGCCTCCGCGATCAGGCGGCGGGTGTTGGCGATGCCGTAAAGCGCAATGAAGCTGCCCATGCGCGGACCCTGCGACGAGCCCAGCAAAGTTTCGTAAAGCGCCTTGAACCAGTCGCGCAGCTGATCGAACCCGCCTTCGTTGCCGATGGCATAGACGATGTTCTGCAGTTCTTCTGCGCTCGCGCCTTCGGGAAGCGCGGCCAGCTCGCGATCGAGGCGTTCGAGCGCTGCAACCTCGACGCCCTCGGGCTTGCGGCGCTTGAGCGTGGGTGCGACGAAATCGCGGTTATAGGCAAGCGCGAGGCCGATCAGCTTGTCGAGCGCGGGATATTTGTCCGCGCTGGCATCGGCGACATAATTGCCGAGATAGCCCCAGACCTGATCGGCGGTGGCGTCCGCCCCCATCACGCCGACGAGGTTGAGGAGAAGCCCGAAGGTGACCGGCATCGGCTCCGAAGGCACCTTGCCGTCGTGGATGTGATGCACGGGGTTGCCCAGCTGCTGTTCGATCGGCTGGTTCGGCCAGTTGGCGCGGAACTGCCAATATTCGTCGACGGCGCGCGGGATGACGCCCATGTGGAGCTGCTTCGCCTTCTTGGGCTCGCGATAGGCGAAGAAGGCCAGGCTCTCTTCGGGGCCGTAGGTCAGCCATTGTTCGAGACTGAGGCCATTGCCCTTGGACTTGGAGATCTTCTCGCCCTTTTCGTCGAGGAACATCTCGTAATTAAAGCCCTCGGGCGGCCGGCCGCCAAGCACGCGCGCGATCTTGCCCGACTGAGTGACCGAATCGATCAGATCCTTGCCCGCCATCTCATAATCGACGTCGAGCGCGACCCAGCGCATCGCCCAGTCGACCTTCCATTGCAGCTTGGCGAGACCCGACAGCGCCGACTGGGTGATCATCTCGCCTTCATCCTCGAAGCGGATCAGCCCCGCCTCGGCGTCGACGATCTCCACGGGCACCTGCAGCACGATTCCGCTTTTGGGGCTGACGGGCAGCACCGGCGAGTAAGTGGCGCGGCGTTCGGCGCGCAAGGTCGGCAGCATCACGTCCATGATCTGGTCGTAACGCGCGAGCACGAGCTTCAGCGCATTGTCGAAACGGCCCGAGCGATAATATTCTGTCGACGACGCGAACTCGTAATCGAAGCCGAAGCGATCGAGGAACTGGCGCAGCATCGCATTATTGTGATGCGCGAAGCTCTCATATTTGCCGAAGGGATCCGGAATCTCGGTCAGCGGCTTGCCGAGATTTTCGGCGAGCATCGCCTTGTTGGGCACATTGTCGGGCACCTTGCGCAGCCCGTCCATATCGTCGCTGAACGCCAGCAGGCGCGTCGGCACGTCCGACAGCGCATGATAGGCGTTGCGGACCATCGTCGTGCGCAGCACTTCGTTGAAGGTGCCGATATGCGGCAGGCCCGAGGGGCCATAGCCCGTCTCGAACAATATATGCCCCTTGGCCGGCGCGCCGTCCGGATAGCGTTTGAGCAGCTTGCGCGCCTCCTCGAAAGGCCATGCCTTTGATTGCATCGCGGCGGTGCGCAGGTCACTCAACTTCGTTGCCCTTTCGTTCCTGATCGGCATAACGGGGGAATGGCCGCCTCTTTGCCTTATCCGGCGCTCCACGCAAGCCATGCCGGAATCTGGGTCGCGCGCCCGGACGGCGAAACGCGCGCCGTGGGGCGTGGCGAGGCGATCGCGATCGCCTCGGAAACGCCCGTGATCCTGCTCAACGCGCCGCTCGTCGGCCAGCGGCTGGGCTATGCCGAATTGTCGGGGCTCGATCTGCTCGAGCTGTTCGCTTTCGTGCGGCCGGCGCGCTTCGCGGTGCCGACGCCCAAGGGGCTGGCGCGCGCGCTGGGCCTCGCGCCGCCAGCCGACGATGCGGCGGTGCCCGCGCTGCTGATCCGCGCGGCGGAAATGCTGCTGGCGCAGATGGCGGCGGAGGACTGGCACGAGCGCGAAGGCGCGTGGACGGCGGCGCAGGCGCTTGGCCGGCTGCGCTGGCCCTGGGCGATGGCGGCGGCCGAGCATATCCGCCGCCCCGAACGCGCCGAGCGCTGGCTGTTCTCGAAGCTGCCCGAATGGGAGGAGAAGCCGCCGCGCGGTGCGCCGCGTACGATCGAGATCGCGCCCGAGGCGGTGATCGAACGGCTCGACGCGCTGACCGGCCACGGCGCCGAGGCGCGCCCCGGCCAGCGCGCCTATGCCGAGGCCGCCGCCGCGATCTTCCGTCCGCGCCCGTCGCGCGACGCGCCGACCCTGCTGCTGGCCGAGGCGGGAACGGGGATCGGCAAGACGCTGGGCTATCTCGCGCCGGCATCGCTCTGGGCCGAGGCGGCGGACGGCGCGGTCTGGGTCTCGACCTACACCAAGGCGCTGCAGCGCCAGCTCGACCGCGAGGGCGAGCGGCTCTTCCCCGATCCGCGCGCGCGGCGGAAGCGGATGGTGATCCGCAAGGGGCGCGAAAATTATCTCTGCCTGCTCAATCTGGAGGATGCGTTGCAGGGCGGGTTCGCGGGGCGCGCGGCGATCCTTACGCAGCTTGTCGCGCGCTGGGCGGCCTTCACGCGCGACGGCGACATGATCGGCGGCGACCTGCCCGGCTGGCTGCCGACGCTGTTCCGCCGCAACGGATCGGCCGCGCTGACCGACCGGCGCGGCGAATGCGTCTATGCCGGCTGCCCGCACTACCGGAAATGCTTCATCGAACATGCCGCGCGCGCGAGCGCCGACGCCGATATCGTCGTCGCCAATCATGCGCTGGTGATGGTCAATGCCGCGCGCGGGCGCGAGGAAGCGAACCGCCCGACGCGGCTGGTGTTCGACGAAGGCCATCATCTGTTCGACGCCGCCGATTCGATGTTCTCGGTCGCGCTGACCGGGCAGGAAGCGATCGAGCTGCGGCGCTGGATAACGGGGCCCGAAGGCACGTCGCGGGGGCGGCGGCGCGGGCTGGCGGCGCGGCTTTCCGATGTCGCCTCCTATGACGAGGAGGGCGGTCGCGCGATCGCGGCGGCGGTGGCGGCGGCGCAGGCGCTGCCCGGCGACGGCTGGCTGGGGCGTATCGCCGAAGGCGCGCCGCTCGGCCGGATCGAGGCGCTGCTCGCCGCGGTGCGCGGCACCGTCTATGCGCGCGGCGAAGGCGAGGATGCCGGCTATGGGCTGGAGACCGAACTGGCGGGGCTCGATGGCGCGCTCGTCGAGGCAGCGGGGCCGGCCGCCGAGGCGCTGGAGGCGATCCTCCGCCCGCTCGTCACGCTTGGCAAGCGGCTCGAGGCGGTGATGCAGGATGCGCCCGACTGGCTTGATGCGCAGGCGCGCGCGCGCGTGGAAGGCGCGATCGCTTCGCTTGGCTGGCGCGCCGAGACGGTGGGCGGCTGGCTGGCGCTGCTCGCGCGGATCGGCGGCCCGGCCGATCCCGACTTCGTCGACTGGCTTGCGGTCGACCGCATCGAGGGGCGCGAGTTCGACATCGGGCTGCGCCGCCACTGGCTCGACCCCACGCGCCCGCTCGCTGACCTGGTGCTGAAGCCCACACACGGCGTGATGATCACATCGGCGACGCTGAGCGGGGGGGACTGGGCGGCGGCCGAGGCACGCACGGGGGCAGCGCACATGCCGCGCGCGCCGATCCATTTCGAGGCGCCGAGCCCGTTCGACTATGCGACGCAGGCCGAGGTCCTCGTCGTCACCGACGTGAAGCGCGGCGACGTCGCGCAGCTCGCCGGCGCCTATGCTGCGCTGATCGGTGCGGCAGGCGGGGGGACGCTGGGGCTGTTCACCGCGATCCGGCGGCTACGTGCCGTCCATGCCCGCATCGCGGACCGGCTGGCGCGCGACGGGCTGCCGCTGTTCGCGCAGCATGTCGATCCGATCGACACGGGGACGCTGGTCGACATCTTCCGCGACGATCATCGCGCGTCGCTGCTCGGCACCGATGCCTTGCGCGACGGCGTCGACGTGCCGGGCGATTCGCTGCGTCTCGTGGTGATGGAAGGCGTGCCCTGGCCCAAGCCGAGCGTGCTCCATGCCGCGCGCAAGCTGGCGGGTGGCGGATCGGCCTATGAGGACCGGATGATCCGCGCGCGGCTGGCGCAGGCCTTCGGGCGGCTGATCCGCCGCGCCGATGATCGCGGCATGTTCGTGCTGCTTTCCGCCGCCGTCCCATCGCGCCTGCTGACCGCCTTTCCGGCTGGCACGCCGATCGCGCGGGTGACGCTTGAGGAAGCGGTGCAGCGGACGCGCGCGCGTCTTTCATCCGTCATCGACTTGGGGCAAAGCCTTGGGCAGGAGCCAATGCCGGGAATCCGATGAAGACGCTGACCTTGCTGCGCCATGCCAAGTCGAGCTGGGACGATATGGTGCCCCGCGATTTCGATCGGCCCCTCAACGCCAAGGGGACCCGCGCGGCGCGGACGATGGGGCGGCACATGCGCGTCGAGCGCCTCGATTTCGACAAGGTGATCGCTTCGCCGGCGGTGCGCGTGGTGCAGACGCTGGAGGGGGTATGGGACGGGTTCGGGCGGACGCTTGTCCCGGCATGGGACAGGCGCATCTATCTCGCTTCGGCCGCGACGTTGCTCGATCTGGTGCGCGAGACCCCCGATTCGGTCGATCGGCTGCTGCTCGTCGGGCATAATCCGGGGCTGGAGGATCTGGTGCTGCTGCTGGTGCCCGACAGCCCCGACGATCGCCTGCGCGACGATGTGGAAGAGAAGTTCCCGACCGCGAGCCTTGCCGAGATGCAGCTGGATATCGAACGCTGGGACGACCTCAGGAACGGCGGCGCGACGCTTGCCCGCTTTACCCGCCCGCGCGATCTGGACCCCGAACTGGGCCCCGATCGCTGATCGACGTCCCGTCATTCCCGCACGCGCGGGGATGAGGAGCAGGCGTCAGGCCCGGTCCTCGACCAGCGCCATCGCCAGTTGCGCGCGGATGCGCTTGAGCTCGGCGATCACGCGCGTCGGGATGCTCTCGATCTCTGCTACCGGGCGGGGCGCCTCGGCGACGGGGGCCGGGGTGCCGTTGCTGCGGCCGGAAAGCAGCTTCTGCACGCCCTTGATCGTATAGCCCTCGCGGTTGAGGAGCTGATCGATCCGCTTGGCGAGCGCGACGTCGGCAGGCCGGTAATAGCGGCGTTTTCCCGCGCGCTGGAGCGGGCGAAGCTGGGGAAAGCGCGTTTCCCAATAGCGCAATATATGCTGCGGCAGCCCGAGTTCCTCGGACAGCTCGCCGATCGTCCGGAACGCGCCTTCGGCCTTGTCGTCAGCCATCGCCCGGTCAGCCGGCGTCCACGATGCGATCGCGCATCATCTGGCTGGCGCGGAAGGTGAGCACGCGGCGCGGCGCGATCGGCACTTCGACGCCGGTCTTTGGGTTGCGGCCGATGCGTTCACCCTTGTCGCGCAGCACGAAGCTGCCGAAGCCCGAGATCTTCACATTCTCGCCCTTGGCGAGCGCGGCGCACATGCGCTCCAATATCTGTTCGACGAGCCCCGCGGACTCGGCACGCGACAATCCGATTTCGCGGTGCAGCGCTTCGGCAAGGTCAGCGCGAGTCAAAGTGCCGGACGTCGTCATCCAATCCCCCACGGGCTAATGCTCTGGTTAGCTTCTATACTATTCCGCCCGCAGCGAAAAGTAGCGCTTTAGTAGCGGATGACGGCAGCGCCCCAGGTGAAGCCTCCGCCCATCGCCTCGAGGACGAGCAGGTCGCCGCGCTTGATGCGCCCGTCATTGACCGCCGTGTCGAGCGCGAGCGGAACCGATGCTGCCGAGGTGTTGGCATGCTGATCGACCGTCACGACGACTTTCTCGGCCGGCAGGTTGAGCTTGCGCGCGGTGGCGTCGAGGATGCGGTAATTGGCCTGATGCGGAACCAGCCAGTCGACGTCGGAAGCGGAGACTCCGGCCGCCGCCAGCGTCTCGTTCATCACGCCGGCGAGATTGACGACGGCGTGGCGAAAGACTTCGCGCCCGCGCATGCGGACCTTGCCCACGGTGCCGGTGGTCGAGGGACCGCCGTCGACATAGAGCATCTCGTTGTGCCGGCCGTCGGCGTGGAGCTTCGTGGCGAGCACGCCGCGGTCGCCGCCTTCCTCGCCAGCCAGGACGACGGCGCCCGCGCCGTCGCCGAACAGTACGCAGGTGGCGCGGTCTTCCCAGTCGAGGATGCGGCTGAAGGTCTCTGCGCCGATGACCAGCGCGCGCCGCGCCGAGCCCGCGCGGATCATGCTGTCGGCGACGCTCAGCGCATAGAGGAAGCCCGAGCAGACCGCCTGCACGTCGAAGGCGACGCAATCGTCGATGCCGAGCGCCGCCTGCACGCGCGTCGCGCTGGCGGGGAATGTCTGATCGGGCGTCGCCGTGGCGAGGATGATCAGATCGATGTCGGTCGGCTGGAGGCCGGCGGCGGCGATCGCCTTGCGCGACGCGTCGGTCGCCAGCGTCGAAGTCGTCTCGTCGTCGCCCGCGATATAGCGGAAGCGGATGCCGGTGCGCTCGACGATCCATTCGTCGGAGGTGTCGACCTGCTCGGCAAGTTCCTGATTGGACACGCGGCGCTTTGGCAGCGCCGAACCCGTGCCGAGGATGACCGAGCGGATCGTCATTGCGCGGCTACCTCCGGCTTGCCTGATTCTGGTCCCAGCCGGCCGAGATCGTCGGCGATGCGGCGGGTGATGTCGTCGCGCACCAGCTTGGCCGCGACGCCGATGGCGTGCGCGACGCCGTTTGCATTGGCGCCGCCATGGCTCTTCACGACGATGCCGTTGAGACCGAGGAAGACCGCGCCATTATGATTGTTGGGATCGAGATGCGTGCGCATCATGTGGAAGGCGGGGCGCGAGAGCAGGAAGCCCGCCTTCGAGCGCAGCGAGCTGGTGAAGGCACGGCGCAGCAGATCGGTGATCAGCCGGGCGGTGCCCTCGATCGACTTGAGCGCGATATTGCCGCTGAACCCGTCGGAGACGACGACGTCGGTATCGCCCTGGCCGATGCGATCGGCCTCGATATAGCCGTCGAAGCGCAGCGGCAGGTGCGCGCCCGCGCGCAGCGTGGCGGCGGCGGCCTGAACGTCGCCCGTTCCCTTCAGCTCTTCCGAGCCGATATTGAGCAGGCGGACGCGCGGCTCGGGCAGGCCGATCACCGTGCGCGCATAGGCCGCTCCCATGATCGCGAACTCGACGAGGTTGCGCGCGTCGCACTCGGTATTGGCGCCGAGATCGAGCATGACGAGATCATTGTCGCCGAGCGTCGGCAGCAAGGCGGCGAGGGCGGGACGATCGATCCCCGCTATGGTGCGCAGCGACAGCTTGGCCATCGCCATCAGCGCGCCGGTATTGCCCGACGAGACGGCGGCATCGGCTTCGCCGGCCTTCACGGCGGCGATGGCGAGCCCCATCGAGCTCGTCTTGGCGCGGCGGATCGCGGCGCTCGGCTTGTCGGTGCCGGCGATCACCTCGTCGGCATGGACGACGACCGATGCGGCAGCGAGATTGGGATGATCGGCGAGAGCCGCACGAATCTTCGCCTCGTCGCCGACGAGGCGGAAGCGCAGCGATTCGTCGCGCCGGCGGGCAAGGGCCACGCCGTCGAGCATGACGGCAAGCCCGTCGTCGCCACCCATCGCGTCGATTGCGATCCGTGGCGAATCGCCCACGCGCCGATCCTCCAGACTTGCCGGGAAGCCTTAGGCTTCGACCGAGGTGACTTCGCGACCGTTATAGTGGCCGCACGCCGTGCACAGATTGTGCGGGCGCTTCAGCTCACCACAGTTGGGGCATTCCTGGAAAGCCGCGGCGGTCAGCGCGTCGTGGCTGCGACGCATGTTCCGCTTGGACGGCGAGGTTTTTCTCTTCGGCACTGCCATGACGGCACCTGTTCCATTCAAAACTGTTCAAAAGCGCAACAGGAATGGGCCGCTATTAGGGCAACGACCTTGTCTGGCCGCGGACCTTTGGCGGCCGGACTGTGCGCGAGCGAGGAAGCGCCTATAGCGATTCCCGCGATCGTTGCAAGCATCGAGTGCCCGTGGCACAGCAAGGCAAGGCCTTAGGGGAGGTTAGTATGATCCTGCCGATCACCATGACGATCGCCGGCGCGGCGGCGATACTCAATGCCTGGCTCGGCATTCGCTGCTCGCTGCGGCGGCGCGGAGCAGGCATCAGCGTGGGCGACGGCGGCGACGCGATCATGACCGCGCGGATGCGCGCGCACGCCAATTTCATCGAATATACGCCGATCATCCTGATCCTCGTCGGCCTGATCGAGCTGGCCGAGGGCACCAGCATGCTGCTCTGGGCGGTCGGCGTCGTCTATATCCTCGCGCGCGTGCTGCACGCGATCGGCATGGAAGGGCCGCTGAAGCTCCGCGTCGTCGGGATCGTCGTCACCTATCTGGCGTTGATCGGGCTCGGCCTGTGGGCCGCCGCCATTCCCTTTACCTCGTCAGGCAAGGTCACCGAATCGGTGCAGATGGGGGCGGCGATGCCTGGCTGGCTGTCGCACGTCTCGCTTCATTATTCGCTGCAGTAGCTGCCTGAACACGGCGCCAGCCCGCTCCCCCACCCGGCCCAAACCTTACCAGAGCACGCCCTTTTCGGACGCGAGCGGCGCAGG
>NZ_JBYTEN010000035.1:0-13521 GCF_058790595.1 Sphingomonas sp. EU05-FHT14C10 | reverse complement strand
CCCCCACCCGGCCTCCCACTCAGTATATGCTAGATGAGAGGCCGGGTGGGGGAGCGGGCCGGCGCCGCGCAATGCGCTTTCAGCGCATTCTGGAAAACCTAACCCCGCCCGAAGCTCTGCGCCTTGCGGCCGAAGGCCGGGCGGCGCTCAACCAGCGGATTGGTCTCGCGGTCGAACAGCGCCAGCGTCTCCTCGAACAGGGGGCGCAGGCGCACCACTTTCTCGATCAGCTCGTCGGGCGCCTGATGCATTTCCACGCAGCGTCGCGCGACGACTTCGATCTCTTCGGCAAGCGCCGCCAGCGGCTCCGCGCCGAACTGGCGCGATTCGCCCTTCAGCGTATGCGCCGGCAGCACCAGCGCCGCCGCGATCGCGCCACGCATCGCCGTTTCGATCTGCATCACCGATTTTGCGCCATCCTCGCGAAAATAGCCGAGGATACGCACGAAATCGGCGCCCAGCTCGGCGCGCGCTTCCTGGAACATCGTCCAGTCAACCAATTCTGACTGCATGTCGGACACTGCGCCCGTATCCCTTTATCCCGACGGTCCGGCTCTGGAGGCCTTCGCGAACATCATAGGGACGGATAGTAAATGACGGGTTGATGCCTCGCGCGCCTCAGGCGGGCCGGCGAACGCGCAGTCCCGTGCCGATCGCAGTCGCCTCCTCGGCCACGCTCCATCCCTGCTCTGCGGCCAGCGCGCCGATCTCGCGCGGGGCGGCGGGATCGTCCACCACGATCAGCGCCTGGTCCGCGCCGCGCATCGCGCGCGCCACGCGCAGCGCCGGCCACGGACAGCGCATCCCGCGCGCGTCGATCACCGGTCGAAGGGGTTTTTGGGTGCGCGCACCGTCAGCCGCACCGGCACCGCGCCAAAGCCCAGATCGCGCCGGATGCCGTTGAGCAGATAGCGGCGATAGCTTTCGGGAAGCTGGTCGACGCGCGTGCCAAACAGAATGAAGCTCGGCGGGCGCGTCTTGGCCTGCGTCACATAGCGCAGCTTGATCCGCTTGCCGCCGGGCGCAGGCGGTGGGTTCTTCTCGATCGCGCGCTCCAGCCAGCGGTTGATCTGGCCGGTCGTGACGCGCATCGACCAGGCATCGCGCACCTCGAAGGCAGTGGCGAGCAGCTGATCGAGCCCCTTGCCCGTCGCCGCCGAGACGGTGAGCACCGGCAGCCCCTTCACCTGCGCCAGACCCTCGTCGAGCGCGGCGCGCACGCCGTTGAACAGCGCGCTGGGGTTTTCCGCCACGTCCCACTTGTTGAGCGCGATGATCAGCGCGCGTCCTTCCTGCAGCACGAGATCGGCGATGCGCAGATCCTGCGCCTCCAGCCCGCGCGTCGCGTCGAGCAGCAGCACGACGACCTCGGCGAAGTCGACCGCGTGGAGCGCATCGGCGACGGACAGCTTCTCCAGCTTGTCCTGCACATTGGCGCGCTTGCGCATCCCGGCGGTATCGATCAGCCGGACGGGGCGGCCCTGCCATTCCCAGTCGACCGCGATCGAATCGCGCGTGATCCCGGCCTCGGGTCCGGTGATCATCCGGTCCTCGCCGAGCAGACGGTTGACCAGCGTCGACTTGCCCGCATTGGGGCGACCGACGATGGCGAGCTTGAGCGGGCCGTCCGCGGCCTCCCCATCCTCGTCCACGCCGTCTTCCTCGATTTCGTCCTCGGGCAGGTCGATGAAGGGCTGAAGCCCCTCGAACAGATCGGCCAGCCCCTCGCCATGCTCGGCGGAGAGCTGCACCGGATCGCCGAAGCCCAGCGCGAGCGATTCGAGCACGCCCTGCTCGCCCGCGCGTCCCTCGGCCTTGTTGGCGACAAGCACCACCGGCGTGTCGCCCGAGCGCAGCCAGCGCGCGATCTCGGCATCGAGCGGCAAGACCCCGGCGCGCGCGTCGATCATCAGCAGCGCTACGTCGGCACCCGTCACCGCCGCCTCGGTCTGCGCGCGCATCCGGCCCGGCAGGCTCTGCGGATCGTCTTCCTCAAAGCCGGCGGTGTCGACGATGCGGAAATCGCAGCCGAGCAGAGTCGCGTCGCCCTCGCGGCGATCGCGTGTCACGCCGGGGCGATCGTCGACCAGCGCCAGCTTCTTGCCGACGAGACGGTTGAACAGTGTCGACTTGCCGACATTGGGGCGACCGACGATCGCCACGATTGGGAGCTTGCGGGACATGATTCCCGCGCCCCTACCCTGTTCTGCACCGCTTGTCGAAGATTGGGCGCAGGCGTCCCCGCGCGACCGCCCTGTCGGGGCTTAGCGCCAGGCGGTCAGCTTGCCCTTGATGTCGATCGTAAAGAGCGTGCCGCCCGCCACCACCGGCCGCAGGAAGATCGGCGTCTTGTGTTTGACGATCTTGCGAACCTCGCCCGTTTCGGGCGCGACATAGGCGATCTGCCCCTCGGTGCTGACGAGGATGAGCTGGTCGCCCGCCATCACCGGCCCGGCCCAGGCGATCTGCCCCTTCTTACGCTTTTCCTTCTTCCAGCGCTGGAGCTGGCTCACCCAGCGCACCTTGCCCGTCGTGCGTGCGATGCACAGCAGGCGGCCGTCATCGGCGACGACATAGACCCATTCGCCCGCGACCCAGGGCGTCGAAATGCCGCCGAGATTGATTTCCCACAGCCGCTGCCCCGTCACCAGTTCGAGCGAGACCATGCGGCCGCCTTCGCCGATCGCATAGACGCGCCCCTGATCGATCACGGGATCGGCATCGACATCGTTGATGATACCGACCTGCGTCGAGATGCTCGTCTTGGACAGCGCATCCTGCCACAGGTTGCGGCCATTCTCGTAGCGATAGGCGTTGAGTTCGCCCGACGAGAAGCCGGCGACAACCGTTCCCTGCCCGACAGCGGGCGCGGCGACGCCGAAGATGCCGGCGGTCTCGACAGTGCCGCTCGCCGTCCATTCGACATTGCCGTCGCTTTCGCGCAGCGCATAAAGCTGGTTGTCCTGCGACATGGCGAAGACCACGCCGTTGGCGACGGTGGGCGCGCCGCGCAGCGGGCTGCCCGGGCGCTTCTTCCAAAGCTGCTTGCCCTCGGCATCGAAGGCCACCACGTCACCCAGCCCGTTGGTCGCATAAAGCCGATCGCCGTCGACGCTGACGCCGCCGCCGAAGACGATCCCGCTCGTTCCCTTCATCTCGCCGGACAGGAAGCCCTTGCCACCGCCGACATCCTTGGCGTCGCCGACATCAGCCTGCCAGATGAGCTTGCCCGTCTTGGCGTCGAAGGCGCGCAGCTTGGCGCGCGTGTCGACGATATATACGCGCCCGTTCGCGACGACCGGTGCGGCGGCCAGCCGCGAACGCCCGTTGCCCGGATCGATCCTGGCGCTCCACGCTTCCTTGGGATCGCGCGCCAGCGCAAGATTGCCCATCGATTTGGTCGCCGATCCCCCCGGCTGGGTCCATTCGGCATTCTCGACTGCCGGCGGCACCGCCACCGGCACTTCTGCCAGCGTCGGATCGACCTGCACGCTCGCTTCGGAAACGAGGATGGGGATACGATGGCCGAGCACCGCCGTCTTGGGCTCGCTCTTCTTCAGAACGCCGCAGCCGCCCAGCGTCGCGACGGCCGAAAGCATCAGGATATTGGCGAAAACACGCTTCATTTCGAGGGGCTTCCATTGACGGCGGACGGGTCGACACCCAATAGGGACGCCATCTGCACGGCGCGTGAACGAAGGCTGCGCGGCACGCCGACATCATTGGCGATCAGCGCGAACAGGCGGCCGGCCTCGGCGGTCTTGCCCTGCTTCATATAAGCGATGGCGACCATCTCGCCCGCGCTGCCGAACCAGGGATTGCCGGGGACGGCATAGCCGCTCAGCCGGCTGGTGACATCGGCGGGCGCGATCGTGTCGAACTCGACGGCGGTCTGGCGGATCAGCGCGATGTCGCGGAAGGGCTTGGCGACCGAAGCATCGTCGGCGATCGCCTTATACTGCGCCGCCGCACCTTTGGCGTCGCCCTTCTGCACCGCGATGTCGGCCAGCGCCAGCCGCGCGGTGGCCGAATAGCCGGGGCGCGTCGACTTGGCGAGCGCGTCGAGCTCGGGCTTGGCGACGTCGAGCTTGTTCGCGCCGAGCGAGTCGAGCGCGGCCGCCATCTTCTCGCCCTCGATCCCCGCCTCTTTCAGCTGGTGATTCTGGTACCAGAGATAGCCGCCGAAAATGGCGAGGCCGAGGCCGATCGCGATCGCGACCCAGCGCCCGTAAGTCTTCCAGAAACCTGAGATCTGATCGCGGCGGAGCTCCTCATCGACTTCGCGCAGAAAGGCTTCGTTGTCAGTCGGCGTTAAAGCCAAAATCCGTCTCCATGGGGCAAAGCGCGGCGGACCTTAGCGATGCCCGCCGCCAAGGGAAAGCAGGGAAACCGCCTAGCCCTTCGGCTGATAGGTCTGGTCGGGCGTGGGGAAGCTGCGGTCGCGCACGTCGGCGGCATAGGCGCCTGCGGCCTCGCTCACCAGATCGGCCATCGCGGCATAACGTTTCACGAAGCGCGCCGTCCGCTCGAACAGCCCGAGCATGTCCTCGGCGACCAGCACCTGCCCGTCGCACTGCGCCGAAGCCCCGATGCCGATGGTCGGACAGGATACCTCGCGCGTGATCGCGATCGCGATCGGCTCCAGCACGCCTTCGATGACGATGGCGAAGGCCCCCGCCGCGTCGACCGCGCGCGCATCGGCCACGATCTTCTTTTCCTCGGCCTCGCTGCGCCCGCGCGCGCCATAGCCGCCCAGCGCGTTCACCGCCTGCGGGGTGAGGCCGACATGCGCGACCACCGGGATGCCGCGCGCCGAAAGGAAGGCGATCGTCTCCGCCATCGCCTCGCCGCCTTCGAGCTTGACCGCCGCGGCGCCGGTTTCCTTCAGGATGCGCGCGGCGCTCAGGAAGGCCTGCTCCTTCGACGCTTCGTAGCTGCCGAAGGGCATGTCGACGACGACGACCGAATGATAGCTGCCCCTGACGACCGCCGCGCCGTGCGCGCACATCATCTCGAGGCTGACGGGCACGGTCGAGGGCAGGCCGTAGATCACCTGCCCCAGGCTGTCGCCGACCAGCAGCATGTCGCAATGCGGATCGAGCAGCTGCGCCATGCGGACCGTATAGGCCGTCAGCATCACCAGCGGCTCGCCGCCCTTGCGCTGGCGGATCGCGGGAACCGTCAGCCGCTTCATCGGCGCGGGCGTCGGGTTGGCGCGGCTCGTCGACGTGTCGATCGTATAGGTGGTGGACATGGGCAGCAGCCCTAGCCCTTTCCGCCGCGCCGACCAAGCCCGCACGGGCGAAAGCGGGTCAACGCACGAAGGCGATTGCCTTTTCGCGCGCGCAGTGCTGCGTTGCGCGCAATCAATTCCGGGGGGAATGACATGAGCTTCATCACTCTGGTCGCCGCCGCCACGCAAGGCTTCGATGTCGAAGCCGCGACGCGCGCCTATCTCGACACGCTGGCGGGGCCGGCGCGTGCCAAATCCGATGCCTATTTCGAGGGCGGCTACTGGCTGATCCTGTGGAACGCGCTCGTCACCGCCGCCAGTTGCTGGATCCTGCTGCGCAGCGGATGGTCGGCGCGCTTCAGCGCCTGGGCGGCGCGCACCGGGCGCAAGCGCTGGCTTGCCCCCGCGCTTTATGCCGTGCCCTTCGTCGTCGCGACCACGATCATCCAGCTGCCCTGGACGATCTACACCGGCTTCTTCCGCGAGAAGCACTATGGGCTGATGAACCAGAGCTTCGGTGCCTGGCTCGGCGAACAGGGCATCGCGCTCATCGTCTCGATCGTCATGACCGCCTTGCTGCTGATGCTGATCTTCGCGGTCATCCGTCGCCTGCCGCGCGGCTGGTGGCTGGCGGGAACGCTGGCGATGACGGGCTTCGCGGCGATCGGCGCCGTCATCGCGCCGCTTTTCATCATGCCGCTCTTCAACAGCTACACGCCGATGAAGCCGGGGCCGCTGCGCGACGAGATTCTGGCCATGGCGCACACCCACAACATCCCGGCCGACAATATCTATGTCGTCGATGCCTCGCGCCAGTCGAAGCGCATCTCGGCCAATGTTTCGGGGCTTGGCCCCACGATCCGCATCTCGCTCAACGACAATCTGCTCAACCGCTCGACCCCGGCCGAGATCAAGTCTGTGATGGGGCATGAGATGGGCCATTATGTCCTCAACCATATCTGGTGGGGTCTGGCCGGTTTCTCGATCATCTTCCTCGCCGCCTTCCTGCTCCTTTATCGGCTCACCCCGCGCCTGCTCGCGCGCTGGGGCGGCGGATGGGGCGTCCATGACGTGACCGACCCGGCGGTGACGCCGCTCTTCCTGATCATCGTCTCCTTCTTCGGCATCATCGCCACGCCCGCGATCAACAGCCTGACCCGCATCGACGAAAGCCAGGCCGACGCCTTCGGCCTCGACGTGGCGCGCGAGCCCGACGGTTTCGCCAACATCGCGATGAAGCTCAGCGAATATCGCAAGATCGAACCCGGCCCGATCGAGGAGGTCATCTTCTTCGATCATCCCTCGGGCCACACGCGCGTCCATATGGCGATGCAGTGGAAGGCCGATCATCTGGCCGAGGTCGAGGCGAAGGAAAAACAAAGCCAAAAGCCCGCGCCATAAGCCTCCCGGTTGATTGTCGGCCGCCGGGGCGATGGCTATTGTCGGGATCACCCTGTGTCTTTTTTAAGGAGGTCGTTCCATGCCCAAGCTCGCGAAGCTGCTGCCCTGCGCGCTGATCGTCGCGCTCGTCGCGCCGCCGGCCGCTGCGGCGTCGCTCAGCGCCAAGGAAAGCGCGCGCGTCGCCCGTGCAGCGCCCAAAGATCGCAACGATGTCCGCTGGTGCCTGCTCCAGCGCAAGAAGGGTACGAAAAAGGGCACGATCATCGGCGGTGCCGGCGGCGCCGGCGTCTCGTTGCTTGCGGGTGGTGGCCTGGGTGAGACGGTGCTGGCGGCAGGCGCAGGCGCACTCGTCGGCAACCGCATCGGCCACGGCTCGAACAGCAAGGCCTGCGACCGGGTGCTGAAGCGCAATCCCTGATCGGACCGGCGGCCGGTCCGCTGGCATGAGTCGCCTCCTCGTTTTCGGACCCGGCTATACCGCGTCGCGCCTCATCGATCGCGCGGCGCGGCGCGGCTGGGCGGTGAGCGCCGTCGATCGCGCGCGCTTCGATGACGCCGGTCGCGTCGATGCGCTGATCGGCTGGTCCACGCACATCCTGTCGTCGGTCCCGCCCGATCAGGGCGGCGATCCCGTGCTCCGCGCCCATGGTGCCGCGCTCGCGGCGGCCGGGCGCCAGATGCTCTACCTCTCGTCGACCGGCGTCTATGGCGACGCGCAGGGCGCGTGGATCGACGAGACCGCGCCGACCGCGCCCGGCCGCCGCCCCGCGCGCCACGACGCCGACAGCGCCTGGCGCACCTTGTTCCCCGATGCCTTCGTCTTTCGCCTCCCCGGCATCTACGGCCCCGGCCGTTCGCCGATCGCGCGGCTGCGCGACGGGCAGGCGCACCGCGTCGATCTTCCCGGCCAGATGTTCAGCCGCATCCATGTCGACGATATCGTCGCGGCGCTGATTCTCGCGATCGAGGGTGGTCCACCCGGCCTCTACAATCTCGCCGACGATCGCCCCGCTCCGCAGGCCGATGTCGTCGCCCATGCCGCGCGCCTGATCGGGGTCGCGCCGCCGCCCTTCACGCCGCTTGCCGATCTGCCGCCGGCCACGCGCGCCTTTTATGAAAGCAGCCGCCGCATCGCCAACGGCAAGGCCAAGCGCCGGCTCGGCTGGCGGCCGGCCTATCCCGACTATCAGGCGGGGCTGCGCGCCCTCAGCGCGATCACCAACCCGACCAGCGCCAGTGCGCCGCCCACCGCCGCCTCGACCGACCAGCGATAGCCTTCGAACAGCGTCGAGAGGCCCATTGCGATCACCGGGATCAGCACGCTCGAATAGGCCGCGCGCGCCGCGCCCATTTCCTTGATCAGGTCGAAATAGAGCGCGAAGGCGATCGCCGACCCGAAAATGCCGAGGTAGAACAGCCCGACAACATAGCCGATCCGCCATTCGAACACCGGCGGTCCGCTGCTTGCCCAGGCGAGCAGCGCGTCGATTACCGCGCCGATCAGCATCGCCCAGCCCATCGTCACCATCACCGGCAGCGCCCTCGCCCGCTCGCTCGCCTGCATGACGTTCGCGATCGAGGCCGCCAGCACGGCCGCCAGCGTCAGCGCAATTCCGGTCATGACGGCGCGCGGCCCCGCCACGGCGGTTTCCATCTCATGTGCGAACAGCAAGGCGACGCCGACCATCGCCACTCCGGATCCGATCAGGAAAGCGCGCGACACGCCCTGTTTCAGGAAGATCCAGCTGAGCAGCGCATTGGGGACGACGAGCAGCGCGAAGACGAGCGCAACCAGCCCCGAGGTCACATAATGCTCGGCCGGATAGACGAAATTATAATTGAGCACGAACTGCGTCAGCCCCAGCCCGACCGCGAAGCCGAAATCGGCGGGCTTCATCCAGACACTCGTCCCGCGCGCGGCGGCAACGCCCAGCATCACGGCGCCGGCAAGCAGGAAACGATAGCTGACCGACCAGAGCGGCGGCACGACGCTCAACTGGTCGCGGATCACCAGCCAGGTCGATCCCCAGATCAGCGTCACGATGATGAAAGGCAGCGCGACCCGCCCGCGCTGGCGCGCGGTGAGCGGGGCCGTGCCTTCGGTCACAGCCGTGCGATCGCGTCGGCGAGCGGTGCGACCGCCGCCGCGTCCTGATCCCAGCTCGTCACCAGCCGCGCCTCGCCTTCGGCCCAGTCGTAGAAGTCGAAGCCCAGCGCGCGCAGCGATGCAGCTTCGGCCGCCGTCACGCGCAGGAACACTTCGTTCGCTTCCACTGGATGGATCAGCCGGTCACCCGCGGCCTCGCCGATCAGCGTGGCGCTGGCGTTGGCCGCGCGCGCATTGTCCAGCCAGATATCGTCCTTCAGCATCGCGATGATCTGCGCCGCCATATAGCGGCCCTTGGACAGGAGATGCCCCGCGCGCTTGCGGCGGATCGCGACGAGATCGGCAAGTTCGGGCTTGAAGAAGACCAGCGCCTCGGCCGAAAGCCCGCCATTCTTGACGAAGCCGAAGCTCATCACGTCGATGCCCGCGCGCCACGTGAGTTCCGCAGGCGAGGCTCCCGTGTGGACCAGGGCGTTGGCGAAGCGGGCTCCGTCCATGTGGAAGCCCCAGCCGCGCGCGCGCGCCAGATCGCCCAGCGCTTCAACTTCGGCAGGGTGATAGACGCGGCCATATTCGGTCGCGTTGGTGATGGTCAGCGCGTGCGGCTGGACGCGGTGGACGTCGTTGGCGATCGCATCGGCGGTCGCGCGCACCGTCTCGGGCGTCAGCTTGGCGCCATCGCCGCCGGCGAGCAGCAGCTTCGCGCCATGGGTGAAGAATTCGGGCGCGCCGCATTCGTCATTCTGCACATGCGCGTCGCGGTGGCAGATCACCCCGCCATGCGGCGGGCAGAGCGCGGCCAGCGCCAGCGAATTGGCCGCCGTGCCGGTCGCGATCCAGAGCGCACGCACCTGCGTCTCGAACAGGTCGGAAAAGGCCGTATCGAGCGAGCGGCTGAGCGCGTCGCCGTCATAAGCGGTGTCGAGCCGGTTGGCGGCCGCAAGCGCGTCGAGCACCGCCGGGTGAGCGGGCGCCGCATTGTCTGAAAAGAAGCGCATGACCGCGCCTTTGCTGGGGATGGCAACCGCCGTCAAGCGCCCGCCCGCTTTCCTGTCCCCAAGGTTTAACTTCCGTCATCTGGCGGTGCCGCAAATCGACACGCCGCTTCGCCTGCGCTAAAGCCGCGCAGTGACCGCGCCCGCAAAGATTCCGACCGACTCGCGGCCGTCGCCCGATGCGCTACTGCGCCAGGCGAAGCGCGAGGATCGCGGCAAGCTCAAGATCTTCCTCGGCGCCGCGCCCGGCGTGGGCAAGACGTTCGAGATGCTTCGCGAAGGCGCCGAGCGGCTGCGCGCCGGCGTCGACGTGGTGGTCGGCGTGGTCGAGACGCATGGCCGCGCCGAGACGGAGGCGCTGCTAGCCCCCTTCGAGATCATTCCCCGCATGCCCGTCGCCCACGCAACGGGCACGCTGATGGAGATGGACCTGGACGCCATTCTCGACCGCGCGCCCCGGCTGGTGCTGGTCGACGAATATGCCCACAGCAATCCGGACGAATGTCGCCACCCGAAGCGCTGGCAGGATGTCGACGAGCTGCTCGCAGCGGGCATCGACGTCTATACCACGCTCAACGTCCAGCATATCGAGAGCCTCGGCGACGTCGTCGCCAGCTTCACCCGTGTCCGCGTCCGCGAGACCGTTCCCGACAGCGCGATCGATCAGGCCGAGGTCGAGATCGTCGACCTTCCGCCCGACGAGCTGATCGAGCGGCTGAAGGACGGCAAGGTCTATGTGCCCGACGAGGCGACGCGCGCGCTGACGCACTTCTTCTCCAAGTCCAACCTCTCGGCGTTGCGCGAGCTGGCGTTGCGCCGCGCGGCGCTCAGCGTCGATCACCAGATGCTCGAGCATCTCGACGCCAACGCCCTGCCCGGCACCTTTGCGGCCGGCGAACGCGTGCTCGTCGCGGTCAGCGAGCTGCCGGGGTCGGACATGATCGTGCGCACCGCCAAGCGATTGGCCGACGCGCTCCGCGCGCCCTGGACTGCGGTGTTCATCGAGACGCCGCGCGCCGACACCTTCAGCAAGGCCGATCGCGCGCGCCTCGCCGATGCGCTCCGCCTCGCCGGCACGCTCGGCGCCACGATCGCGACCGTCCCGGCCGAGAATGTCACTGCCGGGCTGCTCGCCCAGATCCAGGGAATGCGCGCGACCCAGCTCGTCATGGGCAAATCGGTCCGCAGCTGGTGGTTCGAGCTGCGCCACGGATCGGTCGTCGATCGGCTGCTCAAGCATAGCGAGGGCCTGGCGGTCCACGTCATTCCCGCGACCCAGACCAAGGGAGCGCAGACCTCCCGGCGCAGCGCGCCTGCCAGCCGCTGGGGATCGCCGCTCGTCTGGGCGCTCGTGTCGGCGATGATCGCGCTCACCACCGGCTTCGCCGAGCTGGTCGAGCCGATCATCGGCGGCGGCGGGATCGATCTCATCTATCTCGTGCCGACAATTGCAGCGGCGACGCTCTACGGCCTGCGCGTCGGGCTCATCACCGGCGCGATCTGCGCGCTCGCCTATAATTTCTTCTTCCTCCCGCCGCTCTACACCTTCACGATCGGCGATCCGGAAAGCGTCTTCACCGTCTTCGTGCTGCTCGCGGTCGCGACCTTCGCCAGCAAGCTTGCCGGCCAGCTGCGTTCGCGCGCCGCTCTCGGCGTGCGCAGCGCGCGCGAGAATGCCGCCGTCGCCGGCTTCGCCCAGACGCTCGCACGCGTCTCCGATGCAGAGGCGACGGCCGGCGCCATCTGCGAGGAAGTCGCCCGCCTGCTCGACGTCAACGCCGTCGTCCTCGCCCGCAATCCGCTGGGCGGGCCGCCACGAATCCTCGCCGCGCGCCCGCCGGTCGAGCGCCTCGATCCCGTCGACATCGCCGCCGTCGACTGGGCCTTCGCGCGAGGCGAGGCGGCGGGCCACGGTTCAAGCACGCTCAATGCCGCCGACTGGCAGTTCCACCCGCTCAAGACCTCGCTCGGCGTCCTCGCCGTGCTTGGCATCGCGCGCGAGGACGGGACGGAACCGGTGCCGTCGGACCGCGCCTTGCTCCTCGCCACGCTGGTCGGCCAGGCCGCGCTCGCGCACGAACGCATCGCGCTCGAAAGCGAGATGCGCGACCTGTCGATGCTCAAGGAGCGCGATCGGTTGCGCACTGCCCTGCTCTCGTCGATCGGGCATGATCTGCGCACCCCGCTCACCGTGATCGCGGCAGCGGTCGAGGCGCTCAAGGCCGAGATCCCTAAATCCGAGACACTGCCGATCCTCAAGTCCGAAACGCAGCGCCTCCGCCGCTTCCTCGACGATCTGCTCGATATGGCGCGTATTGATGCAGGCGCGCTCCATCTTGTCCCCGAGCCCATCGACCTCACCGATGCGGTGGCGAGCGCGGTCCACGATCTGCGCGGCACGCTCGACAGCGATGCGGTCGACCTCGCCGTCCCGCCCACGCTGCCACTGGTCCGCGCCGATCCGCGCCTTCTCCACCACATCCTCGTCAACCTCCTGGCCAACGCCGCGCAGCATGGCGGCGGCCAGATCAGGATCGAGGCGGTGCGCCGCCAGGGCGGGCTGACGCTTTCGGTGCTCGATCGCGGCCCCGGCCTGCCCGAGGATCGCGTCGCGACCATCTTCGACACGTTCGTTCGCGGCGACGGGCATGATCGCACCGGCGGCAGCGGCCTCGGCCTCGCCATCGTCAAGGGCTTCGCCGATGCGATGCATGTCCGCGTCTATGCCGGCAACCGCGCGGATGGCGGCGCGGCCTTCACGCTCGATTTCGACGAAGCGCACATCGTCAAACCCGGCGCCGTCGAGGCAGCCGATGCCGATCAGGCCTGACCGGCCGCCTCGAGGATCAGCCGCGCAATTTCGTGCGGGTGCGAGATGAGCGAGACATGGCTCGATTTCAGCTCGATCGTCTTCGCGCCCATGCGCTTCGCCATGAAGCGCTCGAGATCGGGGTTGATCGTGCGGTCCTCGGTCGAGACGGCGTAATAGCTCGGCCTGCTGCGCCAGGCGGCGTTGGTCGTCCGCCCCGCGAGCAGCGCCTTGTGGAACGGTTCCTGCACCGCATAGAGCACGCGCGCCTTCGCCTCCGGCACGTCGCCGGCGAAGTCGCGCAAGAAGGCCTCCTCGGTCAGCCGCCCCTCGTCGCCGTCGAAGACGATGCCAGCGCTTGCCGGCGGGGTCGGGAAGCGCGCCGCCAGCGCGCTGTAATCCTCGCCTGCATCGGGCGCCCGCGCCGCGACATAGACGAGCGCGGAGACGTTGGGATGCACGCCGGCATCGGTCACGAGCATGCCCGAGAAGCTGTGCCCGGCAAGCACGGTCGGCCCGTCCTGCCGGTCGAGCACGCGCGTTGTCGCCGCGACGGCCTCGGGCAACGTCGTCAGCGGGTTCTGTACCGACGTGACATTCAGCCCGTGCGCCTGCAGGATCGCGATCACTTCCGACCAGGATGATCCGTCGGCGAAAAGGCCGTGTACCAGCACGACGTTGCGCGCCTTGGTCCGCACGCCGGGCGCAGCGAAGGCCATGCGCGGCGTCGCGAGAGTGGAAGCGGCGGCCGCAGCGAACGCGGCCTGCATGAACGAGCGCCGATCAATAGGCATCGCACCATCTCCGTTCTCGATATCGTCGATGGCTGGATTTTATGTCCGCAGGGCGCTCGCCCCAATTATCCGTAGGTTTCGATGCGCCCGGCCTTTCGATGCCGTGGAGGGCAAGGCCGTGCGGCGGGGGGGGGGGTTCCGCCCCCCCCCCCCCCCCCCCCCCCCCCCCCCCTTTCCTCCCA
>NZ_JBYTEN010000034.1:0-13524 GCF_058790595.1 Sphingomonas sp. EU05-FHT14C10 | reverse complement strand
TGCCCGTTCTATGTCCTGACCCCAACATGACGCGGACCCACGGCCGAAGCCCGCGCGGGGAGCGCCTGCTGGCCAAGGTGCCGCACGGCCGCTGGCGCACACTGACTTTCATCGCCGCCCTGCGGCACGACCGCATCACCGCCCCGATCGAGCAGATGTTCTCCAAGCTCAAAACGCTGCTGCGCAAAGCCGATGAGCGATCCGTAGAGGCAACCTGGAGGCGGATCGGATCCCTGCTCGACTACTTCACACCCGACGAATGCCGAAACTATCTCGTCAACTCCGGATACGCTTCAACGTGATCCGGTCATGCTCTAGCCCTAAATCCTGCCCTCTTCTTCCCGCTTAGCCTGCGCCGCTCTGGTGACGGCGTAGCCGGCACGCAACAAATAGCGCATCGGCCGTTAGGCCGATTCCGTCGTTGTATCCTGACGCTGGTTATCCACAGACTGGCCTACCCCAAAGCTCACCTTTCGCGGTTCAGATTCTCTAATTCTTCTGATTCAAGATTCAGGGCGCTGAAAGGCCCGGATTTCTGCGGAAAAACGACTTCAACGGTGAGCGTTGGGGTCGAGTCGCGTGAGTTTCGGGGTAGCGTGCGGTGAGTTTTAGGGTCGGTAAAGGTGAGTGTTCGGGCCGGGTCCGGTGAGCTTCGGGGTAGCCGGGCAACCGGGTCGGCGGTGACGGTGAGTTTTGGGGTAGCCCCCTCACCGTTTCCATCGGGGAGCCGGAACATTTGCCTGGCTCACTTTTCGCGGTTAGGGTGAGTCGATAAGCCCCTCTTGCTCACCGTTGGTCAAGCCTATGTCCCAACCTGCCGTGGTCGATATGTCCTTCCGCACGCTGGCGCAAAAGGGGCGCGGAAATCCCTTTGATCCCGCCAATTACGGGGAAATCGTCAAGCCCGGCGAGCTGGTCGATATCGTCGAGCTAAGCCCCCTCACCCTCGCTGATCGCCGTATCTACAACCTGCTCATCGCCAATGCCTGGGAGCGTATTGGCGAGCCGATCATCCATCGCATTGCGAAGTCGGGACTGAAAGGGACGCACCAGGGCAACGAGCGCGTGGAAAGCTCGCTGCTACGTCTCATGGGCACTATCGCGATCGTCACGATCCGCAAGGACGGCAAGAGCTACAAGCGCCGCGTCCAGCTCCTCGGCCCCAGCGATGAAAGCCTCGAAAAGGACGGCTTCCTTCACTACCGCATCCCCGAAGAATTGATCGAGATACTGCGGAACAGTCAGGTCTATGCCCGTCTCAAGACGCAGGTAATGTATTGCTTTGAGTCGAAATACGCCCTCTGCCTCTATGAAATGATCGAGCGTCGCATCGGTTTGGAATACAAGCAGAAAGAGGAGTTCACGATCGAGGAGGTGCGCGGCCTGCTCAACGTCCCCGAGGGGAAACTTGAGCGCTTCGCCGATCTGAACAAATACTGCCTCAAGGTCGCTGTCGAGGAAATCAACAAGCTCTGCCCCTTCTATGTCGATTTCACGCCGATCAAGAACGGGCGCAAGGTCGAACGGGTGGCGCTCCACTGGTTCCCGAAAACGTCCAGCGGTAAGCGCGACGCACAGAACCTGATCGACCAACACAGCATCGTGCGACGCGCTAAGCTGCGTGGCGGGATTCCCGAGCTGCCCGTGCTGGTGGATTTCAGCACGCCCGCCGCGCAAAGGTGAGGCGCTGCCCCAAAACTCACTTTTCGATGATGCAAGTATAGCAGTATATTTGTATACTCCTATACGCTACGTGCGACGCGGCCCCTGCCCTTCTTCACGAAAAGATCGTCCAGCGCCTCACCTAGCAGGCTCTGCACCGTCGTTCCCTCCTCGGCCGCAAGAATACGGAGCTGCGTGCTGACCTCGGGAGCGAAATGTCCCCCTATCAGCTTGGTCCCCTGCCGCCCGGCCTGCGCGGGTCTGGCGGGGATTGGCGCAACGGTCGGGACGGGCGTCGCCGACGTGTCACCGCCGGCCTTGGCCCGGTCGAGCATCGCCTGGAGCGTGTTGCCCTTCGCCATCACGCCACCTCCGCCTTATCGTATAGGCGTATAACCGTATACTCGTATAGGCGGTTGATTTCCGCTGCGGCCGGGCCGTTCGGCTCGAACTCCTGCACTGCCTGGCCTGTGGCCTGCGCGCGGAAGAACGCCTTGCGGTTGCCGATCGTCACCGGACAGACCGCCGCGCCCAGCTCCTCGACTGCTTTCATCGCATCGCCCGTCTCCTGTCCTTGGGGCGGGACGAATGTCAGCACGACGGCGAAGGCGCGATCGAGCTGCCGCACCACGTCCAACGTGTGCGTCATGCTCATTGTATCGAACACCGCCGTCTTCGTCGGCACGAGGATGAAGTCGGCGTGCCGTGCGGCCTCATAGGCAACATCACGCGCGACGGCCGCGCCATCGATCACCACAAGGTCCGTGCCGGCGTCGGCACAGGCCTTGAGCATCGCCGCGAGCCGCACCGGCTGGATCGAGGCGACGGCGGGCGTGTCAAGCTGGCGCACATCTTTCCAGAACGATGCTGTCGCCTGCGGGTCTAGGTCGATGATCGCGGTTTCCTTGCCTGCCTGCTCGGCCGCCACGGCAAGGCACGTCGCCAGCGTCGTTTTTCCGACGCCGCCTTTCTGCGACAGGATGGCGAGAACCTTCATGCTACACTCCTACAGGTATAGATTTATACTTGTATACAGATATGCAGCGTGGAATGAAAGGGGATCACGACTTACCCCGCCAGTGGATCGTCACCGACAGGCCGAGACCGCTCGCGGACTCGGGGAGCGAAGCGGGTAGGAGCCACGGTGCCGCGAAGCGGTAGGCGCACCATCGCTTAAGCGGGTTGAAAGTGTCTGCCTGTGTGCTATAGTTCTAGGTATTATAGGACGATGCCGTGCGGATTTTCAAAACCAAATGGGTCGCGCGGTTCGTCCGACGTGAACGAATTAGTGACGCGGATTTGAAGGAGGCGATCGAGCGAGCCGAGCGTGGGCTTATCGACGCCGATCTGGGTGGCGGCCTCATCAAGCAGCGCGTCGCGCGACCAGGGCAGGGACGATCGGGCGGGTTTCGCATGATCGTGGCCTATCGGACGGAGGATCGGGCGTTTTTCCTCTACGGCTTTGCCAAGAGCGAGCGGGAGAACATCGATGACGACGAATTGCAGACCTTGCGGGACATCGCCGCCGAGTTCCTGGCGAACGACGACACCGCCCTTGATGAAGCCGTGAGCATCGGCAAGCTACAGGAGATTGAGAATGGCGAAGACGCTTAGCACGCTGACCGAGGCGCTCCTCGAGACGGCCGACGACATGCACAGCGTTGGTCTGATGGGCGATGACACCTATCGGAAGATCACCGTCCGCCACCTGGGGCCGGATGCGCCGCCTACGGCCGCGCCGATCACGCCCGATGAAATTCGCGGCGTGCGCGAAGAGGCGCATTTGAGTCAGGCCGCGCTCGCCAAATACCTGAACCTTACGACGGGTTATGTTTCGCAGCTCGAACGGGGCACCAAGCAAGCCAAGGGACCGGCGCTCGCGCTGCTGAATGTCATCCGCCGCAAGGGCATCGAAGTGGTTCAGTGATGGATAAACGAACGGAACAGCGTGGCCGGGCTGCAAAGCCAGCGGGATAGAGGCAGCCCGGACGCGCTATGATAGGGAAGGGGGGAGACGCCCGCCTTCTCGCTCGGCGGATTGACGCGTCGCCGCAACGGCCTCATCGATCAGGGCTTCCAGCTTCGCCGGCGACAAGTCCGCGAATTTGGCGCGCACTTCTTCAACGGTTCGATCAAACGCCCGCCACTTGCGGGTGAGAGTCGTCATAGAACCTCCCAAGCAAAACCTACGTGCAGGATCACATGATAGGCGCTTGCCGCTGGATAGATAAATACAGCGAATTTTCTGCTTTCGTTCCGCTCGGTCGTGACTCATAGAATCGTCATGCCGATCGCGCGCGAACATCGCTGGCTTTACCCGATCGACTGGCGCGAGCTGTCGGCCTTTATCCGCTTCGGCCGCGCCAAGGGGCGCTGCGAGCATTGCCGTCGCCCGCACGGCCGCTACGTGCTGCATCTCGGCGATGGGGTGTGGTGGGACGAGGACGCCGCACGCTGGCGCGACGGGCAGGGCAGGGGGGTTCGCCGTCTGCCCGCACCGATGGAGCTGGCACGCGCGCAACCGGGCTTCGCCGGCATCGACCCGCCCGCCTCGCTGCGGGTCACGCGCGTCGTGCTCGCCAGCGCGCACCTGAACCACGATCCCGGCGACAACCGACCGCGCAACCTCGCTGCGCTCTGCCAGCGGTGCCATATGCGCCACGACGCTGGCGAGCATCGCCGGCGCCGCCGGCGCAACGCCTTCCGGGTGCGCGCGATCGGCGACCTGTTCGCCTGATCGACGATCCCCTGCCTGCCTGCCTGCCTGCCTGCCTGCCTGCCGGGCCGTGGGCCAAGCCCCAAGGGTTGGGTGGGTGGAAGAAAGACGCGGCCGACAATGACGGCCTCCATTACACCTGCGCGACCACCGAGCTGCGCCCACCCGGTATGTGCCGGTAGAGCGTCGACGGCTGCACCCCGAGCTGCGCTGCCACCTCCTCGACGGCGATGGTCGGGTCTGCGAGCATCGCCTTGGCGCGCTTGATCTCCGCCGGTCCCATCGCCGGCTTGCGCCCGCCGCGTCGCCCCAACGCCTTCGCCTGGGCAAGTCCGGCGTGGGTGCGCTCTAGCGTCAGCTCGCGCTCGAACTCGGCGACGGCCGCGAAGACGTGGAAAACGAGCCGCCCGCCGGGGCTGGTGGTGTCGATGGCCTGGGTGAGCACGCGAAGGCCAATCTCGCGCTTGGCGAGATCTTCGGCCGTCTCCACGAGCTGCCGGACGGAGCGCGCCAGCCGGTCGAGCTTCCACACCACAAGGGAATCACCGGCGCGGATGTAATCTAGCGCGGCCCTCAATTCCGGTCGATCGCGCTGCGCGCCCGATGCCTTTTCGGTGAACACGCGTTCGCACCCGGCCGCATGGAGCGCGTCGATTTGTAGGGCAGGGGACTGATCCCTGGTGGAAACACGGGCGTAACCGACGAGCAAGGGCGTTCTCCGAGAACTCGACGCGAACTAGCCCGATTTCGAAGAAGGAAACAAGGTACGGTTTCGAGAGGCGAAATGGCCGCTGCGCGGCTGCTCACGCGTGTTGCACCAGCGTCCCCGGCAATCGTTCGTTTACGAGAGATTGAAGACATTACCAGACGTTTTAACTGTCGGGTAAATCCCCTTAGAGACCCTGTTCAGCCGTCATCGCCGCCCCGCCAGCCCGAGCCATCATGGTTGGGGTCGGCACCCAGACTTGGCGGGAGACCGGTGTCCCGCGCGGTCCCGGCGAAACGGTGACGCGCCACTCAAAATGTCCCGCAACCTCCGAACGGTCGGCCGCCGCTTGCACCTCCGAAGGCGTCGACGATATCCATACCCGCCGCGGCGCGACAATCGGTGCCCGCGGCCCCGGTCGCTGATTGACGATGCGCCATTCGTAATGTCCGGCGCCCGACATTGTGGTGGCGGCCTGGGCGTTGGTCATGCCGACGATAGCGGCGATCCCCGCAAAGGCGGCGGCGAGATAACGATTCATGGGCTTGGTCCTTCAATCTGAGCGTTGTTGCCAAAGCATATGTGCTGGCTGGCAGTCCGCGCATTTTGCCCGCTTGGTTACAAGTTGGGCGATCACGCACTGCTGCATCGGAAATTGCTGAAGATCGGCGGCGCGTGAGGGCGTAACGGTTGAGCCGCGTATAACGAATGTAGTTGCAGCATCTCGGAACGAGGGGGGAATCTACTCAATGGCGTCTTCCAATCAGCGGAATGCATGGTGAATCCCTCGCACAGTCGGCTGAGGCCGATGCCCCCGCGCATCATCATCCTGGCCGTGACGACCGTGCTTGCGGGTTGCACGACCTTCGATCCGGGCAGGGATCATGTGGCGATCGAGAAGTTGCTTGCGGATCGCGGCGCGCCGTCGCTGGGCTGGGAGCAAAACGACCAGGGCGAACAGGAGACACAGGCCCAGCAATCGGTCGCCGCCCAACCGATGACGGCGGATTTGGCCGTCAAGACTGCCATGCTCAGGAGTCCGCGCCTCCAGCAGATTTATGGCGAGCTCGGACTGGCTCGGGCCGATGTTCTCGACGCCGTCCAGGTCGCCAATCCGCGCATCAGCCTGTCGAGCCTGGCGCTCGCGGGCGGGCCGGGATCGCAATTCGTGTTCGGCGTCGCCGAGCCTCTGGTCGATTTGTTGACCTTGCCAGCCAAGGCGCGGCTCGCCCGTCTCGACTACGAACGCGCCCGGTACGAGGTGGCGGCGTCGATCCTGGGCGTCAGTCTCGACGTCGAGGCGGCGTGGTATCGCTATGTCGGAGCGCAGCAGGTTGCCGAGATGCGGGCGGCGGTCGCGGATGGCTTGCAGGTTTCGGCAGACCTCGCCCAGCGCTTTTACGACGCGGGCAACATCACGGAATTGCAGCTCAACCGCGAAAAGGCCGCCGCCAGCCAGGCGCGTATCGAGGCGACCCGCGCCGCCGTCGCCGGCAAGATGGCGCGTCTCGAACTCAACAATGCGATCGGATTGCGGGGAGCGGAGGCGGATTGGAAAAGCGACACCGTGCTGCCGCTGCCCCTCGCCCACGAGGATGACGTAAGCGAGTTGCAACGCCTCGCGCAGTCGAGCAGCCTGGAATTGCTCGCCGCGCAGAAGGGCGCTGTCGTCGCCGCCGGGGCGGCGCGGATCACGCGCAGCTTCCGCCTCCTTGGGGCCACCACGGTCGGTTACGACCGCGAGCGCGAGGTCGACCGCTCGGTCATCCGGGGACCGACGCTCGACATCGAGCTGCCGATCTTTAACCAAGGCGGAGCTCGGGTCGCACGAACCGAAGCGCGTCTACGGATCGCGCGCGCGCGCCTGGCGCAACTTGCGCTCGCGTCCGGGAATGCGGTTGGGCTGGGCGCGGAACGCGTACGCGTGCTCAGCGAAGTGGTGGGCCTGTATCGCACGGCCTTGGTGCCGCAGCGTGAAATCGTGACCCGTCAAAGCCAGCTCGAACAGAATTTCGCGCTGATCGGCGAGTTCGAGGTGCTTCAGGCCAAGGCGCAGGAATACGAAGCCTATCAAGGGTTCCTCGAAGCGGTTCGGGATTACTGGCTCGCGCGCGTCGATCTGATGCGTTTGGTGGGGAACAGGCTGCCGAGTGATGCGGAAGCCAGGCAGAACACGCCGACCGTTTCCGAGATACTGACGCCGCCTGCCGCCCCGGCGATGGATCACTCGATGCATGGCGGCCACCATGGCGGGGGAGCGCCGCCGCCGGCAGGTCCGGCACCGTCTGGGTCGCCCGCGCCGCCTCCGGCCATGCCTGGGATGGTTCACGATCATGTGCCAACGCCGGACGCCAGCCCTCCTCCTTCGCCACCGCCCGCTCCGACGCCTGAACACCAACATCATGGAGCCGGCCAATGACCATCCATCGTCGTGACATCCTCAAGACGGGTGCCGCCGCAGCACTGGGGTCAGCGTTGACCGCGCGTGCCGCCGCACAGGATCATTCCATGCATGGCGGCATGGCGATGGGCCCGATGCCCATGCCGGCGGCCGAGCCTGTGGGCGTGGCGCCCGCCGTGCCGCGCGATCCGCGCTACGTGCCCGTCCGCACGCTCAACGGCTGGACGCTGCCGTGGCGGTTGAATGCCGGGGTCAAGGAGTTCCACCTTGTCGCCGAAGAGGTAAAGCATGAATTCGCGCCCGGATCGAAGGCAACCTGCTGGGGCTACAACGGTGGCACGCCCGGGCCGACCATCGAGGCCGTGGAAGGCGACCGGGTAAGGATTTTCGTCACCAACCGGCTGGGCGAGCATACGTCCGTCCACTGGCATGGGCTGATCCTTCCCTCCGGCATGGATGGCGTCGGCGGGATGACCCAGCCGCACATTCAGCCCGGCGAAACCTATGTCTACGAGTTCACGCTGCGCCAGCACGGCACGCATATGTATCATCCGCACGCCGACGAGATGACCCAGATGGCCTATGGCATGATGGGCCTGTTCATCATCCATCCGCGCGGCGGGGAGATCGTGCCGGTCGATCGCGATTACGCCTTCCTTTTGCACAATTGGGCGCTGAAACCCGGAACCTGGCGCCCGGACCCCTCGATCATGGTCGAGTTCGACCAGTGGACCTTCAACTCCAAGATGTTCCCGGCGATCGATCCGATCGTCGCGCGCACCGGCGAGCGTGTGCGCATCCGGGCCGGCAACCTGTCGATGTGGAACCATCCGATCCACCTTCATGGCGTCGAGTTCGAGGTGACGGGTTCCGATGGCGGGCGCTGGCCGCGCGAGCGCTGGCGGCGGGAGGTCACCGAACTGGTGTCGGTCGGGCAGATGCGCGACATCGAGTTTACCGCGGTCGCCGGCGACTGGGCTTTCCACTGCCATATGGCCCACCACACCATGAACGCGATGGGCCACGGCATCCCCAACCAGACCGGCGTTGATCAATCCGGTGTAGAGGCGCGGATTCGCAAGGTGTCGCCAAATTTCCTGCCGATGATGCGCTACGGCATGGCGGAGCACCAGGAACACACCGACGGCGGACATCAAGGTCCGGTCAACACGACGCCGATGATGGGCGGCAAGGGCCAGTTCGGGAATATGGAAATGGGCGGCATGTTCACGGTCGTGAAGGTGCGCGACGATATCGCGCGGGGCGATTTTACCGATCCCGGCTGGTATCGCCATCCGGCGGGAACGGTCGCAAAACGAGTCAGCGCAGACCCTGACTTCGGTTCTCCGCCGCGCCGTCAAGTGTAGCGGTTACGAAGCCCGGAATTGCACGCCTACTGGTGATTACCGCCAACCTTAATCGTGCATCGCACCGTCTCGCGCGCTCGAACCGCGGCCTTGCTGCACCCCTCGATCGTTTCGCGATTGGCCGTCACGATCCTGTCGCCGGCGACGATCGCGCGGAACGCGGTCGGGCTCGCGCTCTGCATCAAGCGCTGCCCCGCCTCCCAACGCGGCAAGTCTAACGACCGCGCCGCTATGCGCTCGGGCCATTGCCAGCTCGCCGGCGCGACCTCGCGCGCGACCAGGCCGGGCACTATCGCCCATGCGATGATGCCGATCGCGACCCCGCCCAGCCCGAACCATAGCTGCCGATTCTTCTGGTCGGCTCGCGTCCATGCGGACCCGGCGACGGCGCGAAGCTCGGCCATGACGCGGGCCTTGTCCTCGCCCGCCCTGGCGAGCGCTGCCTGATCCTCGCGCCGGGCCGCGTTACCCGCCGCCACGATCCGCTGCGCCATTTGCTCGGGCGTCATCGCCAGCGCCGGACTCCGGGCGATCACGTCGTTGATGACCGCGATCCGGTCGGCCGTGGCGTCCACGCCCTGCTGCATCCGCCCCAACGTCTCGGTATAATCGGGCACGTCGATCGCGCCGCGCTCGGCCGCCAAGCCCTCCACGGCGCGGCGCAACAGCGCCAGCTCGCCACGCATGGCCTCGAAAGCCTCGGCCGCGTCTGCTCCCTGGCTGTCGTCCTCGTCCGCCACCCATCCCCCTTACCGGCTCATGCCACGCTCGCGATCACGCCCGATCGCGACCGACTGCGCCAGTTCCTGCCCGATCGACCGGCCCCGCTCCATGCTCAACGCCAGCTCGGGGGCGCGACGCCGCAACACGGATTCGAGTTGCGGATCGCGGTGCAACCCGCCCGCCATGCTCTCCATGCGCTTCCCCAGCTTCTCCGCGCCGGCACGATCGCCGGCACGCTCCATGCTGGCGCGCGCCTCCTTCATGCCCTGCCACTGCTCCACAAAGCGGCCCGCGCGCTTCTCGGGGTCAATGCGGACCTGGCGCTCCGTCTCCATCGCCTTCGCCGCCCCGCCCGTGTTCCCCTCCGCCGCGTCGCGCGCGAGCCGGGGGTCACGCTCGATCGCGCTGGCAAGGTCACGCGCGGCATGGGGCCGGGTCGCGTCCAACGCCTCGCCGGCGCGGCGCAACGCGCTCTCCTGGTGCGCCAGCACCGGCAACCCCTTCTCCCGCATCCGGCCTATATCGGCCGCGGCGCGCCCATAGCGTTCGATCGCGCGGGCCTGCGAGGGCGCCAGCGGCCGATCGGCCGCGACGCGCTCGGGCGACGTCGTTTTCTCCGACATCGGTTTCGGCCGGAATCCCGCGAACATGCCGCGCGCCTTGTCGCGCACCTTCTCCGCCACTTGGCGCGCGCGTTCCGGGAACCGGATCTCGCCCCATATCTCCCGGCGCTCGGCGAACACGCGAGCCTGGTCCTGCGCGGGGACCGCATAGTCGCCGGCCATGTCCTTGCTCCGGTCGCGCGACAGGGCGCGGACGAGCTGGCGTTGGTCGGCGAAGTCGTTGCGGCCATAATGGAGCTGCGCCCCGTCGCGGTGCCGCGACATGCCGACATAAGCGCTGTGGCGGTCCATGCCGGGGGTGGCGAGGACATGGGCGCGATCGACGGTCACGCCCTGCGCCTTGTGGAACGTCGCCGCATAGCCATGATCGACATGGGCGTAATCCTTGGCGTCGAACGCGACCTGACGGCCCCCGTCCAGCCGGACGGTCATGCCCTCCGGCGTCACCCGCTCGATCGTGCCAAGCGTGCCGTTCTTCACCCCTAGCGACCGCTCGTTCCGCAGGAACATCAAGCGGTCGCCGCGCGCGAACGCGCGCGTCCCTCGGTCGGCGCTGAACGTCACGTCGTCGCCAAGGTCGCCGGTCGCGCGAAGCCGGCCCCGCGCCTCCTCGTTCAGCTCGCGGACCTCGGCGTTGGTGTGGGTGAGGATGACGCGGGATTTGCCCGGCTCGGCCTGACGCGCGCGATCCCAGCCGTCCACCAGCTCGCCCCGCGCCTGCTCGCGCGTGTCGGCCGCGTGGACCATGCCCTTGCCATCATAGGCGTGGATCGCCTCGCCGGTGCGGCCTGTGGCGAGCGCGCGCGTCGCGTCGCGTTGCCAGTCCTCGCGCTGACGGCGTATCTCGGTGATCTCGGCCGCGCCATGCCGCTCGGTGATGCTGCGGAACGCCGCTCCGGCCTCGATCGCCTGCAACTGCTCGGGGTCGCCTACCATCACGACCTTGGCCCCGGCGTCGCGCGCCTGGCTCAACACACGCTCCATCTGGCGCGAGCCGATCATGCCGGCCTCGTCAACGACCAGCACGTCCCTGGGGCCTAGCTGCTCGCGCCCCTGACCCCATGCGTGTTCAAGGCTGGCGATGGTGCGTGACGCGATGCCTGATCCGCCCTCAAGGTTCTCCGCCGCGATGCCCGACAACGCCGCGCCGCGCACCGTGTAGCCCTGCCCCTCCCACGCCTCGCGCGCGACGCCAAGCATGGCGGATTTGCCGCTGCCGGCGTAGCCGACGACGGACGCCAGCCCTTCGCGCCCGGTGATGTGATCGAAGGCGTCGCGCTGCTCGGCCGACAGGACAAGCCCCTTGGCGCTGGCCGCGCCGATCGCGGCGTCCCGCTGGCGATCGGCGACGCCATGCCCGGCGCGGCCCGCCAGCTCGTCGCCGGCGCTCTCAAGCCGGGCCTCCACCGCGATCATGTCGCGCGACGTGAACCGCTCCTGGTCGCGCCCGTCCCTGCCCAGCGCAATCAGCTCGGGGCTGGAGCGCACCGCCCCCATTACCCGGTCGAACTGATCCTTGCCGTCGCTTTGTCGGAACGCGAACGTCGCAAGGTCGCGGGTGGTGAACGTCGCCTGCTGCCGGGTGATGGCGTCCAGCGCGATCGATGGGTTGGCGATGATCTTCTCGCCATTGTCGCGGGCGATGCGCGTGTGATCCTCGATCCGCTCGGCCTCAAGCCCCTGCTCCGGTCGCCGCGACGCGGCCGGGCCGATTTTGTGCTGCGGCTCAAGCTCGATGCCCTGCGCCTCATAGGAACGGTGATCGATCCGGCCCTCTAGCCCCAGCTCGGCCATGCGTTCGTTGACATGCGCGCTCCACGCCTCGCGCCAGTCCTTCAACAGCTCGGTCGAGTTCCAGTCGCGGTTCTTAGCGCCGAACCCCTCCGGCCCCACGTCACGCATCGCCAGCATGACATGCGCGTGCGGCTTGGGGGTGCCGTCCTTGGCCTTGTCCCAATGCACGTTGAGGTCCGCGACCATGCCGCGATCGACAAACTGTTTCTTCACGAAGTCCTTGGCGAGCGCGACGCCCTGCTTCTCGTTCATCTCGCGCGGAATCGAGAACTCCACCTCGCGGGCAAGCTGCGCGTCCTTGCGCTTCTCCCCCGCCTCCACCTCGTTCCACAAGGCCGCGCGATCGTTTAAACGCTCCGGCGCGCCCTCTGGCAACATCACCTCGGAGTGGATGACGCCCGCCTTGTTGCTGAAATCGTGGTTACGGTTGAAGCGATCGTCATGCAGCTCGGACGCGGACCGATAGGCGGCACTCGCCACCGCGCTCGCGCCGGTCTGGCGACTGATGACCTTGGCGGAAAAATGGTAGATCGCCATGACGCTTGGCTTATTACACTTCTGAGCGCACGTCGGCAACGACGTATAAGCGCGCACTCACAATCCGCTACGCTCCTCGTGATTGACTTGGTGCCGCTTTTCCTGCCGTTCGTGCTTTACCCCAATGCCGGGTCCGCTAAGGTGTCTCTGGTTGATGCGCGGAAGGGTGAGGGCGATGCGGAAGGTGCGCGATTACGACGCCGAACTGAAGGCGCTCGGCGACAAGGCCCGCGCGCTAAAGGCGAAGCGGGTTGAACAGCTCGGCCAGCTCGTCGCCGCCACGGGGGCCGATGCGCTCGATGCCGAGACGCTGGCCGGGGTGCTCCTCGATGCGATCGGGTCGAAGGATACCAGCGCGAAGGAGGCATGGCGTGCGAAGGGCGCTGCCTTCTTTCAGCGGCGCGGGCGGAAAGGTGGCGGCGCTGCTGCGATCGACGGATCGGGCGCTCAAGCTGAACCGGGCGGCGACGCTGCGGGCGGAAGCGGGTCAGCGGCGAACGGATAGCAGGGGCTGGGTCGTGCAACGCCGCGAACGAACGCGCCATCTGATCGAGCTGGGCGGGCTGGTCCAGAAAGCCGGGCTGGTCGAGCTAGCCGACGACGATCGCGCCACGCTCTACGGCGCGCTGCTCGATCTGGCGGGACGTGCGCGTGGCGATGATGCCGGCGACGTGCTGGCGCTGTGGAAGCGGCGCGGCAAGCGCGCGTTCGACGCGGAAGGCGAAGCGAAGGACGAAGCATGAGCGATTTCGATATCGAGGCGATCCGCGCCGAAGTCCGCGCGATGGATTTCGTGCGAGGCACGCCCGCGGAAGTCGCCATGTGGCGGGAGGACATGGCGGAGTCGCGCGCCAACCTCGTGATCGAGGACATGGTCCCGACGCCGAACGATGATGCGTTTTTCGACATGATGCTGGACGAAGGCGTGTCCCCTCCCCTCTTCATCGACGAGACCTGGGCCAAGACCAACATGGGGTCGGTACACAGAACGGACC
>NZ_JBYTEN010000033.1:0-18163 GCF_058790595.1 Sphingomonas sp. EU05-FHT14C10 | reverse complement strand
CCCCCACCCAGCCTCCCATCCAGGATACACTCTGTGGGAGGCCGGGTGGGGGAGCGGGCCGGTGCCGCCCCCGAACCTACGTCAGCGCGGTCGGTAGACCAGATAGTTGAGACCGGTCGGCGTCGACCGGGCCGATTCCAGATCGAACTGGATCGGCCCGTGGCTGTCGGCGAGCAGGCGCCGGCCGCTGCCCGCGACGACCGGGCAGAGGATGAAGCGCATCTCGTCCAGATGTCCGGCGACCATCAGCGTGCTGATCAGGCTGATGCTGCCATGGACGCCGATCGTTCCGCCCGTGCCGGCCTTCAGCGTCGCGATCGCGTCGTCCAGCGGGCCGGGCAGGATCGTCGTCCCGTCCCAGTCGGCGGTCGCAAGCGTGCTCGAGAAGACGAATTTGGGGACGGCGTTGATGAAGTCCGCAAAGGGCTGGATGTCGCTGGTCGGCCAGAAGACCGACCAGTCCTCATAAATTTTCCGGCCCATGAGAACCGCGTCCTGCTCGCCGATCGTCTCGCCGACCAGCGCCGGGAAATCGGCATAAAGCGCCTGCCGGACGAACCTCTCGGGCGCCTCGACCACGCCGTCGATCGACATGAAGAGGAACGACGTCAGTTTCCGCATCGCGCACCTCGTCCCCGGATGGTGGGTCTCAGCCTTGCCGCTCGTCCTCGCGCGGCATCTCCGTTTCCCCGGTCTCGCGCGCCTGCGCCTTGCGCCGGCGCAGGTTCGCGCGCAGCGCTTCGGCCAGTCTTTTCTCGCGTTCGGGGTCGTTAGCCATATCGCGAAGGGCTAATCCGCCCCATGCGCCTTGACAAGCGGCGCACGCTCCGCCCATAGGCGCGCCTCGCCCGTCGGGCCATGCTGCCGTAGCTCAGTGGTAGAGCGCATCCTTGGTAAGGCTGAGGTCGTGAGTTCAATCCTCACCGGCAGCACCAGTTTCCCCTGATAAATCAATATCTTAGATACACCCCTTCCGGGGGCCGGCATCGATTTTTGCGCCACGGAAGCACCACGGAAGCAGCTGGAAGCAAATGTCCGGCGGCTCTGGCGCACAGCCCTGGCGTAGATTGGCGGATCTGACGCGGCCGCGGAGCTCGGGAGTCGGTGGCCACGCATCGGTATGGGATGATCATCGCGCTGGCGCGCGGGCAGCACTTCCGTCCGCAATGGCCTGAATGATTCGGCACTCTGCCGTTCTCGCGCCATTGCAACTGGTCGCCACCATCGCGAGTTCGTCGCGCAGCGCGGTGAGCTGCGCCAAACGGTCTTCAACCTCGGCGAGATGCTGCGCGGCGATCGCGGAAGCCTCGGCGCATTCGCGGTCCGGCTCGCCGTCGAGCGCGATCAGGGATCGTATCTCGTCGATCGAGAAACCGAGCCTTCGTCCATTACGGATGAAATGAAGGCGGCGGACGTCGCTACCGGCATAGCTGCGCCGACCCGAATCCGTGCGCGGCGGCGTGTCGAGCAGGCCGATCGATTCGTAAAAGCGGATCGTCGTCACCTTGGTGCCCGTCTTCCGCGCGAGCGCGCCGATCATCATTGCCTGGCTCAAGACTGCCCTTCCCACACGCTAATGCGAATTCTTCGCAAGAAATCGCTTGATCCTATAGTGACTGTAGCATGTAGCGGACGCCCGATGAACGAATCAGATTCCTGCGGCTGTCACGGCGATCAGAAACTGGCGGCGGTCGACCCCGGCTATCGGCGCGCGCTCGCGATCGTCGTGGCGCTCAACCTCGGGTTCGGCCTGATGGAGATCGTGGGTGGCTTCATCGCCGACAGCCAGGCGCTCAAGGCGGATTCGCTCGATTTCCTGGGCGACGGCTCGATCAGCCTGCTTGGCTTGCTGGCGCTCCATTGGACCGCGCGCGGCCGCGCGCGCGTCGCGCTGTCGCAAGGTGTCTTCCTCGGGCTTCTCGGCCTGGGGGTGATTGGTTTCGCCACCTGGCGGGCGTTTCACGCCACGCTCCCCGAAGCCGAACTCATGGGGGCGATCGGTATCGCGGCGCTCGCCATCAATGTCGGCTCGGCGTTGCTTCTGCTGCGCTACCGCGAAGGCGACGCGAATGTCCGCGCGATCTGGCTATTCAGCCGCAACGACGCGGTCGCCAACGTCGCCGTCATCTTCGCGGCGCTGCTGGTCGGCGTGACCGGCCAGGCATGGCCCGATCTTGCCGTCGCCGGGGTGATCGCCCTGCTCTTCCTTCACTCGGCCTATGAAATCGTCGGCGGCGCCTGGCGCGAACTGACGCCCGGAGCGAAATGATGACGTCCGTCGACCGACACTTTCGGCACTTCCTGACCGTGTTCGCGGCCCTTCTCGCCTTTTGCACCGCGCTCCCGGCAGCCGCGCAGACGCCGGCCGACGACGTTCAGACCGCGTGGCGGCTACTCGATTACATGGCGGTCGATTATGGCGGCGCGGTCGCCAATGGCCGCGTGAAGAGCGCGTCCGAATATGCCGAGATGACCGAGTTCGCGGCTTCGGTGTCAGCGAAGATCGGCGCCTTGCCGGTGAAACCGCAACGTGCCGCGCTCCTCGCGGGCGCCCAGGCACTCCAAGCGATGATCGCCGCCAAGGCCGCGCCCGAGACGGTCGGTTCCGCCGCGCATCGCCTCGCCGCCGATCTGCTCGCCGCCTATCCCGTGCCGCTCGCACCGAACGCTGCGCCGAGCATCCCGCGAGGGACCGCGCTGTTCGCGAGCAATTGCGCGGCCTGTCACGGCATGACGGGCGACGGTCATGGGCCTAACGCTGCAAAGCTCGCCACACCCCCGATTGCCTTCACCGATGCCGGGCGCGCACGCCAGCGCAGCATCTTCGCTCTGTACCAGGTGATCTCGCAGGGCATCGACGGAACCGCGATGCAGAGTTTCGCCGATCTTCCGGCCGCTGATCGCTGGGCGCTCGCGTTCCGCGCTGGCCAGTTCTCGACCAGCGACGCGCTGGCCCAGCAAGGCGAAGCGATCTGGAAGGCGGACGCGGCAGTGCGGCGGCGCATTCCCGACCTCAAGACCTTGGTGGCGCTGACGCCTTCCGCACTGGCGGGCGACCTCGGTCCGGCGCGCGCGGATGCCGTCATGGCCTATCTTCGGCGCAATCCCGGCGTGCTCGTCCAGCAGGTCGCCAATCCGCTGGCGCTCGTCCGCGAGAAGCTGGCCGCCAGCCTTGCCGCCTATCGGGCCGGCAATGCCGGGAAGGCGAAGGAGCTGGCGCTTTCCGCTTATCTGGACGGCTTCGAGCCGGTCGAGCCCGCGCTCGGCGCACGCGATGCCACGTTGCTCGCCCGTATCGAGGGCGCGATGGGCGAATATCGTGCCGCGATCGACCAGCGTGCCAGCGCCGACGATCTCGCAACGCGTGTCGAGGTACTCGACGGCCTCTTCGACGACGCGGAAGCCGCGCTGTCCCCCGATGCTGCGAGCAGCGCGTCGACCTTTGTCGGCGCGCTCACCATCCTGTTGCGCGAAGGCCTGGAAGCGCTGCTGATCGTCGTCGCCATGATCGCGTTCCTGCGCAAGGCCGAGCGCACCGAAGTGCTGCCCTATGTCCATGGCGGCTGGATCGGCGCGCTCGCGGCAGGGCTGCTGACCTGGGTGATCGCGACCTATGCGATCGGCATCAGCGGCGCGAGCCGCGAACTCACCGAAGGGTTCGGCTCGCTGTTCGCCGCCGTCGTGCTGCTCTCGGTCGGGATCTGGATGCACGGCAAGTCGCAGGCCGACCAATGGCAGCGCTATATCCAGGAGCGGATGTCGCGGGCGCTCTCCGGACGCTCCGCCTGGTTCCTGTTCGGTCTCGCCTTCGTCGTCGTCTATCGCGAGGTGTTCGAGACGATCCTGTTCTATGCGGCGCTCTGGGCGCAGGGTAATGGCGGCGCGCTGCTTGCCGGTGCGGGCACGGCGGTGCTGCTCCTTGCGGTCATTGCCTGGGCAATGCTGCGCTACAGCCGGCGGCTGCCCGTCGCGCAATTCTTCCGCTACAGCGCCTGGCTGATGGCGCTGTTGACGGTGGTTCTCGCCGGCAAGGGCGTGGCGGCGCTTCAAGAAGCCGGCATCATCGGCATCGCGCCATTCCACGGTGCGCCGCGCGTCTCGATGCTCGGCCTGTTCCCCACCTGGCAAACGATCCTCGCGCAGCTGCTACTGGCCGGCGCGACCGCGTTCGGTTTCGCTTGGAACGCGCGTAGCGCGGCGCGCGCCCAGCCAGCGAGACCCTGACGCCGTTGGCCCCGGTGCGGCCGGGACTTCAAACCAAGGCTGGTCCCGGGTGCGACAGCATTGGCGCTTCTCGAGGCGGGTTCTGCTGTCGCTAGCGGCTCAGTCCTCGCCGCCTTCCGAGGCCGGGCCCCCGGATTCGATCTGTTGGGCGCGCAGCGCGGCTCCCAGCTCCTCGCGAAGCGCCCGGCCCCAATGTTTCTTCCAGGGCCGCAAAGGAGAAGGAAGCGACACGCCCGGCTCGGCCGTGCGCCCGGAGTTTCGCATTGTCCGCATCGGTCCAGGGCGCACCCCGGTTAGGCCGCGGCATGGGACTGCCCGAGCATGGCACGCAAAGGGCGGTCCAAGCGCGTCACCGCCTGCGCCGGGATGGCCGGTTGGCGGGCCGATGCGCGGTGGACGGCTTCTTTTGGGTGAGGTAGCTTCGAAGCGCGGCGTCGGTCTCGCAGATGCGGGCATGCGCCTGCTTCGACGGGCGACCCCGCATCAACCAGGCCAGCGCGCCACGATATTCGATGCGGTGCCGCAGCCTGGTCCCCTTCGGATCGGGCGTCAGCTCATAGCTCTCGATGTGCTGGAAGACGTGCCGTATGCCCGTCTCCCATTCCAGGACGGCGTTCGGTTCGAGCCGGCTGATCGTGGCCGGCGAGTGCCGCGCCCGCTTCGTCACCAGCGTGCTGGTATATTGATAGTCGATGGCGGCCCCTTGGCGGGCTTCGCCCGTGATCCGGTTGAACGGATGCCAGTCGCGGTAGTGCGCGAAATCGGTCAGCAGGCGCCAGACCCGGGCAGGCGGTGCTTCGACCAGGGTGTCGTTCTCGACCCCGCTCATCCGCCGCGGTCCCGATAGGCGAGGAGCCGAAGCGCATTGAACACGACCAGCAAGGTCGAGCCTTCGTGCGCGGCGACCGCCGGGCCGATTCCGAGACCGAAGATGGTGGCGGGCACCAGCAGCGCCACGACGCCGAGGCTCACGAACACATTCTGGCGGATGATCCTGCGCGTGCTCCGGCTGAGCCCGACCGCGAACGGCAAATGCGCGAGATCGTCGGCCATCAGCGCGACATCGGCGGTCTCGAGCGCGACGTCCGACCCGGCCGCGCCCATGGCGATGCCGACGGTCGCGTTGGCCATGGCGGGCGCGTCGTTCACGCCGTCGCCGACCATCGCGACCTTGCCCTGGTCGCGCAGCTTGCGGATCGCATCGACCTTGTCTTCGGGCATCAGGTCGCCAATGGCCTCGTCGATCCCAACCTCGGCTGCGATCGTCTCGGCCACCTTCTGATTGTCGCCCGAGATCATGATCATCCGCGTGATGCCGAGCTTGCGCAGCCGCGCCAGCGTCTGTCGCGCGGCCTCGCGCGGCGTGTCCATCAGGCCGATCGCGCCAAGATCGCTATCGCCGCGGCGCACGACCATCGTCGTCCTGCCGCCTTCGCGAAGCGTCGCAATCGCGTCGGCCATGGGCTGCGACAGGGGTGCCACGCCATCGCTACCGAACATCTCGGCCTTGCCGATGATGACCTGCTCACCGTTGATACCGGCAGTCACGCCGCGCCCTGTCAGGCTGCCGAGATCGCTCGCGATGGGGATCGCGTGCTCGCCGAGGCGCTCGGTGCCATCGCGCGCAATGGCGCGCGCGAGCGGGTGGTTGCTGAGCTTCTCGACCGCGACGGCGATGGCGAGCAATTCGTCCTTGTCGACGCCGTCCACCGGGATGACGTCGGTGATCCGGGGACGCCCCTCGGTGAGCGTTCCGGTCTTGTCGAACGCGATGGCATTCAGCGAGCCGAGATTCTCCAGCGGCCCGCCGCCCTTGACCAGCACGCCTCCGCGCGCCGCGCGGGCGACCCCGGACAGCACCGCGCTCGGCGTGGCGATCGCGAGCGCACAGGGACTGGCGGCGACGAGCACCGCCATGGCGCGGTAGAAGCTGTCGCGGAACGGCTCGTCGACGACCACCCAGGCGAACAGCAGCGCGACGGTCAGCGCCAGCACGGCGGGCACGAAGATCCGCTCGAACCGGTCGGTGAAACGCTGGGTCGGCGAGCGCTGGGTCTCGGCCTCGCTCACCATCTTGACGACCTTCGCCAGCGCGCTGTCGGCGGCTTTCCTGGTGACCTCGATCTCGATCAGGCCGCTGCCGTTGATCGTGCCGGCAAACACCCTGTACGCCGCCTCGACCATCTCCGGCGCCGCGCTGGCTGCCGCGTGGTCCATCACCGGCCGCTTGTCGACCGGCATGCTCTCGCCCGTGACCGGCGCCTGGTTGACGCTGCTCGTTCCCCGGATCAGGAAACCGTCCGCCGCGATCCGCTCGTCGGGCTTGACGATGACCGTGTCGCCGATCTCGAGTTCCTCGACCGGGATCTCCACTTCCCGGTCATCGCGGCGGACGAGCGCGGTCTCCGGCGCGAGCTCGGCCAGCGCTTCGATCGCGCGTTTCGCCCGGCCCATGGCATAATGTTCGAGCGCATGGCCGAGGCTGAACAGGAATAGGAGAAGCGCGCCTTCGGCCCAGGCGCCCAATGCGCCCGCGCCCGCCGCGGCGACAAGCATCAGCGTGTCGATCTCGAAGCGCTTGAGCCTGAGATTGTCGATCGCCTCGCGCAGCGTGAAATAGCCGCCAAAGCCATAGGCGGCGATGAAGAGCGCGACCGGTATCCAGGCCGGTGCCGGTACGAGCTTCTCGATCGCGAAGCCGATGCCGAGCAAACCGCCGCAAATCAGCGCGAAGATCAGCTCGCTATTGGCGCCGAAAATGCCGCCATGGACGTGCTCGTGCCCGCCTTCGGCATCGCCATGTTCATGGCCGTCGCGATGGTCGTGCGCCTCGTGCCGGTGGCCGTCGCCCGGTCCGGCCTCGTGCACATGATCGTGATCCTTGGGGCGCGGCCTGACACGCGCGGGACGCTCGTGCACGCCGATCTGCGCGAGGAAGTCGCGTAGCGCTTCCTCCGACAGCGCCGCCCGGTCGAACTCGATGCGTACCGTGCCGGCGGCGCTGGCCTCTGCCTCGAGCACGCCCTTCACGCGCAGCAATTGCTCCGCGACGCTGCGCGCTCGACGCTGGTGACCGATCCCGTCCACGCTCAGCGCGAGATGCCCATAGCTCTCGGTCAGCTTCGCGCCCGCAGCGAGGACGATCTCGTTGATCCGCGCGAGCGACAGCGTGTCGGGATCATAGTGGACGCACAGCTGCGCGGGCGCGCTCGGCTCGTCGCCGACCACGACATGGGCCTGCTCGATGCCGGGCCTGCCCTCGAGTTCGCCCATCAGCCGGTCGACGCACGCGTCGGCCGCATCGGGGATCTCGGGCAGGATGACAGGTATGTCCAGCCGTAGCTTGGCGCTCATGATTGCGATCCTTCTGATCGGGAGTCGTGGGGACGGGACGGCGTCATCCCAGCATTTCTTCGATGAGCAGCAGCGCGAGGAAGCCGACGAAGAACATCGCGCTGATGAGCGGGCTGTCGGGCTTTTCGTGCGCCTCGACCAGCAGTTCCTCGGTGACGAGATAGAGCAACGCCATCAGGCCAAAGCTCAGGAATCCCGCGATCACGACCGGGGGCAGCTGCGCGACCGGGAATGCCGCCAGCGCGCCGAGCGGCAGCAGGAGCGCGATCGCCGTCGTCGTCGCGACGACACGGGCCTTGGACCGCATCGTCTCGCCGAGCTCGGTTGCGAGCGACAGTCCCAGGAACAGGACTTCGAGCGTCAGCGCGATGGTGAGCAGGATGCCGGCCTTGGCGCCCGCCACGAAGGCGAGGCCAAGCACCAGCCCGTCGACCAGGATATCGAGCCCGATCGCGCCCAATAGCGCGATCCGGCCTTCGAACCGTTTCTCGATCTCCTTCAATCCGAGCATCGCGGCGACGCCGAGCCCGCCACCGATCAGCGTCGCGGCGGGCGAGGCCTGGTGCATGATCTGCGGCAGGATTTCGGCGGCGGCGGCCGCGAACACCACGCCCGCGGCGAGATGCTGCGTGCCGGCGATCGCCGCATCGCCCGGTCGACGCAGCACTGCCGCGAGCGACCCGAGCAGCACCGCGGCGACCGGGATGAGCGTATAGGCCAGCGCCGGCATCAACTGTCTCCCGTCCGGGCATCGACGACGACCATCACGCGGCCTGGCGCCGCAGGAATGCGCCGCCGATCACTTCGATCGCCTCGAGCGTGATCAGTCCCAGGCCGGGGATGTCGCCGAGGCTCTCCGCGAAGGCGCGCAGCGACGCTTCCTCGTCGATGATCTCGATCACGACCGCACGGTCGCTTTCCAGGACGTGGCGGCGATGCTGGTGCGCCGACCGGCCGAAGCCGATCAGCGCCTCGAGGATCGTGACGCCGGCGAGCCCTGCGTCCCGCGCGCGGCTCGCCACCACTTCGAGGACCTTGCGGTCCCCGAAAAAGGCGCCCTCGTCGGTGTAGATCCGGAGCAGCTTGGTGTTCTCCATGGTCACTCTCCCGTCATTCTTCTGTCTGCACCTGGCCCTGCGCCTGCACCCGGCGTTCGCGCCGCGCGCTCCAGCGCTCGCCCAGGCCGAGCACGACCTTGGCGATTGCAGGCAGCACGAGGAGCGTCAGGATCGTCGCCGCAATGAGCCCGCCGATCACGACGGTCGCGAGCGGCTTCTGGACTTCGGCGCCGGTGCCGTGCGCGAGCGCCATCGGCACGAAGCCGATCGCCGGTACGAACCCGGTCATCACCACCGCGCGCATCTTCTCGGTCGTGCCCTCGATGATCGCCTGTCCGAGCTCCATCCCGGCATCGAGCCGCTCGCGGATCGCGGTCATCACGACCAGGCCGTTCAGCACCGCCACGCCGGCCAGGCAGATGAACCCGACCGCCGCCGATACCGAGAAGGCGATGCCGGTCATCGCCAGCGTGAATACGCCGCCGGCGAGCCCGAGCGGGACCGCGAGGAACACCGCCGCCGCGCGGGCGAACCCGCCGAGCGCCATATAAAGCAAGGCGAAGATCGCCGCGAAGCATAGCGGCACTACGATCGCGAGGCGCTGCGAGGCGGCCTGAAGGTTCTGGAACTGCCCGCCCCATTCGAGATAGGAGCCAGCCGGCAGCGCCATCTTGTCGACCTTGGCCTGCGCCTCGGTCACGAACGAGCCGACGTCGCGGCCGCGGACATTGGCCTGGATGACGACCCGGCGCTTGCCATTCTCGCGGCTGATCTGATTGAGCCCCTCGCTGAACCGGAACTGCGCCACGCGCGCCAGCGGGATCGTCTCGCGCGTGCCGTTGGCCTCGGTCGGCAGCAGCACCGGCAGCGCCGCCAGCGAGTCGAGGCTGCTCCGCGTCGCGTCGGGGACGCGCACGGTGACCTCGAAGCGCCGGTCGCCTTCGAACACCAGCCCGGCCTCTCGGCCGCCCATCGCCGCGGCCACCGTGTCGGCGACCTCTTCGACCGTTAGCCCGAAGCGCGCGATCGCCGCGCGGTCGAAATTGACCTCGAGCGTCGGCGAACCGCTGGTCTGCTCGGCCTTGACGTCGGCGGCGCCCGGAATCGTCTGGAGCGCCGTGACGATCCGCTGCGCGGCAGCTCCCATCTTGTCGAGATCGTCGCCATAGAGCTTGATCGCGACATCGCCGCGGACGCCGGCGATCAGCTCGTTGAACCTGAGCTGGATCGGCTGGCTGACTTCATAGACCTGACCCAGCTGCTTGCCGGCGACCTTCTCGATCCGTTCGAGCACGTCCGCCTTGGTCCTGACGCCCGCGGGCCATTCCTCCTGGGGTTTCAGGATCACGAAGCCATCGGAGATGTTCTGCGGCATCGGGTCGGTGGCCACTTCCGCGGTGCCGGTCTTGGAGAACATCAGCTCGACTTCGGGAAGCGCGCTCACCGCGCGCTCGACACCGCGCTGCATGGTGAGTGACTGTTCGAGCGCGACCGAGGGGACGCGGGTCGAGGCGAGCGCCACATTCTTCTCGTCGAGCTGCGGGATGAACTCCTGTCCCAGCATCCCGAACACCAGCGCCGATGCCGCGAAGAAGGCGAAGCCTGCGCCGATGAACGGCCAGGGCCTCGCCACCGCACGTTCGAGCAACGGCGTATAACGCGCCTTGGACTTCGCGATCAGCCAGACTTCCTTTTCGGCGACGCGGCCACGGATCAGCAGCGCCACGAGCGCGGGCACCAGGGTGAGCGCGAGGATGAACGCCGCGACCAGCGCGAGCATGATGGTGATCGCCATCGGCGAGAAGGTCTTGCCCTCGACGCCGGTGAACATCAGCAGCGGCGCGAAAGCGAGCAGGATGATCGCCTGGCCGAACACAGTCGGCTTGATCATCTCCTGGCTCGCGCGCATCGTCTCTTCGAGCCGCTCGCGAATGGTGAGCAGCCGCCCTTCATGCTGCTGGCGATGCGCGAGGCGGGCCAGGCAATTCTCGATGATGATGACCGCGCCGTCGACGATCAGGCCGAAGTCGAGCGCGCCCAGGCTCATCAGATTGCCGGGCACTTTGAAGGCATTCATGCCCATCGCCATCATCAGGAACGAGAACGGGATGACGAGCACCGCAATGATCGCCGCGCGCCAGTTGCCGAGGAGCAGGAACAGCGCCGCCGCGACCAGCAGGGCGCCCTCGGCGAGGTTGCGCTGGACGGTCGCGACCGTCGCATTGACCAGCTTGGAGCGGTCGAGCACGGTCGTGACCTTGATCCCCGGCGGGAGCGACTTGCCTATGGTGTCGAGCCGCTCGCCGACTGCCCTGGCCACCACCCGGCTGTTCTCGCCGATCAGCATCAGCGCGGTGCCGATCACCGCCTCATGACCGTTCATGCTGGCGGCACCGGTGCGGAGCTCGCCGCCGACACGGACATTGGCGACGTCCTTGACCGCCACGGGAATGCCGCCACGGGTCGCGACGATCGCGTCGGTGATCTCGTCGATGTCGCGAATGCGGGCGTCCGCGCGCACCAGATAGGCTTCGCCGCCGCGATTGAAGTAGTTGGCGCCGACCGCGAGGTTCGCGGCTTCGAGCGCCTTGGCCAGTTCCGAGAAGGAAATGCCGTAATTGGAGAGCTTCACCGGATCGGGCTCGACGACATATTGCTTGGCATAGCCGCCGATCGAGTCGATTCCGGCGACGCCCTGCACGGTCCTGAGCTGCGGCCGGATGATCCAGTCCTGCACGGTCCTGAGATACGCAGCGCGCGACACCTCGTCGGTCAGCCGCGCGCCCTCGGGCGTGAGGAAGCTCCCGTCGCGCTGCCAGCCGGGCTGGCCGTCGGTGATCTTGGCGCCCTTGCCGCCGGGATTGGCGAAGTCGACCGAATACATCAGCACTTCGCCGAGACCCGTGGTGACGGGACCCATCTGCGGCTGCACGCCTTCGGGCAAGGTATCGCGCGCCTGGCCGAGCCGCTCGCTCACCTGCTGGCGCGCGAAATAGAGATCGGTCTGGTCGGTGAAGATCGCGGTGACCTGGCTGAACCCGTTGCGCGACAGCGATCGCGTCGTCTCCAGCCCGGGGATGCCCGCGAGCGCCGTCTCGATCGGAAAGGTCACGCGTTTTTCGATCTCGCTGGGCGAAAGGCCGCGCTCGACCGTGTTGATCTGGACCTGGCGGTTGGTGATGTCGGGGACGGCGTCGATCGGCAGCTTGGTCAGCTGCCAGATGCCGAGGCCAGCGACGGCGAGGAAGAGGAGCAGAACCGCCCAGCGTGCGCGGACGGACAGCCCCATGAGGCTTGCGATCATGGATTATTTCCCGAAGGCGTATCGGCCGTGTCGGCGGAGCCGACATAGGACACGGTGATAGTGTTGACGGCGGACGCGTCGGCGATCGGCAGGCGTGCGGAATAATAAGCCGTGCGCGACCCGCGAGCGGGGATCGAGCCCCAGCGCGTGTCGGCGACGATGTCCGGCCGGCCGTCGGCGAAGCTCGCGACGACATGAAGATGACCCGGAACGGACCCGTGCGCGAGCGCCGGGCGCCGCACCATGCCGCTGACCAGGACGATATCGCCCTTGTCCTCGGCATGGACGGTCCAGATGCGGAGCGGCTTGCCGGATATGGTCCGGGGCGTGATCGTCAGTTCGGGACCGCGCGCGCAACCGGCGAGCGCCGCGGCAAGGAGGATGGCCGCGGCCACCCGGACAGGGGTACCGGGGGTCATTCTTCCTCCCCCTCGCCCTTGCCGAGCTCCGCCTTGAGCAGAAAGGCCTGGCGCGACGCGATCATCTGGCCGCCGCTCAGGCCGGTCAGCACTTCCACGCGGCCGGCGCTACGCCGGCCGAGCGTGACCGGTACGGCTCGGAAGCCCTGGCCGGTTCGGACGAACACGACATCGCGCCCCTCGACCGACTGGATCGCCTCCTCGGGCACCACGATCGCCGCCGACGTCTCGTCCCGGCTCGGCTTGATACGGACGCGCACCGCGAGGCCCGGCTGCACGCCGCCATCGCTCACGTCGAGCACCGCCGTCGCGGCGCGCGTCTCGCCGCTCAGCGTCGGCGTCACGGCGCGGACGCGCGCGGCGACGGTCCGGCCATCGGGCAGCTCGACCATCGCGCCGTCGCCCGGTGCGATCCGCGCCGCATCGAGCGATCCCACCGCGGCTTCGATCTGGACCAGCCGCGGGTCGGCCACGCGGAACAGCTCGGTCTCGGGCTGCACGAAAGCGCCGAGCGTCACGCTGCTGGCCGTGACGCGGCCGGAGATCGGGCTGGCGACGATAACACCGCGTCCGTCCGCCGTGATGTTGGCGGCGCCGGCGGCGGCGCGGGCGCGCCGCGCTTCCGCAGCGGCGGCCGCCGCCTCGGCCTGGGCTTGTTCGAGATCGACCCGTGCAGAGACGCGTTGCCTGTAGAGATATTGCTCTCGCGCAAGCGCCTTTTGCGCGAGCACCGACTTCGCATCGGCCGAGGTACGCTCTGCCGCGATTTGCGCCGCGTCGCGGCTCTCGACGATCGCCAGCGCCTCGCCGGCACGGACGGGGTCGCCGAGGCGCTTGAACACGCGCGTCACGGCGCCGCCGGCCCGCGCGGTCACCACCGCCTGTCCGCTCGGCGACGCGGTCACGGTCGCCTGCGCGACGATCTCGGCGCCAAGCCCCCCCGCCGCGACGGTTTCGGTGCCGATCCCGGCATTCTTGATCGCGTCGGCGCTCATCGCCACGCTGTCCGGGGCGCCCGCAGGCTTTTCCGCGGATTTCGCCTCTTCGGCGCTCGGCACCGGAGCGGCGGTCCAGCGCGCTATCGTAAAGCCGCTCACCCCTGCAAATAGCACGGCGCCGGCGACGCCTCCGAGGAGGCGCTTGTCAGTGAAGGTCATTTTATGTCTCCGGAAACGTCGGGCGCGGGCGCGGTCAGGCGCGCCAGCCGGGCCACGGCATCATGATATTGGACGAGGGCCTCGATCGCGGCGGCACGCGTCTCGGCGAGCGTGCGCTCGGCCTCGAGCAGGATCAGCTGGTCGAACTTGCCCTGGCCGTAGCCGATCCGGGCGATCCGCGCGGCTTCGAGCGCCGCCTCGAGCGCGGGCCCGGAGGCGCGGACGCTGGCGGCAGCATTGTCGCGGTCGGCGCGGGCTCGGGCGATTTCCTGTTCGGCATCGACCCGCGCGACGCGGCGCCGCGCATCCGCTTGGTCGCGTTCGGCCGTTGCCTGGGCAATCCCCGCCCGCCCGTTGTTGAAGAAGGGCAAAGGGATCGACACGCCGAGCACCGCGGCGGTGTCGTTGGTCGCCTGGAGCCGCCGCGCGCCGGCGCTGACCGTCAGGTCCGGAATGCGCTGGCTGCGGGCGAGCCGAACATTGGCATCGGCGATCGACAGGTCGGCCGACGCCGCAGCATAAGCGAGCGTGCCGTCCGCCGCGACCGGCGCCTCGGGTCCGAACGTCCCCGTCCGGTCGAACCAGACCGTATCGAGCCGCCCGCTGATCGGGCTTCCGACCAGCCGCCCGAGATTGGCGCGAGCGACCTCGACGGCGCGTGTCGCGCGCTCGACTTCGGCCCTGGCATTGATCTGCTGGACCGCGGCGCGCTGCTCGTCGATCGGCGAGGTGGCGCCGACCATGACGCGGTCCTTGGCGACCCGCAGCGCTTCGTCGGCAATCCTGAGCTGCTCCTGGGCGACGGCGAGGCGCCGCTCCGCGGCGACCGCCTCGATATAGGCCTGGGTGACGCGCAGCCTGAGGTCGGCGAGCGCGATCGCGGCATCGAGCCGCGCCCGCGCCGTGCGCGCATCGGCGACGCCGATCCGGGCGCCACGTTTGCCCCCGAGCTCGATCGGCATCGAGAAGCCGATCGTCGTCTCCGACTGGCTGAACCCGCGATAGGGGCCGGTGCCGACGACATTCTCGGTTTCGGCATTGAGCGTGGGGTTGGGGCGCAGACCGGCAACGGTGCGTCCGGCCTCGGCCGCCCGCACACCCGCGCCGGCGACCTCGGTGGAAGGGGACGTCGCACCGGCCTGGGCCAGTGCGTCATCGAGCGTGATGACGTCATCCGCCGCAATCGGCGGTGAGGTTTGCGCCTGCGCGATACCTGCGCAGGACGCCGCGGCAAGCAGCGCCGCGATAAGACGAGACATGGATGGGATTCTCCCTGACGTTCGCATGGTGCTCCGCGCGCAGGGGCGGGAGCGGCGGCGACGTCAGGCGATCGGCGGTCTCAGTGCGCGAGTCGCGGCAAAGGCAGCCGGAGGCGTGCCTGGCGCGACGGCAATGCGCGACGGGGCGAATATGAAGGGAAGCGCTAACCAGTCGCTGACCGGGACGCCCAGGTCGTGATTGTGGCTGAAATTATGGTGATGCGGCGTCGCCTTGTCGCTGTCGCTCGGGACCTCGTCGGCGTCGCCCGGCGTGTGGCCGGGGGCATTGTCCGCGACCACCGTCACGCAGCCCCGCATCTCGGCGGCATAGGCCACCGACGACTGGAACCCCGACCATAATGTCAGGACCAGCATCAGGCTTGCGATCGAGGCGACCAGCTTGCGCATCCGCCCCGCCCCTATCCCATGCCATTGTCGGGCGGAAGAGCTTTTCGGCATCCGGTCAGCTCTGCGGCAATGATTTATTGCACGCGCGGAGCTTGTCGATGGTCAAGCGGCGCACGTTATTTCATCACCAGGAAATCATTCCCAGAATCTGCCGAAATTGATTCCGTTTTTCTTGTACTCTTCAGCTCATGACTTGCTTGCCACAGAATTTGCGCGCCGCCCCAAATACCAAGCCCAGCCATGACCGCGGCAACCGCAAGATCAGGCCATTGCGTTCCGGTGCCGAGCACGCCGCCGGCGGCGACCAGCACCGCGAGATTGCCGAGCGCGTCGTTGCGCGAGCAGATCCACACCGAGCGCATGTTGGCGTCGCCGGTCCGATAGCGATAGAGCATCAACGCCACCGCGCCGTTGGCGATCAGCGCGAGTACCCCGACCACACCCATGGTTTCGGCGCGGGGCACGCCGTTTCCGAAGATCGCCACGATCGTCGTCACGAGCACATAGATGCCGAAGGCGAAGATCGTGCCGCCCTTGAGCAGCGCGGCGCGCGACCGCCAGCTGAGTGCGAGCCCCGCGACCCCCAGGCTGATCGCATAATTGGCGGCATCTCCGAGGAAATCGAGCGCGTCCGCCTGGAGCGCGCGCGATCCCGAGGCAAGGCCCGCCGCGATCTCGCCTGCAAACATCGCGGCGTTGATCGCCAGCGCAATCCACAGCACGCGCCGCCATCTCGGGTCGTTGAGCGCGGTCTTTCCCGCGCCTGCACCACAGCATTGATCGGCCATCGCTTCGCTCGACTCCTTCGCGCGACTCGGCCTATGCACCCTGTAGCAACTACAGGGTCAAGCAGCATGTTCATGCCGATCGGACAGCGACAGGCCTGTCGCGGGGAAGGGCCGCGATTTTGACTCCCGCTTTGCCGAAACGCATAGTCCGGACCATCGGCGCCAAAGGGGTGACCATGGCACCGCGCCGACCGACAGCAACGAGAGAGCTGCCGCCTCTTGACGCTGGAGTCATATCATGGACACCGTGGATCGGGACTATCTGGAACGGCGGCACCGCGAGTCGCGGGAGCGCGCGGAAGCCGCGAGCGACCCAGCGGTTGCGCGCATTCATCAGCAATTCGCCGAGCAATATGCCAAGAAGCTGGAGCGCGCGCCGCGCGACACGCTGCATCTCGCCGAACAGGGCTAGGCGTCGAATTGCGAAGGTGGCCGCCTGCATCGCGGGAATCGCCTGGTGAAAATCGGCGATCTGGCGCGCGCCACCGGCACCAAGGTCGAGACCGTCCGCTTCTACGAGCGTTCGGGGCTGCTCCCGATCCCGGCGCGAACGTCGGGCAATTACCGCGCCTATGACTCCGCGCATCTGAAGCGCCTGTCCTTCATCCGCCGCGCGCGCGATCTCGGCTTCACCCTCGATCAGGTGCGCGAGTTGCTGATGCTCGCCGATGACCGCGCGCAATCCTGCGCGGCGGTCGACGAGATCGCCGGCGCGCATCTGGCGGCGATCGACCGCAAGATCGCCGACCTGACCGCGCTCCGGGGCGAACTCGACCGCATGCTGGGCAGTTGCCGGAAGGGAACCGTGGCGGAATGCCGGATCCTCGAGATGCTCACGCCGCAGAATGAAGGTCTCGGCTCCGGGTAATAGTCGCCGGAGCTGCGGGATCCCACTGCCTAGCCTCGTTTCTTCGCTCCGAATCGCAGCCCGAGCGAACGTGCGGGCGGCTCGGGTTCATCCGGCTCGAGCGTTCCGTCGTGGAAAAAGTGGCGCTGGCCTTTCTCGTCGATCACCGTGACCGAAGTGACGGCGAGCCGGGTCTTCTTGATCGGGAATTGCGTTTTGGCATGCCGAACCGCTTCGGACAGATCGTCGAAGTCGCTGGTGGACAAAACGGTTTCATCCTTGGTCCAGACCACGGTGTACGGCATTTTTCGTCTCTGGATGCGAGCCCCGAGGGTTAACGGGCCTCGATCGCCGATAGTATCCGCGATCCGTTGCGCTGGCGCAATGGAGGGGAAGGTCTTCCCCTGACGGCGAGCCCTGGCGGTCTCGCCCTACCCCTTCTGCGGGGGCACCCCGCAACGCCCCGAGAGTGAGAGACGAGCCTGGATTGGCCGTGACGGGTCAGGGACCGCGAGAGGTTCGCGGATCGCCCGTCGCGGAGAAACCAGATGACACATGCTTCATCCCGGTCGGGCGGCGACCGGACCTGCCTCTATCAGGACATCACCGCCAGTATCATCGCCGAGCTCGAGGCCGGGCGCGTGCCCTGGGTTCAACCCTGGTCCTCGGCCAATGCGCCGCTCGACATGCCCCACAACGCGCTCACGCGCCGGCGCTATTCCGGCATCAACATCGTCATCCTGTGGAGCGCCGTGGTCGAGCGCGGGTTCGCCCGCCAGGCCTGGCTGACCTTCCGGCAGGCGCTCGAACTCGGCGGGAATGTTCGCAAGGGAGAACGCGGGACGACCGTCGTCTATGCCGACCGCTTCACGCCCGAAGAGGAGCGCCGGCGTGCCGAGGCCGAATCGCGCAAGCCCGGTCAGATCCCGTTCCTCAAGCGCTTCACGGTCTTTTCGGTCGACCAGTGCGAGGGCCTGCCCGACGATATCGCACCGCCGCCAGCACCCGTGCCCGATGGCCTGATCCTGCCGCAGGCCGAGGCGCTGATCGCGGCCACCGGCGCGGATTTCCGCATCGGCGGCGATCGCGCCTTCTACGCACCGGCGCTCGACTATGTGCAGGTCCCGAGGCCCGACGCCTATTTCGAGCCGGTGAACTGGCATCGCACTGCCTTCCACGAGCTCGGGCATTGGACCGGACACCGCTCGCGGCTCGGCCGCGATCAGACCGGCGGTTTCGGGTCGACCGCATATGGCAAGGAGGAGCTTGTCGCCTTATCTGGACAGTCTGCGCCGCCCGCAACATTGCAGTAAGGTCGGCGATGGACGCCCACGGTAGGCAGTTA
>NZ_JBYTEN010000032.1:0-26547 GCF_058790595.1 Sphingomonas sp. EU05-FHT14C10 | reverse complement strand
CGCTGAAAATGCTTATGGACGAGTCGTTCTGAACCCGGCGGGAACGCCATGTTAACGCTACCGCAAGATGCGTTAACGCCCCTCAAAACCGGCGGGCGGTTCCGGGAAGGACCCACTTCCTTTAAGGGGCTGCGCATGAGCAGCAATGATTGGACGATCCTAATCCACGGCGGCGCCGGGATCATCACGCGCGAAACGCTGAATCCTGAGACGGAGGCCGGTGCGCGCGCCGGGCTTGGCGCGGCGATCGATGCTGGTGCGGCGATTCTCGCGGCTGGCGGCAGCGCGATGGATGCGGTCGAGGCTGCCGTCCGCCTGCTCGAGGACGATCCGCATTTCAACGCCGGGCGCGGTGCGGCGCTGACTTATGATGGCACGGTCGAACTCGACGCCGCGATCATGGACGGGCGCGATCGCGCGGCCGGCGCCGTCGCCGGCGTCACGCGCACGCGCCATCCGGTCAGCCTGGCGCGGCAGGTGCTCGCCGCCAGCCCGCATGTCCTGCTCTGCGGCGCGGGCGCCGATGCCTTCTCGCGCGAGCAGGGGCTCGATCAGGTCGAGCCTGAATGGTTCGAGATTCCAGAGCGCCGCCGCCAGCTCGAAGCGATGCGCGCAAGCGGCGGCGATCACTTCGATATCGACATGAAATATGGAACGGTCGGCGCGGTCGCGCGCGACGCCGGCGGCCATGTCGCCGCCGCCACCTCGACCGGAGGCGTCACCGGCAAGCGCTGGGGCCGGATCGGCGATTCGCCGCTGATCGGCGCCGGCACCTATGCCGATGATCGCGCGGGTGCCGTCTCCGCCACGGGCGCGGGCGAGTTTTTCATCCGTATCGGCGTCGCGCACGAAATCGCCGCGCGCACGCGGATGCTCGGTGAACCGATGCTCGGGGCCGGCGACGCCGTGATCGGCGAGCTTGGCACGATGGGCGGCACCGGCGGCGTGATCATCGTCGACAGGGAAGGCGAAGGGGGCTGGCGCTTCAATACGCCGGGCATGTATCGCGCGATGGCGTCGGGTGGGGGAACGCGCCGCATCGCCATTTTCGGCGACGAATAGACGGAGAGACTGCCCCGTGCGCCTGTTGCCGCTTGTCCTTGCGTTCTGCGCCATGCTCGGCGCTTCGCCTGCCGCCGCCTGGTGGGATTATCCGCACGCCACCGTCGCGCGCATCGCGCTCGCCAACGTAAGGCCCGAAACGCGGCGCGCGGTCTTCGGGCTGCTGCGCGACGGCGCGCTGCTCGATACCCCGCAATGCCCGGTCGACACGATCGGCGAAGCCAGCACATGGGCCGATTGTATCAAGAAGCTGGGGCCGCGTTTCGCCGCCACCAGCGCCTGGCACTATCAGAATGTCGAGGTCTGCAAGCCCTTCGACCTCACGATCGCCTGCCGCGACGGCAATTGCGTATCGGCGCAGATCGATCGCGACGTGAAGCTGCTTAAGGACCGCCGCCTGTCGCGCGTGGAACGTCTTACAGCGCTGCTCTTCCTCATCCACTTTGTCGGCGATCTGCACCAGCCGCTCCACGCCGGCGACGATCACGATCTGGGCGGCAACAAGGTCGCCGCCGCCTACGGCATCGCAAGCGGGCGGATCAATCTGCACATGATCTGGGACGGCTATCTGGCCGAACGCGCGATCACGACGCCGCCCGCCGGCGTATCCGGCCTGCTCGCGGGCGTCTCGCGCGCCGAGCGCAGGCGATTGGCGGCGGGAAGCGTCACCGACTGGTCGCGCGAAAGCTGGGAAGCCGCGCGCGACCATGTCTATGCGCCCGTCGCGCCTGACGTCTGCACTGCGCCGCCGACACAGGTGAAGCTCAGCAACCAGCAGATCGAGGCGGAGATCCCGATCGTCCGCCAGCAGGTGCTGAAAGGCGGCCTGCGCCTCGCCCGCCTGCTGGACGAGGCGCTGGGCTGATCGTCGAAACGCTGTCCTACAGAGGCGCGGCGCCGTTAGACTAGGCCACCGCGCTCTTTGACATCGCCGCCGCTCGCACGTTGAGAATGCCGCTCCAGCCTCTCAACTTTGTCAACTTCCAGTGACGGGAATCGCGCTTTTCCGCCATTCCCTACACCAGGCAGCGTGGCGATGCGTCATCGCTCCTAGCAGGGCTTGCCGCCCAGCATCCCGCTCAGCGCGCCGCCCAGGCTCGGCTTGCATGCCTTGTTCTTGGGCTTCTGCTTGGGGCGCGGAGAATCCTCATCGTCCCCGGCGCTTTCGTCACCCATGCCGTTCATCGCGGCGGCCATCTCGCCGAAGAAGAAGGTCGTGGTCGAACGATGGCGGACAAGCGCGGTCCATTCGGGGCGCCACGCGATCTTGGGATCGGCGGGGCGCGGCGGGAAGGCGAAGCTTTCCTCGGGGCCGAAGGCGTTGAGCATGCCGATCATCGATTCGCCGGCCGCCTGCCTGACCTCGGCAGGGATGGTGCAGCTCGTCTGCGTCGGCGGCATCACGACCTTGTCGGTCACCAGGCGCCGGACGGTGGCGGGACTGAGGAAATCGTTCAGCCCGCCGCCGAACTCGCGCGTCGCCGACGATGACCACCAGACGATGTCGCCACCGCCGCCGCGCATCTCCTTCGCGCCGATGACATTGGCGTAATAGCCCGTTGCCCCGGCGATCGCGCCCCAGTTCACGTCGGTCGCGCCGTCCGCCGAATCCGCCGATCGCGTGCGCAGCCCGGGCATGAAATCCTGCGTCGTCGAGAACTTCATCGGCGGGCTGTAATTGCCCTCGACCCGCTGGAGCCCGATCAGCGATGCGCCGGGCGGCACCTGCTTCGCGGTGCGGCCATTGGGCCATTCGCCATAGGTGCGCGAATTGGCGAGCGTGACGATGCGCTCGATCGGCGCGCGCGCGCTGAACAGGCCGGGCGGGATCTGGCCGGCCGCGACCTTCGCGAAATCGATGACGACGGGCTGCCCCGGCCCCACATGCGCGCCGCATCCCCAGAAGATCAGCAGCCGGCCCTTGGGCCTCTCGAAAGTCTCGGATTCCGATCCGGGCGTGCGCACCGGCGTGACGAGCGGCAGCGCGTCGCCCATGCGCAGCGCGGGATCGGGCAGGTGATCGGCGGCTGGCGTGCCCGCGCTCGGCGCAAGCGTGGAGCCGAGGCGGAGGAGCAGGGTGCGCGTCACGCTGTTCGCGCCGCCGCCGCCCATCATCATCCGCATCATAGCGCCGCTGTCGGGCTTCCCGCCCCCCATGCCACCACCCATGCCGGGCAAGCCCGACATGGTCGTCGCATCCATCACGTAGCGCGCCTTGGGACCAGCGGGGGCAGGCGCGCCGGGCGCCGATCGCACGGCAGGTCCGGCGAGAAGAAGAATCGCAGGCAGGGTCAGCGCCGTGCCCAATCTGGCAGAGAATTTGAGTGACATAGGCCCTCCAGATGCGATGGGGCCGGGCGTGTCCCGGCTTCCCGTCTGCGACCTGGCCTTTTGGCCTATGCCACTCTCATGACCGCAAAATCAGCCGATGACAACCGTCACGGCGCGGCGGTTCTGCGCCCAGGCGGCTTCGTCCGAACCCGCCGCGATCGGGCGCTCCTTGCCATAGCTGATCACGTTGATCCGCGAGGGCGAGACGCCGGCGGCGACCAGATAGTCCTTCGCCGCATTGGCGCGACGCTCACCGAGCGCGAGGTTGTACTCGCGCGTGCCACGCTCGTCGCAATGGCCCTCGATCGTGATGCGGACGTTGGCATACTGGTTCAGCCAGCGCGCCTGGCTGTCGAGGATCGTCTTGTTCTCGGCATCGACGTCGGAGCTGTCGGTCGCGAAATGGACGGTGTCGGACTGGACCTTCTGGAGGAAATCCTCCTTCGATCCGGGAACGATCGTGCTCTGCACCGGCCCCGGCGGCGGCGCGGTGTTGGTGTCGGGCGCGGGTGCGGTCTGCGTCGGCGGGGCGGGCGGAAGCTCCTTCGGGGGCTTCTTGGCGCAACCGGCAACAGCGATCAGCGAGGCGGCGATCAACAGGCGGGCGGGGGTCATTTTCAGCATAGTTTCTTCTCCTCCTGGGTCGTAATGCGCCCATAGATAAAAAGTTTCAGGGCAGTAACGGTCCCCACGCAGGATCGGATCCGTCGAGGGGGGTGGGGATACGGCGTTCGTTAACGCCGGTCAGGTCGACCGACCAGAGGCTGGTGCGGCCGGAACCTTGCGCGGTGCGGAAGAACATCAGCACCCGCCCGTTGGGCGACCATGTCGGGCCTTCGTCCTGCCAGGCGTTGGTGAGCAGCTTTTCGCCCGAACCATCGGGCGCCATCACGCCGATGCGGAAGCCGCCGCCGATCTTGGTATAGGCGATGAGGTCGCCCTTGGGGCTCCACACCGGCGTGCCATAGCGTCCGCTGCCGAAGCTGATGCGCTGCTGGTTCGATCCGTCGGCATTCATCACGTAAAGCTGCTGCCCGCCCGAGCGATCGCTCTCGAAGACGATCCGGCTGCCGTCGGGCGAATAGCTGCCGCCCGTATCGATGCCGGGCGAAGTGGTGAGCCGCTGGGGCGTGCCGCCGGTCGCGCCGACCCGGTAGATGTCGGTGTTGCCGTTGACGGTCATCGAGAAGATGATCCAGCGCCCGTCGGGCGAGAAGCGCGGCGCAAAGGTCGTGCTGTTGCTCTGGACGACGAGGCGCTGGCGCCCGCTGCCGACGTCATAGGTGTAGATGCGCGGCTGGTTGCCGGCATAGCTCATATAAACGACGGTCTGCTCGTTGGGCGAGAAGCGCGGGGTCAGCACGATATTCTGCCCGTTGGTCAGAAAGCGGTGGTTCGCGCCGTCCTGATCCATGATCGCCAGTCGCTTGACGCGCCGGTCCTTGGGTCCGCTTTCGGAGACATAGACGACGCGACTGTCGAAATAGGGGCCTTCGCCGGTCAGTCGCGTATAGATGCTGTCGGCGCATTTATGCGCAGCGCGGCGCCAATATTGCGGCTGGACGACGAAGCCCTGCCGCGTCAGTTCGGTCTTGGCGAAGACGTCGTAGAGATAGCAGCCGACGGTCAGCGTGCCGTCGCCATTGGCGCGGACGAAGCCCTGGACCAGCGCCTGCGCGCCCGTCTGCACCCAGAAGGGGAAATCGGGCGCGGTCACCTGGTCGAAGCCGACGGGCTTGAGTTGCGAGGGATCGAGCGGCTTGAACAGCCCGCTCCCCTTCAGATCCGCCGTCACCACTTCGGCGACCTGCCGGCCAAGCGCATCAGTCGCGCCCGCCGCGGTCGGCTGCGGAGCGGGGGTGGGCATCGGCGGGATGGCGATCGGCATGGGCGACGATATGCCGCCGGTCACGTCGACCTCGATCTGCGCCAGCGCGGGCGATGCCAGCGCTAGCGATCCCAGTCCCAGCAAGCCCCAGGCGGCTGCGGCCATCACCCGTTTCATTTTTGGCCTCTCCCGTTCTGAACCCGCATCAGCTGAGCTGGCGCGGGATGAAGTTGATCACGATATCCTGCCAGCCGCCTTCGTAAAGCTCCGCCGGCAACTTGAGCGGCGAGCAGCGCGGATTGAGCACGGCGTTACGCGCGACTTCGGCCATGCGTGCCTGATACATGCTGTTCGATCCGTTGACCCCGGTAAAGCCGACGATCTGGAGATGGTCGCGCGTCACCAGCCCCGAGCGATCGGGCTGGAGGCGCAGCTTGACGACGATATCCATTGCTGAGGTGCCGCCGAGCGGGCCGAGATCGTAGCAGGGCCGGATCTGGCGGGCGATCGCCGAACCCAGGCTGGAGAGCGCCTGCGCGCCGACGACGGCGGCTTGCGGCGTCTGCCCCTTTGCCTGCTCGCGCGCGGAGGCCGCCAGCCCCTTGCGGAAATCCGCGCCAAGCAGCGATCCGCGCGGTCGCTCCGGCTTGGCGGTGGCTTCGCTGCCCGAGGATTTGACCGGCGCCTTGGTCGGCACCGGCTTGGGCGCGGGCTTGGCAGGCGCCGGCTTCTCGGGCGTCGGCGCAACCTTCTTGATGTCGGGGCTCGGTGCTGGCGCGGGCTTGGGCGCGGGCGGCGCGGGAACCGGCTCGATCGGCTGCGGCTCGGGCGGCGCGCTATCGGCAGGCTTGCCGATCTCGAGCGCGACGCTTTGCGCAGGCTCCTCGGTCGCCGGCTCGGGGAAAGCCGATTTCAGCCCGATCTCGTCGACGAACTGGACCTCGACGGGATCGCTCTTGAGCTTGAGCGGATTGGGCGTGGCGAGGAAGCCCACCGAAAGCAGGCCGAAAAGGATGACGTGCCCGGCAAGGGCGACGCCAAGCCCGGTCTTTTCGGCCCGGCTGATCATTTCTGCTCGACCGCGTTGCTGACGAGCGCGATGCGGTTCAGCCCCGCGCGGTTGAGCTCGCCCATAACCCGCATCACCTGACCGTAGCCGAGCGCGGTATCGGCGCGCAGGAAGATCTGCGGCGGTCCGTCCTTGGCGCCCGACGCGATCTGCTCGAGCCGCGCGGGCAGCGCCTCGTCGCTGACGGCATCGTCGCCGATGAAGGTCTGGCCCTTGCTGTCGAGCGAGATCATCACCGGCTTCTGGTCCTGGTCGATCGCGCCGGCGCGGCTCTCGGGCAGCTTCACGTCCACGCCGGCGGTCAGCAATGGCGCAGTGACCATGAAGATGATCAGCAGCACCAGCATCACGTCGACCAGTGGCGTGACGTTGATCTCCGCCATCGGCGCGCGACGGCCTCCATGGCGGCGCCGGCCGAGGTTCATCGCCATGGCTCAGGCCTCCGCGTCGAGCTCGCGCGACAGCGTCGCGTGGAAGCCGTCGGCGAAGCGGCCAAGCCGCGCTTCGAGGCGATCGAGCGCATGGCTGAAGCGGTTATAGGCGATGACCGCGGGGATGGCGGCGAACAGGCCGATCGCGGTGGCGAACAGCGCTTCGGCAATGCCCGGCGCGACCACGGCGATGCTCGAATTCTTCTCGGCCGCGATGCCGGTGAAGGCGCGCATGATGCCCCAGACGGTGCCGAACAGGCCGATGAAGGGCGCGACGCTGCCGATCGTCGCGAGCACGGTCAGTCGGCCCGACAGCTTGTCGATCTCCGCGCCGATCGCGCTGGCCATCACGATGTGGAGGCGTTCGCGCGTCCCGCTGCGGTCCACTTTCTTGCCCGCCGTCGAACGTCGCCATTCGCGCACGCCCGCGTCGAGCACGCGCGCCACGGGCAGGTCGACGCGGCCATGCGCGTCGTGGAAGCGATCGATGTCGGGCGCCTTCCAGAAGTCATCCTCGAACTGCGCGGAACGGCGCGCGGTCTTACTGAGGCCCGAACCGAAGCCGAGGATAATCGCCCAGCTCCAGATGCTCGCGCCAAGCAGCCCGAGCATGACGGCTTTCACCACCCAGTCCGCCTGCAGGAACAGGCCGATCGGCGAGAGCGTGGCGGCGTCGCTGTTCACGAAAAAGTCCATCGCGGGCTAGTTTCCCTCCTGTGTGAGCCGTTCGAAGATTGCGATCCATTCGGGCGGCTGGCGTTTCGGCCGACCGGACGGAGTGAGGAAGGCCGCGAGGACATCGGCCTCGGTCAGGATTTCACGACCCCGCCTGACTGTCTGATGAATGAGGCAGGTCGCGGCACCAAACTCCTTCAGGTGGCTGACCACGACCAGCGCATCGTCCAGCCGGGCGGGCCGCAGATAGCGGATGCCTATATCGGCGACCGCGTAAACGCCTTCACCCCGGTCGAAGGTTCCGCGCTGATCGATGCCCGCGACGCGCAGCATGTCCGATCGTGCGCGCTCCATGTAGCGCAGATAGTTGGCGTGATAGACCACGCCCGAAAGATCGGTGTCCTCGAAATAGACGCGCACCGGAAAACGATGCTCGGCGCCCACGAAGCGACCGGCAGGCGGATGGGGATCGTCGGCCTGGTCCATGGCCGGTTTCATTAACGATTATGGCAGGCCGCTCAACCCTCGAACGGCAAGAAATCCTGCGGTCCGCCGTCTGCGGGGGGCGTCAGGCCGAGATGAGTCCAGGCCCGCCCGTTGAGGCAGCGGCCACGCGCAGTGCGCGCGACGAGGCCGAGCTGGATCAGATAGGGCTCGATGACTTCCTCGATCGTGTCGCGCGGTTCGCTGAGCCCGGCCGCAAGCGTCTCCACGCCCACCGGCCCGCCCCTGTAGATGTCGGCGATCATCAGGAGGTAGCGGCGGTCCATGGCGTCGAGGCCGAGTGCGTCGACCTCCAGCCGGTTGAGCGCCTTGTCCGCGATCTTCGCGTCGACCGTCGCGGCGCCCGCCACGTCGGCGAAGTCGCGGACGCGGCGCAGCAGGCGGCCGGCGATGCGCGGGGTGCCGCGCGCGCGGCGGGCGATCTCGCGCGCGCCATCCTCGGCTATGCCAAGGCCGAGCAGGCCGGCGGCGCGCGCCACCACCTGCTGCAGCTCATCGACCGTGTAGAAGTTGAGCCGCACGGGAATGCCGAAGCGATCGCGCAACGGGCTGGTGAGCAAACCCTGCCGCGTCGTCGCGCCGACAAGGGTGAAGCGCGGCAGATCGATCCGCACCGATCGCGCCGACGGACCTTCGCCGATCATCAGATCGAGCGCGCGATCCTCCATCGCGGGATAGAGCACTTCCTCGACTGCGGGGGCGAGGCGGTGAATCTCGTCGATGAACAGCACGTCGCCGTCCTCGAGATTGGTGAGGAGCGCCGCGAGATCGCCCGACTTGGCGATCACCGGCCCCGATGTCGCGCGAAAGCCGACGCCCATCTCGCGCGCGATGATCTGCGCCAGCGTGGTCTTGCCCAGCCCGGGCGGGCCGAAGAACAGGACATGGTCCAGCGCGTCGCCGCGCGCGCGGGCGGCGGAAATGAAGATACGCAGATTCTCCCGCGCCGCCGCCTGGCCGACAAATTCGTCGAGCGCCCGGGGACGCAGCGCCGCGTCCACATCCTCGGGGCGGCGCGCGGCGGCGATCAGGCGATCCGTATCGGTCATCGCTTGATCGCCTAGCGCGTTTCGGCGGGGCGCGTCAGCCCTTCTTGTGCGCGGCGGCCCACTTCTTCACCGCATCCATCGTGCCGGTGACATGGCCGACGGGGTTCATCGCCGAATAGGCGAAGATCACCTTGCCGCCCGGCGCGATGACATAGGAAGTGCGGTTGGTGAGGCTGGCTTTCTGCGGCAGCACCACGTCATAATCCTTGATGACGGCGGGGCTGGCGGCGCCGACCGCGAACTTGTCGCGGCATTCGACCGACGAGAATTCGGCGATGCGCTCGATATTGCCGGCGGTAAGGCCGATCACCGTCGCGCCATATTTGCCGAACTCGGCGGTGGCTTCGGCGAAGTCGTGCGCTTCGGCGGTGCAGCCGGGGGTGAAGGCGGCCGGGAAGAAATAAAGGACCACCGGGCCTTTCTTCAGCGCCTGCGCGAGACTGAAGGCGAAGGGCTTGCCGGCAAGCGCGGCCTGGGTCGAAAAATCGGGCGCCTTGGCGCCGGGGGCCAGCGCCGCCCCGGCGGGCGCGGTGGCCAGCAGGGCGGCAGCGGCGATTGCGAGGGGGAAGGGCTTCATCGGGCGGTCCTCTGTCCTGGGGCGAGGAGCGCGACCTTATCCTTCCTGCGTCCCGCGTCCAGAGCCGATCAGGCGGCGTCCGCGATCAGGCCGACGATCAGGTAAGCGGCGATCGAAACGGGGCCGAGCGCGAACAGCGTCAGCAGAACCAGCGCGACGCGGATCAGCGTGACATCGACATTGGTCGAACGGGCGATCCCCGAGCAGACGCCCATCCACTTGGCGTTGCTCTTGTCGAGGGCGTAGCGAGCAGACATTTGAACTTGCCTCCTAGGTTGTCGGTGGGAGATCGGGTCGTCGCTCAGATGACGAGCGACGACGCCGGACCAACGGCAGCCGAAACCATCACGGCGGCGACGACGAGCGCGGCAGCGGCCGAGACGGCCAGGTTCTGCAGCTTGACGATATCGAACGAGAACATTGCATATCTCCTTGGTTTGCAGTGGTCCGCCAGACCATCCGGCGGGGATGCCAAGGAGATTGCAGAGACCGTGCCAATTTGCGCTTCGGCCGGAAAAGTGCGGAAAATCCGATTCAATTGCCTGAATGTTGGATGAATATGCGCCGATAGTTGGGATTTTTCGCCGATCGGCGGGAAAATGCTAGAGCAGCGCCTCGATCGCGCGCGCCATCGCCACGTCGCGCGCCGAAAGCCCGCCGGCGTCATGCGTGGTGAGGAGGATGTCGACGCGGTTCCACACGTTCGACCATTCGGGATGATGATCGGCCTTCTCGGCGAGCAACGCGACGCGCGTCATGAAGGCGAAGGCGGCGGAGAAATCGTCGAAGACGAAGCTGCGCATGATCGCGTCGCGGCCGTCGTCATAGTCCCAATCGTCGAGCCGATCGAGCGCCGCCGCCCGATCCTCGTCGCTCAACGCCTCGATCATCCTGCCTTCCTTCCCATCTTCATTTGCGCCACTGTCGGGGGATGAGCATCGAAGGTCAATCTCCGGCGACGCTGGCGCCCGACGCGGCGGCGATCGAGGCGCTGGCGATCGCCGCGCTCAACCGGCTGCCCCCCGAATTCCGCCTGCACCTGAGCGACGTCGTGATCCGCGTGCAGGATTTCGCCGAGGACGAGGTGCTCGACGAAATGGGGATCGACGATCCCTTCGCGCTCGCCGGCCTGTATCGCGGCCGGCCCTTTGGCGAGAAATCGTCGATGGAAAGCGGCGCGCTGCCCGACATGATCTTCCTCTATCGCCGCCCGCTGCTCGACGAATGGATCGAGACGGGCGTCGGCCTCGAAGCGCTGGTCGGCCATGTGCTGGTGCACGAGGTCGGGCACCATTTCGGCCTGTCGGATGATGACATGCACGCGCTGGAGGATGCGGCCGGGTGAGCGACGCGCGGCTGGCGTTCGATCGCGTCGCCTGCGCGCGCGGCGGACGCATCCTGTTCGACGCGATGAACTTCGCGCTCGGACCCGGCGATGCGGCGCTGGTGACCGGCCCCAATGGCGCCGGCAAATCGAGCCTGCTGCGCCTTGCCGCCGGGCTGCTGCGCGCCGCCGGGGGCGAGGTCGTCCGACAGGGAGCGGTCGCGCTGGCCGACGAGGCGCTGGCGCTCGATGCGCGCCTGCCGCTGGCGGCCGCGCTGGGTTTCTGGGCCGGGATCGATGGGGGGCGGCCGCGGCTGGATGCGGCGATGGCGGCGATGGGCATTGCGCATCTGGCGCCGGTGCCGGTCAGGATCCTGTCGACCGGACAACGCAAGCGCGCGGCGCTGGCCCGCGTGATCGCATCGGGCGCGCCGATCTGGCTGCTCGACGAACCGGGCAACGGGCTCGACGGCGACGGACTGGCGCTGCTCGAGGCGGCGGTCGCCACGCAGCGCGCGGGCGGTGGGCTGGTGATGGCGGCGACGCATATGGCAATCGCGATACCGGGCGCCGCGACGATCGGCGTCGGGGTGGCCGCATGATCCTGCTCGCGCTCATCCGCCGCGATGTCGCCGAGGCATGGCGCGGCGGCGGGCTGATGCTGCCGCTCATCTTCTTCCTGCTCGTCGCGACGCTCTTTCCCTTCGCGGTCGGCCCCGATGCGCCGCTGCTCGCGCGGATCGGCGGGGGCGTGCTGTGGGTGGCCGCGCTGCTCGCCGCGCTGCTCCCCGTCGACCGGCTGATCGAGCCCGATCGCGCCGCCGGCATGCTCGATCAGCTGGCCGTGCGCGGCGTGCCCGACGAACTGGTCGCGCTGGCGAAGATCGCCGCGCACTGGACGAGCTTCGGCCCGCCGCTGATGCTCGCCGCGCTCCCCGCCAGCGCGCTGATGGGCATGGACGGCGCGGCGCTGGCGCGCGTCGAGGCCGGGCTGGCGATCGGCACCCCGGCGCTGGCGGCGCTTGGCGTCGCCGTCGCCGCGCTGACCGGGGGCCTGCGCAGCGCGGGCGCGATCGCCGGGCTGCTGATGCTGCCGCTTGCCGTGCCGATCCTGATCTTCGGCGCGGGCATGCTCGATCCTCTCGGCGGCGGCGCGGTCAAGCTGCTGGCGGCCGCGTCGCTGCTCACGCTCGCGGCCGCGCCCTTCGTGGCCGGGGCGGCGATCAGGGCGGGGCGGGAGTAGAGCGTGGATACGGCTGGTGTATCGTATCCCCATACGGGAAATCAGGCGTACTCTGACGCGCTGGATCTGGCACGCGATGGCGCGCGACTCTTCCCCGGCGCGGCGCTCAGTGCGCTCGGTCACCTCGAGCAAGCCCTGGCACAGCTTCCGGCGGGGCGAGCGGGCATAAGGATTTGTGGCATAGAGGCACTGCATCCGCTGCTTGCCGACAAGGGGCCGATCGGCGCGATTGCCGCTGCCGCGCTCGGAGTCGGAACAAGGCCTGTCCGCGCAATCCTTTTCGACAAGGCGGCCGATGCCAACTGGTCGTTGGCTTGGCACCAGGATCGGACGATTTGCGTCAAGGAGCGACTCAATGCTCCGGGCTTCGGGCCATGGACGATCAAGGCGGGCATGCAGCATGTGGCTCCGCCGTTCGATGTGCTGGCCCAAATGGTCACATTGCGGGTCCATATCGACGCGGTTCCGGCCGACAACGCGCCGCTGCTGATAGCGCCGGGATCGCACAGGCTGGGGCGTATCGCGGTCGATGCCATCGATGAGGTGGTCGGACGTTGCGGCCGCTATACATGCCTCGCGGAGGCCGGCGACATATGGCTCTATAAAACGCCTATCCTGCATGCCTCGGATGCCGTGCGCCGGCCCGGGCGCCGGCGCGTCCTGCAGATCGATTTCGCGGCGTGCGAATTACCCTATCGGCTGGAATGGCTGGGCGTTTGATAGCTCCCCGGTCTATCTTCAGCCTCGTGGCGTGGGCTGGCACGGCGCGGGTGACATCGGCAGCAAGGCCTGAGGAGCCCCTAGCGCGACCAGCGTGCGAAGATCGCGGTGGGGAGCAGCAGGCCGCGCGCTTCCTCGCGCACGGCCAGTTCGCCGGCCTCGACCTGGCCGGGCAAGTCGGCGAAGGCCTGGGCGACGAGCTCGCCGATCGCCAGCGCCGACATGCGGACGGCATAGACAGTCAGGAACAGGAAGCGCGAATCGGCGTCGAGCAGGCGGCGGCAGTCGGCGATCAGGCTCGGCAGGCTCTCCTCGAGCTTCCAGATCTCGCCTTCGGGGCCGCGGCCATATTTGGGCGGGTCGAGCAATATGCCGTCGTAGCGGCGCTCGCGGCGCACCTCGCGCGCGGTGAACTTGGCGGCGTCGTCGACGATCCAGCGCACCGGCGCGTCGGCAAGGCCCGAAAGCTGGGCGTTGCGGCGCGCGGCATCGACCGATTTCTTCGACGCATCGACATGGACGACCTGCGCGCCCTTCGCCGCCATCGCCAGCGATCCGACGCCCGTATAGCCGAACAGGTTCATGAAGGCGGGCGCGTCCATGCCCGCCACGCGCTCGCGCATCCAGCCCCACACCGGCGCCATGTCCGGGAAGAAGCCGAGGTGGCGGAAGGGGGTACAGTTCGCCTGGAAGCGCACATCGTCCCACGCCAGCGGCCAGCCTTCGCGCGGCACCGGCTTGTCGAACTGCCAGCGGCCGCCGCCATCCTCGTCGGCGCCGGGAACGAACTCGGCATCGGCCTGCCAGTCGTCGCCGGCGGGTGCCCACATCGCCTGCGGCTCGGGCCGCACGAAGCGATAGCGGCCGTAGCGCTCCAGCTTGCGGCCATGTCCGCTGTCGACGAGGCCGTAATCGGCCCAGGGTTCGCCGATCAGCGTGTGGAGCTTCATGCCGGTGCCCGTTCGTGTCGAGCGCAGTCGAGACACGCCTGCGCGCACGGCAACGCCCCTCGACGTCGCTCGGGGCGAACGGAGAGGGGCAGTCGCATCATCAGCGACCGAAGCCCGCGCTGGGTGTCGCGCGCTCGGCGATATAGCCGGTGACGGCGGTGTAGTCCGCGGGCAGAGTCGCGTAGCGCTCCTCGCGCGCGAACAGATCGCCGACGCGCGAGGGAAGCACGGGGCGCTGGCCGGTGGCGCGCTCGGCCGCGTCGCGGAACTTGGCCGGGTGCGCGGTCGCCAGCGTGACGATCGGGATCGCAGGGTCGAGATCGGCGGCGCGCGCGGCGGCGAGGCCGACGGCGCTGTGCGGATCGATGAGCTGGCCCGCGCCGTCGCTGGCCCAGCGCATGGCCAGCGCCATGTCGTCGGCGTCGATGCGCGCACTGGTGAAGAGTTGGGCGGCGCCCGCCAGCTGGCCGTTGGTCAGGCGCATCGCCCTGGTCGCCTCGAAGCCGCGCATCTGCGCCGCCAGCGCGCCGCCGTCGCGGCCGCCAAGGTCGAACAGCAGCCGCTCGAAATTGGAACTGACCTGGATATCCATCGACGGCGTGGCGGTGGGGGTGACGACGCCTGCCGAATAGTCGCCGTTCGAAAGCGCGCGGTGGAGGATGTCGTTGACGTTGGTCGCGACGATCAGCCTGGCGATCGGCAGCCCCATCTTCGCCGCGACATAGCCCGCGAACACGTCGCCGAAATTGCCCGTCGGCACCGAGAAGGCGACGGCGCGGCGCGGCGCGCCAAGGCGGACGGCGGCGTAGAAATAATAGACCACCTGCGCCATCAGCCGTGCCCAGTTGATCGAATTGACCGCCGAAAGCGCGAAGCGGCCGGCAAAGGCGGGATCGGCGAACATCGCCTTCACCATCGCCTGCGCATCGTCGAAGCTGCCTTCGATCGCGATATTGTGGACGTTGGGGGCAAGCACCGTCGTCATCTGCCGGCGCTGGACGTCGGAGACGCGGCCGGCGGGGTGGAGCATGAAGATGTCGACCTTGGCGCGGCCGGCGACCGCGTCGATCGCCGCCGATCCGGTGTCGCCGCTGGTCGCGCCGACGATCGTCAGATGCGTGTCGCGGTCCGACAGGAAACGCTCGAACAGCAGCCCGAGGAGCTGGAGCGCGACATCCTTGAAGGCCAGCGTGGGGCCGTGGAACAGCTCGAGCAGCCAGTGGCGGTGGTCGAGCTGGACCAGCGGCGTCACCGCATGATGCGCGAAGCGGCCATAGGCCTGTGTGCACAGCGCGCGCAGCTCATCCTCGCTCAGCGCGTCGCCGACGAAGGGCGTCATCACGCGCACCGCCGTCTCGACATAGGACAGCCCGGCCATCGCCGCGATCTCGTCCGCCGAGAATCCCGGCCATGTTTCGGGCACGTAAAGGCCGCCATCGGCCGCGAGCCCCGTGAGCGTCACCGCCTCGAAATCGAGCGCGGGCGCCTCCCCCCTGGTGCTGATATAGCGCATGGCCGGCGGGCTTAGCCTTGCGTCGGCCCCCTGCCAACCCCTGTGCTGTCGACCCCGGCGCGGCTGCGGGCGCGCAGGGCGAATGCGTAGATGACGATCGCGACGCCGGCGAAGAGGAACCACTGCATCGCATAGGCGAAGTGATTATTGGGGATCGATCCCAGATCGGGGCCGGGATTGGCGGCAAGGCCCGCCGCAGGCGTATCGGCGACGAGCATCAGCGGCTTGGGCGCGGGGCGCAGCAGCGAGGCGATCAGCGACTGGTGGCTGGGCGCGTGCGCGATATAGCCCGAAACCTTGCCGCCCGGCCATTTTGGCTTGAAATTGGGATCGGGCGTGGTGCCGAGCTGGACGAGCATCCCCGGCCCCTCGGCCCCCGTGCGGCAGGCGGCGATGATCCGGTATCCCGCGCGCCCGGCGCCTTCGGTCGCATAGCCGACGGGTTCGAGGCACCAGCCGCCCGCCTTGCGGAACAGCAGGCTCTCGTCGGGAAAGCGCGGGAAGGCGGTGGCGGGCTTTGCGGGATTGGCGGCGAGGCTGGCGAGATAGGCCTGCTTTTGCGGCAACCGATCGAGCAGTTGCCACAGGCCGAGGCCGATCATCGCCGCCACAGCCAGCGTCACGACGATCGTCGCAAGGATCGGCGGGCGCTTCATTTGGGGTCGATCCGTCCTTCGCGCGCCTGATTGCGATATTCGGCAAAGAGCAAAGCCGCCTTGGCGACGCGCAACGAGACGAGCACCAGCGCCAGCGTCACCGGCACCCAGATGAGGGCGTGGACCCACAGCGGCGGGTGCAGCGTCAGTTCGAGCGTGATCGCGAGGATGACGACGAGCGCGCCGATGATCATCGTCAGGAAGGCCGCCGGCCCGTCGCCGACGTTGAAGCTGGCGAAATCCAGCCCGCAATTGGCGCAGCGATCGGCGAAGCTCACCGGCCCCCGGAACAGCGTCGGCGCGCCGCACCGGGGGCAAAGTCCCTTCAGCGACGCGCCGACAAGATCGGGCGCAGGATCGGCGGGTGTCGTCAGCCCGCGTGGACCGGCGCGCCCCAGCCCCCCCAGACGTAGATGGAAATGAACAGGAACAGCCACACCACGTCGACGAAATGCCAGTACCAGGCAGCGGCCTCGAAGCCGAAATGCTGGCGCGGGGTGAAATCGCCGCGATAGGCGCGGACAAGGCAGACGATCAGGAAGATCGTGCCGATGATGACGTGGAAGCCGTGGAATCCCGTCGCCATGAAGAAGGCCGCGCCATAGTTCAGCCCTTTGAAGGCGAAGGGGGCGTGGACATATTCATAGGCCTGGATGCTGCTGAACAGCAGGCCGAGCAGGATCGTCGCCCACAGGCCCTTCTTCAGCCCGTCGCGGTCGCCGTGGATCAGCGCGTGATGCGCCCAGGTGACCGTCGTGCCCGAGCAGAGCAGGATCAGCGTGTTGAGCAGCGGGAATTTGAAGGGATCGATCACCTCGACGCCCTTGGGCGGCCACACGCCGCCGACCGCCTCGGCCGAGGAGGGGAAGAGCGCGAAATCGAACCACGCCCAGAACCAGCCGACGAAGAACATCACTTCCGACGCGATGAACAGGATCATCCCGTAGCGCAGGTGGAGCGACACGACGGGCGTATGATCGCCGGCATGCGCTTCCTTGATGACGTCGCCCCACCACATCCACATGGTGGCGAGCACGCCGAGCAGGCCCAGGAAGAAGACCGGCGTCGCATAGGCCGCCGAATGCATCCACATGATGCCGCCCGACGCCAGGATCAGCGCCGAAAGCGACCCCATGAGCGGCCATGGGCTGGGTGCGAGAATATGATAATCGTGGTTCTTGGCACCGGCCATTTCGCGAGACCCCCTCTCCAATCCCTTTTTCAAACTCTAGCTTCCGCTTTTCCCCGGGTCCACCGGGAAGAAAGTGTAGCTGAGCGTGATTTCCTGAATGTCGTCAGCGTCGTGATCCTTGAGCATCTTGGGATCGACGAAGAAGATGACGGGCATCCGCACCTCCTCACCCGGCTGCAGAGTCTGCTGGGTGAAACAGAAGCACTGGATCTTGGTGAAATATTTGCCCGCTGTATCGGGCGAGACGTTGAAGGCCGCCGTGCCGGTGATTGGCCGGTTCGAATTATTCTTCGCGACGAAGAAGGCCATGTCGCGCGCGCCGACCTCGACATCGTCGGTCGCGCGTTCGGGGCGGAAGGTCCAGGGCAGGTTGGGCGCGACATTGCTGTCGAAACGGACGCGGACGATGCGCGTGGTCGCCGTCCTGGGAAGTGCGGCGGCGTCGGCGCGCTGCGTCGTCCCCTGATAGCCCGTCACCTGGCAGAAGATGCGGTAGAGCGGAACGCTGGCATAGCCGAGCCCGAGCATCGCCAGCGCAATCGCGGCGGCGGCAATGGCGCTGCGGCGGTTGCGGGCGGCGAGATCGGTCACCGGCCGGTCATCTTCGCAATGGCGATGCAGTAGAAGAGGACGACCAGCGCGCCGAGGATCAGCGCCATCACGATCGCGCGCGATCGCTGGCGCGCGCGGATCCGGTCGGGGTCGAGAGGGTCGGGCGTCGTCATGCGAGGATCATCCTGTCGGCGACGAGCGCGGCGAAGACGAGGAAGAGATAGGCGATCGAATATTTGAACAGTCGCTTCTCGGCGGCCATTTCGGCGGGATCGCCGGCGCGCGAGCGCCAGACCTGCACCGAGAGCATGATGAAGACGAGGCTGAGCGCGGTCGCTGCCCAGCCATAGATCGCGCCGGTCACCCCCAGCGGCCAGGGCAGAATCGCCGCCGCCGCCATGATGAAGCTGTAGAGCAGGATCTGGCGGCGCGTCGCCTGTTCGCCCGCGACCACGGGCATCATCGGGATGCCGGCGGCGGCGTAGTCGGAGCGGACGAACAGCGCGAGCGCCCAGAAATGCGGCGGCGTCCACAGGAAGATGAGCGCGAAGAGCAGCACGGGCAGGATCGTCACATCGCCCGTCACCGCCGCCCAGCCGATCAGCGGGGGAAAGGCGCCCGCCGCGCCGCCGATGACGATATTCTGCGGCGTCCGCGGCTTCAGCCAGATCGTGTAGATGACGACGTAGAAGAGGATCGACGCGGCGAGGATCGCGGCGGCGAGCCAGTTGGTCGCCAGCCCCATCAGCAGCACCGAGAAGAAGGACAGGCCGACGCCGAAATGCAGCGCCGACTGGCGATCCATGCGGCCGGCGGGCAGCGGGCGGTTGCGCGTGCGGCGCATCAGCCCGTCGCGGTCGGCCTCGACCCACTGGTTGAGCGCGCCCGACGCCCCGGCGCCGATCGCGATGCACAGGATCGCGGTGAAGCCCAGCGTCGGGTGGATATGGCCGGGTGCCGCCAGCAGCCCGCACAGCGCCGTGAAGACGACGAGCGACATCACCCGCGGCTTGGTCAGCGCAAGGAAATCACGCCAGTCGGCGGGAAGGGCGGGTTCGGCGATGGGCAACGCGGAAACGCTCATTCAAAAACTCGAATCCGCCCCGGGCGCGTGGCCAGGGGCGGATTTCTCGTTGTGCCGGATCAGTCGATCTTCGGCAGGGTTTCGAACTGGTGGTAGGGCGGCGGGCTCGAAAGCGTCCATTCGAGCGTCGTCGCACCTTCACCCCAGGGATTGGCGGGCGCCTTCTTGCCCGCCGCCAGCGACAGGATCAGGTTGAGGAAGAAGATGCCCATGCCGGCGGCCATGATCATGTAGCCGGTCGTCGCGACCGTGTTCCAATGCTCATAGGCCGGCGTGTAGTCGGGATAGCGGCGCGGCATGCCCTGCAGCCCCAGGAAATGCATGGGGAAGAAGAGCAGGTTCACGCCGATGAAGAACACCCAGAAGTGCAGCTGGCCGAGGAATTCATTGTACATCTTCCCCGACATCTTCGGGAACCAGTAGTAGAAGCCCGCGAAGAGCGAGAAGACCGCACCCAGCGACAGCACATAGTGGAAGTGCGCGACCACATAATAGGTGTCGTGCATATAGTCGTCGATGCCGCCGTTCGCGAGCACGACGCCGGTGACGCCGCCGACGGTGAACATGAAGATGAAGCCCAGCGCCCAGACCATCGGGGTCTTGAAGCTCAGGCTGCCGCCCCACATCGTCGCGATCCACGAGAAGATCTTGATGCCCGTCGGCACCGCGATCACCATCGTCGCGGCGGTGAAGTACATCTTCACGTCGACGCTCATGCCCGTCGTGAACATGTGGTGCGCCCACACGACGAAGCCGACCACGCCGATCGCGACCATCGCATAGGCCATGCCGAGATAGCCGAAGACCGGCTTCTTCGAGAAGGTCGACACGATCTGGCTGACGATGCCGAAACCCGGCAGGATCATGATGTACACTTCGGGGTGGCCGAAGAACCAGAAGAGGTGCTGGTAGAGCACCGGATCGCCGCCGCCCGACGGATCATAGAAAGTCGTGCCGAAATTGCGGTCGGTGAGCAGCATGGTGATCGCCGCGGCGAGCACCGGAAGCGCGAGCAGCAGCAGGAAGGCGGTGACGAGCACCGACCACACGAACAGCGGCATCTTGTGCAGCGTCATGCCCGGCGCGCGCATGTTGAATATGGTGGTGATGAAGTTGATCGCGCCGAGGATCGAGCTGACGCCCGCAAGGTGAAGCGAGAGGATCGCCATGTCGACCGCCGGGCCTGCCGACCCGCTGGTGGAAAGTGGCGCATAGACCGTCCACCCCGTGCCCGCGCCGAGGCCGGTGCCGCCGGGGAAGAAGCTGGAGCCGAGCAGCAGCGTGAAGGCCGGGATGAGCAGCCAGAAGCTGATATTGTTCATCCGCGGGAAGGCCATGTCCGGCGCGCCGATCATGATCGGGACGAACCAGTTGCCGAAGCCGCCGATCATCGCGGGCATGACCATGAAGAAGACCATGATCAGGCCGTGCGCGGTGATCAACACGTTCCACAGATGATAGGCCTCGTCCATGCTGGCGGGCGGGCCGCCGACCAGCGAATTGTGGAGCGTCGCCCAGGTCTGCAGATACTGGATGCCCGGATGCATCAGCTCGGCGCGCATCAGGCCCGAGATGGCACCGCCGATGATCCCCGCGACGATCGCGAAGATCAGGTAGAGCGTGCCGATATCCTTGTGGTTGGTCGACATGAACCAGCGGGCGAAGAAGCCCGGCTTGTGATCCGCGTCATGATGATGGTGCGCGTCGTGCGCGTGGAACGCGCTGGGCGTGGCTGCGATATCGGTCATGGCTCAGTTACCCGAAGCGGTGGCCGGAGCGGCCTGATTGGTGGCGGGGGCGGCGGCGGGCGCGGCCTCCGTGGCGGCTGCGGCCCCGGCCGGCTTGTCGCCGGGCATCGAGCCGCCCTTCGAGCGGACCCACTGCGCGAACTGCGCAGGGCTGACCGCCTCGACGGCGATCGGCATGAAGCCGTGGCGCGCGCCGCACAGTTCGGAGCATTGGCCGAAATAGAGGCCCGGCTTCTCGATCGTGAAGCTCACTTCATTGAGCCTGCCGGGGACCGCGTCCATCTTGGTCCAGAAGGCCGGGATCGCCCAGCTGTGGATCACGTCGTTCGAGGTGACGATCAGCTTGATCGGCACGCCCACGGGCATGACGATGCGATTGTCGACCGCAAGGCGCGCGGGGCCGTCGGCATCAGTGCGGGCGCGCTCGCCCTTCGCCGCGTCCTTCGGTTCCTTCAGCATGTTCGATACGATCTCGAACCCGCCATTGTCGGGATATTCGTAGGTCCAGTACCACTGGTTGCCGATCGCCTTGATCGTCAGCGCATTCTTGGGCGCCGGCTTGAACTGCGCGGCGAGCAGGCTGATCGACGGCACGGCGATGAACAGCAGGATCAGCACGGGCAGCAGCGTCCAGATCACTTCGATCGCCGTGTTGTGCGAGGTGCGCGACGCGACCGGGTTGGCGGCGCGGCGATAGCGGATGATCACCCAGATCAGCAGCGCGAGGACCAGCACCGAGATGACGGTGATGATCGGCAGCAGCACCGAATCATGGATCCATTCGGCCTGGCGCCCGTTGGGCGTCACCTGTTCCTGCAGGTGGATGGCGCCCGGTATCGGCATGCCTTCGCCGGCGACGGGCAGCAGCGCGGCGGGTGCCGCGACCTTCTCGGCCGCAGCGACGGGTGATTCGGCAGGCGTTGGTGCGGCCGCCGCAGGCGCGGGCGCCGGCGTGGCGACGACCGGCGCGGGAGGCGCCGGCGTTTGAGCATGTGCGGCGATCGGCGTGGCAAACATGCCGATGGCCAGCAGAAGCGACGTGAGCTTCGTCATATTCTTTTTATACCCCGGTTGGCCGCCCCCCCAAGGCGCGCGGCCTTCAGCCTCTCTTCTCCTAAGAGAATCGAGTTATATGCGGCACTTTCCAGCGCCTCAAGCGCTTGTCCCCATTTTTCCCGCCATTGCGCGGGCAGGGTGCGGTCCCTATCAGGGCGGGCCGGCCCAAGGGTGGATGAGAAAACATGACCGACGACGAGATATTGGCGGAATTCAGGGCGGCGGAAGCGTTGCTCGAGGGGCATTTCATTCTGTCGTCGGGGCTCAGGAGCCCGCGCTATCTGCAATGCGCGCGCGTGCTGATGAACCCTGCGCGCGGCGCGAAGCTGGCCGAGGCGCTGGTCGCGAAGCTGCCCGCCGACCTGCGCCAGGCGATCGACGTCGTCGTTTCGCCGGCCATGGGCGGCATCATCATCGGGCATGAGATGGGCCGTGCGCTGGGCGTGGACGCGCTGTTCCTCGAACGGCCCGAGGGCGTGTTCGAGTTGCGCCGCGGCTTCCGCCTCACCCCCGGCGCCAGGGTGCTGATGATGGAAGACGTCGTCACCACCGGGCTCAGCTCGCGCGAGGCGATCGCGGCGATCGGGCGCGCGGGGGGCGAAGTGATCGCGGCCGGCTCGCTCGTCGACCGGTCGAACGGGACCGCCGATCTGGGCGTGCCTTTCTTCCCGCTCATCCGCCTCGAAGTGCCGACCTATGCCGCCGATGCGCTGCCACCCGAGCTGGCGGCGATCCCGGCGGTGAAGCCAGGGAGCCGCGCGGGGTGACGATCCGCCTGGGCGTCAACATCGATCACGTCGCGACGATCCGCAACGCGCGCGGCGGCGCGCATCCCGATCCGGTGGCGGCGGCGATCCTTGCCGCCCACGCGGGCGCCGACGGCATCACGGCGCATCTGCGCGAGGACCGGCGCCACATCACCGACGGCGACATCGACCGGCTGATGGCGGAGATCGATCTGCCGCTCAACCTCGAGATGGCGGCGACCGAGGAGATGCTGGCGATCGCGCTCCGGCACCTGCCGCACGCCGCCTGCATCGTCCCCGAACGGCGCGAGGAACGCACGACCGAAGGCGGGCTCGACGCCGCCGGGCAGCTCGCGCACCTGACGCCGATCGTCGCGCGCCTGCGCGAAGCCGGCATTCGCGTGTCGCTGTTCATCGAACCCGATGCGCGCCAGATCGAAGCGGCGCTGCGCCTCGGCGCGCCGGTGGTAGAGCTGCACACCGGGCGCTACGCGCATCTGGACGGCGAGGATCGGGCCATCGAACTGCGAAGACTGGCGGACGCCGCTGCGCTTGCCGCGAAGAACGGGATCGAGGTCCACGCCGGGCACGGCCTGACCTTCGACAATGTCGTGCCCGTCGCCGCCATCCCCCAGCTTGCCGAGCTCAATATCGGCCATTTCCTGATCGGCGAGGCGATCTTCATCGGGCTGGAAGCGAGCGTCGAGCGCATGAAGGCGCTGATGGGCGAGGCGCGATGATCGTCGGCATGGGATCGGACCTGTGCAATATCGAGCGCATCCGGAATTCGCTCGATCGCTTCGGCGCACGCTTCGAGGAGCGGGTGTTCACCGAGGTCGAGCGCGCCAAGGCCGCGCGCCGGCCGTTCACGCGCGCCGGCACCTACGCCAAGCGCTTCGCCGCCAAGGAGGCCTTTTCCAAGGCGGTCGGCACCGGTTTCAAGCGCGGCGTCTTCATGAAGGATATCGGAGTGGTCAACGCGCCGTCGGGCGCGCCGACGCTCGCCTTGACCGGCGGCGCGAAAGAACGTCTCGAATCCTTGATCCCACCGGGCTATGAGGCCCGGATTCATCTGACCTTGACCGACGATCATCCCTGGGCACAGGCGTTCGTCATTATCGAGGCCTTGCGCAAGGAGTGAATCGCTTGAGCGATTCGACGAAGATCGAGACGACGACATCCGCCCCCGCCGCGAAAAGCGCGGAGACGAAGCCGAAGAAGCAGACCGACTGGTGGTCGGAAGCCAAGGGTATGTTCTGGCTGCTGCTGGCGGTGCTCGCCTTCCACAGCTTCATTGCCAAGCCCTTCTATATCCCGTCCGAATCGATGATGCCCGGGCTGCTGGTCGGCGATCGTCTGGTCGTTTCCAAATATCCCTATGGCTGGTCGTTCGTCTCGCCGACCTTCCATCTGCTGCCGCCGATCAAGGGCCGGCTGTTCGGCCGCATGCCGGAACGCGGCGATGTCGCCATCGTCTCGCCCCCGGGCGAGAAGACCGATTATATCAAGCGCGTCATCGGCCTGCCGGGCGACACGCTGGAGATGCGCAACGGCGCGCTCATCATCAACGGCGTGCCGGTGAAGCGCGAACGCCGCCCCGACGCGATGATCGCGGTCGACACCAACGCGCCGTGCAACGAGATCGAATTTCCGGGCCGCCTCGTCACCCAGCCCGACGGCAAGCAATATTGCCGCCTGCCGATCGTGCGCGAGACGCTGCCCAACGGTCGCTACTACGATACGATCGATCTCGAGGATAATAGCGCGACCGACAATTTCGCGCCGCTCGTCGTCCCCGCCAACCATGTCTTCATGATGGGCGACAATCGCGATCGCAGCGCCGACAGCCGCGTGCCGCTGGCCAATCAGGGGCTGGGCGGGCCGGTGCCGTGGGAGAATCTGGGCGGCCGCGCCGAATTCATCACCTTCTCGCTCGACGGTGATTCGGAATGGTATAACCCGATCAGCTGGTTCACGTCGCTGCGCGCCGGCCGCGCGGGCACCAGCCTCCATCCGGCGCGCGTCGCCAAGTGAACGATCCGGCCAGCCACCCGCCAACAGGGGCTGGCCCCGTGGAAACCAGCGATCGCGCGCTGATCTTCGAGTTCAAGCGCGCGCTCGTCTGGGTTTCTGTCATCGTCTTTTTCGCGCTGGTCGTGCTGCTGATCCAGCCGATCATGCTCATCATGGCTGGGTTGGTGCTCGCCTCGATGCTCGACGGCGGCGTCCGCCTGCTCGGCCGAGTGCTGCCGATCGGGCGCGGCTGGCGCCTGCTGATCGTCACGCTCGCCGTCACCGCCTTCATCATCGGCACCGTGGTGATGGCCGGCGTCCAGATCAGCGCGCAGGCGATGCAACTGTCGGACGTCGTACAGCAGCAGGCGACGCGCTTCATGGACTGGCTGGGCAGCCACGGCCTGATGCCGCGCCGCACCGATCTGTCGGCGATCGCGCAGCAGGGCGTCGGATCGATCGGGCGGCTGACGAGCTGGGTCGGCACCGCCGCCGGCGCGGTGGGCAGCGCGGTGATGGTGCTTGCGATCGGCCTGTTCGTGGCGATGGAGCCGCGCGCCTATGGCCGCGGCCTCGAATGGATGGTGCCGCAGGCGGTGCGCCCGGCGTTCAGCGCCACGATCGCCGACATGGCGTTCGTGCTTCGCCGTTTGCTGGCCGGGCGGCTGCTCGGCATGCTGGTCGAAGGCGTGCTGATCTGGATCGCGCTCAGCCTTGGCGGCGTGCCGATGGCGCTGCTGCTCGGCATCATCACCGGCATCCTCGCCTTCATCCCCAATATCGGCGCGTTCGTCAGCGGCGTGCTGATGGTCGCGGTCGGGTTCAGCGCCGGCGTCCATACCGGCATCTGGGCGATCGCCACCTATTTCATCGTCCAGACCTTCGACGGCTATGTCGTCATCCCGCTCGTCGCGCGGAAGACGGTGGACATGCCCCCGGCGCTGACGCTCGGCTGGCAGATATTGGTGGGCAGCATATTGGGGCTGGTCGGGCTGATGCTGGCCGATCCGCTGCTCGCGATGATCAAGACAGCGCTGGAACGCAGCGCCGGCAAGACGCCCAGGGGCGATACGCCGGCGGCGGAGAAGGCGCCGGCACGTCGATCGCGCCCGGCACCGAAAACGGCGAAGGCCTGAGGGGCCTCCGCCGTCGCTTTGTCGGAGATTTGATGGCCGAAGCCCCGCGCCTCAGCGGGCGCCGGGGCCTTCGGGCACGGCGCCGCCCTGCTGCTGCATCTGACGCTGCTGCATCTGCTGGAGCACGGCCGCAGGGATGAAGTCGATCAGGTCGACGTCGAAGACGAGCAGCGAATCGGGCGGGATCGGGCCGCCGGCCGGCACGTCCTTGCCGTAAGCCAGCTCAGGCTTGATCCACAGGCGATACTTGCCGCCCTTCTGCATCAGCTTCAGCCCCTCGCTGAAACCGGGGACGACCTGCGCCACGGGCATCGGCGCGCGGTCGGCCTTGTCGAACTCCTTGCCGTCGCGCAGCGTGCCGACATAGTTGATCAGCACGACGTCGGCGTCGGTCGGGCTCGCGCCCTCGCCGGGCTTGAGCACCTGATACTGGAGGCCGCTCGGCGTGGTCTGCACGCCCTTCACATGGCCGTTCCAGGTCAGGAACTGCTCATTGGTGCCGTCCTTGGTGCCGATCACCTTGCCGGTGCCGGCCCAGGCGACCGCGCCACCAATTGCGGCGACCAGGGCGACGCCCAGCCAGAGACGCGTGAGGGTGCCTTTGCGCACCGGCTGCAGCGGAACAGCGCTGTTCGACATGGTCTAAGCTACCGGGCCGGCTTACCGGACGCCGTCACGCTCGGCGCGCTTGCGCTCCAGCTTGCGGGCGCGACGGATCGCGGCGGCACGCTCGCGCGCACGCTTTTCCGACGGCTTCTCGTAGTGACGACGCAGCTTCATCTCGCGGTACACGCCCTCACGCTGCAGCTTCTTCTTGAGCGCGCGGAGAGCCTGATCGACATTGTTGTCGCGAACGATGATCTGCATAAACCCGTCAAACTCCAATCAATTTTCCGGCGCCCGGCCGGAAATCGGCGGACAGCGGGCGCAATGAAATACGGCGGCGGGAGAATCATTCCCACGCCGGAAAGCCCGCGCCCTACCAGCGAAGCGGCGGTTTTTCAAGCGGCTTGGTAGGGCGGCGCCAGCCCGCTCCCCCACCCGGCCTCCCATTCAGGATACACTCTGTGGGAGGCCGGGTGGGGGAG
>NZ_JBYTEN010000031.1:0-27560 GCF_058790595.1 Sphingomonas sp. EU05-FHT14C10 | reverse complement strand
GCGCAGCAACATCGCCCCGCATTAGGAGAATCCACGTCGCTGCCGCGTTCCTTCACATTATCGCGACCTCGTGATAAGCGATCTTATGCGCAGCTGCGCATAAGATTCCGAAAGCGCCCGCGTAGGCGTCGTAGATGCCGATCTGCGCTGGGGTCAGCGCATGTTCGAGCATCTCATATTCCACGCCGTCAAAGGACAGCGATCGGGCGGAATAGAGGCCGAGCGCCTTGAGGTCGCGCGCCAGCACCTCCATCGCCGCGACCCCGCCGTCCTCGATCGCCGCGATGAACTCGCTGCGCGTGGCGAAAGGGAAATCCTCGCCGCCCCACAGGCCGAGGCGCTGGGCGTAGGCGAGGTTCTGCACGGTGGTCGCGCCGGTAGCCGAGACATAGACGATGCGTGCGTCGGGCAGTGCGTGCTGGAGCCGAAGCCCCGCACGGCCCTGCTGCGAGGGCGCCTGCTCGCCGCGATCGCCGGTGCCACCGGCCGCGTTCGCCATCGCGTGCGCCTCGTCGAACACGATCACGCCGTCGAAGTCGGCGCCCAGCCAGTCGACGATCTGCTGGACGCGGCTCGCCTTCTCGCCGCGCTCCTGCGAGCGCAGCGTGGCGTAGGTCGTGAACAACACGCCCGCGTCCAGCGTGATCGCCGTGCCCTGCCGGTAGCGCGAGAGCGGCGTCACCAGCAGGCGCTCCTGGCCGAGCGCCTCCCAATCGCGCATCGCGTCCTGATGCAGGGTCTCGGAACGGCTCACCCACACCGCGCGGCGGCGGCCTTTCAGCCAGTTGTCGAGAATGATGCCCGCGACCTGGCGGCCCTTGCCCGCGCCGGTGCCATCGCCGAGGAACCAGCCCCGGCGGAAGCGCACGGCTTGTTCCGCATCGTCCGGCGCGGCGGTGACGACATCGCAGGTGCCATCCACCGTCCACGCGCCGGCGAGATGACCGGCGTGTGCCTCGCCCGCGAGGATCACGGATTCGAGCTGGGCGTCCGAGAGGATGCTGTCGGCGATGAGGTTCGCCGGCAGGGTCGGTCGATAGCTCGGCTTGGGCGGCGAGACCGAGGCCATCGCCGCCGACTGGACCAGCGGCGTCGGGTGCGGCTTGGCGCCGTCGATGCGCAGCGACTGGAGCGCGTAGGGCTCGTAGATCGCGTCGGTCAGACGGCCGGCTTCGGCGGGCGTCCACTCGATCGGCTCATAGACCAACTCCGCCGCCTCGGGCAGCACGACGGGCGCAAGCGCAGGCGCGGAGGCGGCTCGACGACGGGGCGCGGGCGTGGCGGCCATGGCCTGCAAAGCGACGGGCATGGCCGGCGGCGGCGTATCGGGACCGGCCCCGCGCGGCGGCACATGATTGAGCACCCAGCCAAGCAGGGTCGCGGTGTCGGGCGCTACTCCGGGCGAGGCCGGGAAGTGGCGAGGATCGTCAGCGGGGACGCGCTCGAGAACGGTCAGGCGCGTGTCGATGGTCGTGCCGTGCTTGGCATAGACCCGGCCGTCGATCGCCGCTGAGAAGATGACGCGGCCACGCTCCTGAAGTTGGACAAAGGCGTCGGTCCAGGCGGGATTGTCGGGCGCGCAGCTCGCCCCGGTGATCGCGACCAGACGGCCGCCCTCGGCGAGCCGGGCCAGCGCGGACCCGATATGGCGCAGCGCCGCGTCCTTCATGGTCCGATCGACATGGGCGACGGCCGAGAACGGCGGGTTCATCACCACCACACTCGGCACGATGTCCGCGCGCAGATAGTCATGGATATGCGCGGCGTCGTGGCGGGTGACGGGGCAATCGCCGAACAGGCCGGCGAGCATCTCGGCGCGGATCTCGGCCAGCTCGTTGAGAACCAGGCCCGCGCCGCGCGTCTCGGCCTGCACCGCGAGCAGCCCGGTGCCGGCGGAAGGTTCGAGCACCAGGTCGCCCGGCCGGATCGCGGCCGCGAAGGTGGCCACGAAGCCAAGCCCGGCCGGTGTCGAGAATTGCTGAAACGCCTGGCTGGTCTCCGACCGGCGCGTATGGGTGGGGAGCAGGGCCGCCACCTTCTCGATCATCGCGAGCGCGGCGACCGGCGAGGCGGACTTGCGCAGGATCGTGCCGCCATATTTGCGCAGGAACAGAACCTGCGCCGCTTCACAGGCGTCGTAGGCGGTTTTCCAGTCCCAGGCGCCATCGGCGTCGGAGCCGCCGAACGCGGTCTCCATCGCGGTGCGCAGGGCGCGCGCGTCGATCGCGCGGCCGCGTTCGAGGTCGGGCAGGATGAGCGCGGCGGCGGTAAGGATGGACCGGGCGGTCGCGGCGAAACCGGGCGCGACGGGAAACGGCGCCGCCGGACGGGCAGCGGGTGCAGCAAGAGTCATGGCGAATGTCCTTGAGGAGAGCCGGGATGGAACGGGCCGCCGGATGCTCTCTCTCGATCCGGCCGACCCGCCCGTTTCCGGCCCGCCTCTCACTCTCTTGAGGGCGCGGGGCACGAGCGCATCGCGGGGGCCGATCGCCATGCGAGGGAGAATCCCGTCTCCCGCTGTCGGACAAAAAAAGAGCCCGCCCCCGGTCGAAACGGGGACGGGCTATGCTCAAGGTCAGGCGTCGGGAGCGGTCGGCAGCACCCAGGTTTCGTGCCGGGCCTCGTCGATCACGAAGCCATGCGGCCCGGAGCGATATTCGGCCGCAGGGACGAGGAAACCCCGAAACGGCTGCCGGTCACGTTTTCCGCCGAGCGCCGCGATGCACGTCACGGAGCCAGGCGAACTCTGCGGCCGGCTCGCGGATATGACGATCCAGTCCTGAGCGTGCGCCTCCTCGAACAGCCTGCGGTCGTTCAGGAAGGATTCGCCCGGTGCAAGGGGTCTGCCGTGGGCAGCTTCCCAACATTCGGGGAATGTGTCGCGCAGCGTCTTCTCGGCAATGCGCCGCTCATAGGCCGTGAACAGCTCGGGAAAGCCGAACGCGACCTTCGCCCATTCGCAGTCCTCCTCATACCAGCCGCCCTCGACGCGCAGCACGGCAGGCATAGCCGCGTTGCGGGCGTCATCGAGATTGAAGCCGCCGTGGCTGGCGGTGTGGTGGAAGACGACGCCCTCGGCGTAGACTTCGCCGCCCTGCGATCCGCCCCAGGGTGTCCAGAGATCGGACGATTGGCGCTGTCGGTCGAGCGCGTTTCGCTCTCGCTGATGCTGGACCTGCTCCTCGACATGGGCGCGGAAACCGGCCTCGTTCGGCACGGTGCCGGCAGCGCCATAGAAGTCGGCCTGTTTCCATTCGGGGATAGGTCGGTTCAGGCGCCAGGCGCTTGCGATGCGCAAGCCGTCCGCGACCGGAACGGCGAGATAGGCTGTATCGCCAACCAGCGCGGCCAGATGGTTGTCGGCGGTGCTGCCGTAGACGGCCAGGATCGAAGCGGCGGCGTTCATGCCGCCCTCCCGATCAAAGCGTCGCCAGCTTTCTCCTCTCCGACGACTTCCACGACCATGTTGGAATATCGGTTGCGCGACATCCATTCCTCGGCCGCCGCCATATCCGGCGCCAGATGACGCAGTTCCTCACGATCGCCGTCGCGGGTGAGGACGCGCACCATACCGGGCGCAGGCAGCTCCATAACCTCGAACCGAAGGTCGGTCGTGACCTGAAATCCCCTGTTCACGATCACGAGGATGACGCCGTTCGAGCCGAAGTCGCCGAGGTGGAGCATGAAGGTCGCCGGGAACGTGGAGCCGCCCAGCGTGCAGGCGGCTGTCTTCTGGACCAGGCGGCCCGTATCGTTGCGGTTCTTCCAGGCGGAGAGCTTGCGCCGGAAGCGTTCGGGCGGTCGTGGGCTGCCGTCGAAAAAGCGCAGCAGGGCGCCGAGCGGGATGGCCGCGACGACGGCATGGCCGTCGAGGGCCGAAGCCGCGGGCGCCGACGGATTGAGAAATGTGGACATGGTAGGTCTCCGAGAGAGCGGGAAAGGAGCGAGCCGTCCGGCGCTCTCTCTCAATCCGGCCGGCTCACCCGGCCCCGGCCTTCCTCGGGCTCTGGCCGCCGGCCCCGTCATGGGACCGGCGGCGCGCGGCTCAGACCGTGAGCGTCCCGGCCGCGATTTCTTCGATCCAGCCAGCGGCCTCGTCGAAATCGGCGTCGCCGTCTTCGACCTGCCGCGCCAGCGCGACGGCGCCCGAGCGGCCGAACTGCCCGAGACGCTGGAGGGCGGCGAGCAGAACGGGCGCGAGAACGTCGGCGTCCGCCAGTGCGATGTCGTCGATCTTCATGGGGATTCTCCTATGGTGAGGGTAAAAGCCGCACGGCCGGAAATGGCCCGGCGGCCACGCGAAAAGGCCCGGCGCTGGGCGGGGCCGTTGGTCGGCATCGAGTAGAAAAAGGGCGGAGCGGCCGAAACCGCCCCGCCCGAGTGCGGCTATTCCGCCGCGATCGCGTAGGCAGAGTCTTCGCCTTCGCCATCCTCGCCGAGGAAGGCCGGGAGCGCCTCGGCATCGTCGCCGTCGACCGGCGCGTCCGCGATCGGCAGGACGGGTTCGAGGTTCGGCATCCGCAACGGCTCGGGAAGCCAGCCGGAATCAGCCAGCAGCCGTTCGGCTTCGTGAGCCATGTCGCCCTTCTTGAGGTGGTCGATCAGGCCGGCCTTCTGGGGTTCCGTGCCTTCGGCGACAGCTTCGAGGATGCGCGGCTTGGTGACGCGGCCGAGATAGTTCTCGTAGGTCGGCCGCCAGCCCGTTACCGCCATGTCGAACCCGATCGCGCGGGCAAGGACGTTGGCGTGCTCGATCCGGCGCGCGACCCCATGCGCCGAGACGCGACCGCCGCCATGCTTGGGCACCGGCTCCCACAGTGCGTTCACCGCATAGGCCGCGCAGTGGGCGAACAGCGCCGCCTGATCGGAGCCGTCGAGCTGCTGGATCGCGTCCCAGGCATCCCTGTCAGACTTGGGAAGCCGCGCCTTCCAACCGGCGTGGCGTTCCTCCATCGCCTTCACCGCCGCGCTTTCCCGCAGGCCCGGCGCCTGGAACGGAAAATAGACGCGGCTGACGGACAGCTCCAGGCAGGTCTCCGTGCGCACCTGATAGAAGGTGGTCAGCACCATCGCGTGCAGCACGGCGGCGAAGGCCACCGAGGGGTTCTGCGCGAAGGCGTCCTGCAAGGCGACCGTCCGGGATGCGGTCAGCTCGGCCACCAGCCTGTCCGGCAACGGCTTGATGACTTCATCATCGTCATCGTCGCCGTCGGCTGCGACGGAAACGACCGCGCCGTCGGGCTTGGTCGAGTTCACCTGCGCCGTGATGTCGGCCGGTCCATCGCTCGACGGATCTGCGACCGCATCGGGCTCGTCGGCGGAATGTTCGACGATTTCGTCCTTGGGCTCATCCTCCGGCCGCACCCAGCCGCGGTCGATGTAGAGCGTACCATCGGCTTCGAGACCGACGAACACCCCAGCGTGGGCTTGCTCCTGCGCGTCGTAGGTGAAGCGGCCGCGCGACAGCGTGGCCAGCTCGACGTCGATGGCGGTGACGCGGGCCTCGACCTCGGCCGGGACATCGCCATGGCCCGCCCATTGCTCCTCCAGCGCGTCGGCTTCGGCGCGAAGCTCGGCGATACGAGCCTCGTCCGCTTCGGTCGGCGGCTCGCGGGTAGCGTCGATCTCCCGACAGTCCTCGTCATAGCCATAGGGCAGATCGATGAGCGCCTCGACCCATTTCCAGCCCTCGGCCCTGATCGTCTCGGCCTCGGCGTCGAGCTTTTCGGCGACCAGGCGGTCGAGCAAGGCGGGATCGGACAGCCAGCCGCCATCATCGGGCTCGAACAGGTCGCGCGTCGGGACCGTACCGCCCGCCGTGAGATAGGCCGGGACGCCGATGAACAGCACGCGCCTGTCGGACACCGGCACCATGTCCTCCGTGAGCTTGTCGCGGATGAACGAGGGCGACCTGTTGCTGCTGTGGTCGAGCTGCTTCCAGAGCTGCTCCTGACGGGCGTGATCGTCGCTGACCGTGAAGGCCATGAGCTGATCAAGCGTCATGTCGCCGGCCGCATAGACCTCGTGCAGCTTGGGCGAGACCGAAGCGAGCCTCAGACGCTGACTGACCACAGCAGGCGTAACGCGGAAGTGGGCGGCGATGGCCTGCTCGCGCTCGCCCTTGTCGTGAAGCGCCTTCATGCCCCGGAATTCGTCGAGAGGATGAAGCGGCTCGCGATGGGTGTTCTCGGCGAGCGAGTCCTCTTCGGCCAGGACCGGATCACCGGCCGACTTGACGACACAGGGCACCGGGCTGGTCTTGTCCATGCGCTTGCGCTTCACGAGGATCGCCAGTGCGCTGTAGCGACGGCCGCCGGCAGGAATTTCGAACCTGCCGGTCTCGTTGCCTTCGGGGTCGATCTCCGGCCGCACGTTGAGGCCATGCAACAGCCCGCGCCGCTCGATGTCGTCGGCGAGGTCCTCGATCGTCACGCCGTTCTTCACGCGGCGGACATTGGACTGAGACAGGAACAGCTTGTCGAAGGGAATGTCCCGCGACGGGCTGAGGGTGATCTTGGGGATGGGGGCAGCTTTTGCCATGTCGGTTACTCCATGACGGGCCGCCGCGAGACACTCTCTCGGCTATCCAGCCCGTCACGAAACCGAAGGCCCCCCTCTCACTCTCTTCAGCCTGTGGCCGTTACACACCGCACATGCCCTCGCATTCATTGCCCCACAGATCGAGCTGCCCCCGATCGGCCAGCGTGCTGAGGTCGGCCTGGTCGAGCGGCACTGCCGAACGATGCAGATAGACCTCGCCCCGGATGCCGCGCAGGCCGGTGCGGATCGCGTGGTCCACGGCGACGGCCTCATCCCAGGCGGCCGGGTCACGATCGCGGATCTCGCGCCAGCGCATGTCGGAGTGGAAGGGACAGCCGACGCAGGCGCTCTTGGGCGGAATGGGATAGTCGTGTCGTTCGAGCCAGCGCAGGCAGTCGTGCCGCGACATGCGCTGCTCGATCAGCGGCCAGCGGTTGACCTGCCATGCCTCGAACGACGGCTTCATGCGTATCAACTCGTCGGCCGAGATGCCGATCCATTGCTCGACGACGGGATGGTCAGGCGAGCGGCGGCGGGTCAGCCCCACCAGCTCGCGCACCTTCCGGCGGATCGGGACGATCTTGTAGTCCTTGGTGCATTGGCGCCGGATCATGCCGATCTCGATGCGGTGCCGCTTGAGCGTGCGCGTGAAGGCGGGGATCGAGGCCCAGCGTTCGCCCGATCCCGCGCGCAGCAGATCGGCGCGGATGTCGCCGGCCGAGACGATATGCACCGGGAACAGTAGCACGCCCGACGACATCAGCCAGGCGAGATGTTCACGCACCGCGCGCGGCTCCCAGCCGGTGTCGGCGAAGATGGCGCAGTCGGGCATCGGCCCGATCTCGCCGTGCGCGGCCATCAGCGCCAGCGTGGTCGACTGGACGCCAGCCCCGAGGCTGAGGACGCGCAGTCGGACCCGATCACGGGATGGGTTCTGGCCGAGGGTGATAAGGCCCGCCTGATCGTGACCGGCGCGGGCGGCGGTGCTGGTGAGCGCCATCGCATGTCTCCGCGACGGGCCGGCAGGAGCCACTCCCTCTGCCTCGTGGACCCGTCACGGCTGACCGGACCTGGCTCTCACTCTCGGGGCGTTGCGGGGTGTCCCCGCTCGAAGGGGTAGCGGGGGACCGCAGGGCGCCCGCTCAGGGGAAGGCTTTCCCCAACAAACCTTCGCAACTCCTGGCGATGCGCTCATACACCTTGCCCCAAGAGGCGAATTTGATTAGAATGCAATCACTCTGATTTATGGTGATTGACATGAGCGATACAAAAGTGCTGACCGCACATATCCCTCTCGGCCTCGCCGAGAAGGTCGATGCGATGGCGACGCGGCTCGAACGCTCGCGCGGTTGGGTGATGAAGCAAGCGCTCGCCGCTTGGGTCGATCAGGAGGAAGAGCGTCACCGGATGACGCTCGAAGCCTTGGAAGATGTGGACGCCGGGCGCGTCATCGACCACCAGGCCATTCAGGCATGGGCGGATAGCCTCGGCACGGACAAGCCCTTGCCGCCGCCCGTGGCATGAGGATCAAATGGACCGGCAAGGCATCCTCCGATCTCGTGCGGTTGCACGAGCATCTGCGCCCGGTCGCGCCCGATGCGGCGGCTCGCGTGGTGCAGCAGCTCGCCCGTGCGCCGGATCGGCTGCTCGACTATCCGCGGATCGGCGAGAAGCTGGACGCCTATGCGCCGCGCGAGGTCCGGCGGATCATCGTCGGCAATTACGAGCTGCGCTACGAGATCGCCGACGCGACGATCTTCATCCTGCGGCTTTGGCATTGCCGCGAGAACCGCAGCTTCGAGTCGGACGAGTGATGATCGCGCCGGCCGACAACAGCGCTACAACGCAGCACGCCGCAGTTCGCCCCTATCTGCGCTACGCTGCGATACGCCATTTGCGCCGCCTGCCGCCGACCGTCAGCTTGTATGGATGGCTCTGTCTCGCAAACGCCGTTTCCGCACGCCGCGCGGATGGTCGGAAGGTCTCGACGATCTGCACGACTATATGCAGCCGCAACAGGAACGGCGCCCGTCCGCGCGGGCTGCCAACGCAAAGAACAGTCAGATCGTCGTCACCGACGACTGGCCCGAGCAAGTGCCGATCGGCGACGCCGAGCTGCGCGTCCTTGAGGGCCATCTGCGCGAGGAACTGGACGCGCTGTTCGGTCCCTTGCCGTGAATTGAGGAGCATCGTGTCATGACCAGTGCCGTCCTTGAACAAGCGGAGGCGCCGGTCGTGGCGACGGCGCGCGCCGCGCTCTACCTGCGCGTCTCGACCCCGCGCCAGGCGGACCATGATCTGTCGATCCCCGACCAGCGCCGCCAGCTTGAGGCGTATTGCCTCTCGCAAGGCTGGGAGGTCGCGGCCGAGTTCGTCGAACCCGGCGTGTCGGGCGCCGACGATCGCCGTCCCGCCTTTCAGGCGATGATCGACGCGGGGCTGGAGAAGCCGCCTGCGTTCGACACGATCATCGTCCACAGCTTCTCGCGCTTTTTCCGCGATCAGTTCCAGTTCGAGTTCTACCTGCGCAAGCTGGCGAAGAACGGCGTGAGGGTCGTCTCGATCACGCAGGTGCTCGGCGACGACCCGGCGAGCGAGATGATGCGCCGGATCATGACGCTGTTCGACGAATATCAGTCGAAGGAGACCGCCAAGCATACGCTGCGCGCGATGAACGAGAACGCCCGACAGGGCTTCTGGAACGGCGCTCGGCCGCCGATCGGCTATCGAGTGGTCGATGCCGAACAGCGTGGCGCGAAGATCAAGAAGAAGCTGGAGGTCGATCCGATCCATGCCGAGACGGTGCGGCGGATTTTCCGGCTTGCGCTGGAAGGGCCTGACAACCGCGGACCGGTCGGCGTGATGGCGATCGCCTGCTGGCTGAACGAGAACAATATCCGCACCCGCTATGGCGGACGCTGGGGCAAAGGCATGGTCCATCAGGTGCTGACGCGCACCACCTATATCGGTCAGCACCGTTTCAACACCTACGATGTCAAGAAGGGCCGCGCCAAACCGGCGGAGGAGCACGCCATCATGGAAGTGCCGCCGATCGTCACGGTTGCGGAGTTCGAGGCGGTGCAGCGCTCGCTCAAGGCGCGCAGCCCGAAGATGATGGCGCCGCGCGCGGTGGGCGGATCGACGCTGCTGACGGGCATCTGCTTTTGCGCCTGCTGCGGCGGCTCGATGACGCTGCGCACCGGCACCAGCCGGAGCGGCCGGGAGTATCGCTACTATACCTGTGCGACCAAGGCAGTGAAGGGCAAGACGGGATGCTCCGGCGTCACGCTGCCGATGGACCAACTGAACGCGGCCGTGGTCGAGCATCTCGAAACGCGGCTGCTCGATCCGGATCGTCTCGCTGTCATGATGGACCATATGATCGCCCGGCGGGACGACTGGGTGACCGAGCGCCGGCTGCACGTTGCCGACATGGAACGTCGCGCGACGGAGGCAGACACGAAGCTCGCCCGGCTCTACGAGGCGATCGAGAATGGACTGGTCAACATGGCCGACCCGTCGCTCAAGGCCCGGATCGCCGAGCTGACCGCGATCCGCGATCAGGCCAGGGGCGATGCCGACCGGGCTGTGGCGCATATCGAGCGCATCAACCCGGAGATCACGGCTGAGAGCCTGCACACCTTTGCGCGGGTAGCAAAGAGCAAGCTCCGGCACGGCGACGGCTCCTACGCGCGGAACTATGTTCGGGCCGTCGCGCAGCGGGTAGAAGTGGTCAGCAAAACGGACGTCCGCATCCGCGGCACGCGTACCGAATTACTGCGAACCCTCACCGCCGCCTCTGGCGTAGAGGCGGCGGTGCTAGGGACTCGTCCTTTCGGACCGAAATGGTGCCGCCTACAGGACTCGAACCTGTGACCCTCGCATTACGAATGCGATGCTCTACCAGCTGAGCTAAGGCGGCTTGCCGGCGGGGGGTGCGCTTATCAGCGCCGGCGCGGACTGGCAAGCGGTCTTGCGTGCCTGCCCCGACGCGGCCCGAATATTTCACGCTTCGTTTACCATGCCCGTGCACAATCGGCCCCAAGATGGATTTGCCGGGGGTAGAGATGGATTCGTTGCGGGGATTCGATCGGGACGAGCGCGATGACGCCGCGTTCGACGATGCCGCCGTCGAGGCGCCGCCCGCCATCGGCACTGACGAGCGTCGCATGCATGTCCGCGCCTATAATTACTGGGTGTCGCTGCTTTCGGGCCGCGCCTATCCCTCGATCGAGGATCTGGAGCCCGCGAGCATCCAGGATTTCGGATCGCACAGCGTATTGCTCGATTTCACCGGCGGGATCGAGAATCCCGGCATCGCCTGGCTCGGCCGCGATCTGCGCGAGGAATGCGGGTTGGCGCAGGAAATCAAGTCGATCGCCGACGTGCCCAGCCGATCGCTGCTGTCGCGCCTGACCGACCATTATCTGCAGATCATCGCCAACCGCGCGCCGATCGGCTTCGAGGCGGAGTTCGTCAACAGCCGAGGCCGCAACACCATGTATCGCGGCATCCTGATGCCCTTCTCGTCGGACGACGATTCGATCGACTTCATCTACGGCGTCATCAACTGGAAGGAAGTCGTCGAGGACGATGCCGCCGAAGAGCTTGTGCTCGAAGTCGGCCAGGCGCTGCGCGACACGCCGCGCCAGATTGCGCAGGGCGGGGTTTCGGCCTGGGCGGACGGCCCCAATTCCGAACCGATGATCGGCGAGCCGATCGACTATGAGGTCGATGAGGAGCCGGTGGCGCTCGATGCCGACGCCGGCCTGCACGACTGGCTGGCCGCCGCGCGCGACAGCGCCGACGCGGTCCGCCAGAGCGAGGGCCGCAGCCGCGCCGCGCTTTATGCCGCGCTCGGCCGCGCGCATGATTTCGCGATCGCGGCCGATGCCCTGCCCGACGACTATGCCGAAATCCTCGAGGATGCCGGGCTGACGGCGCAGGTCCGCGCACCGATGACGCCGATCGTCAAGCTCGTCTTCGGCATCAATTACGACAAGACGCGCCTCACCGAATATGCGGCGGTCCTGTCGCACGCGAACCGGCTCGGCATCCCCGTCGGCGGCCTCGTCACGCTGATCGAGAATCACGAGGGCGGAGTGAAGGGCATCGTGCTCGCCGAACGCCGCCTGCGCGCACCGGCCGCCAAACCCGCCGCCCCGGAAGCAGCGCGTGCCAAGCTGCGCAGCCTGCCGGCGAAAGCGACCGTCGCGCTCGATACCGGCGACGCGGAATTCGTCCTGCTCGTCGCACGCCGCGAAAGCGCCGGCACGCTCGCCGTGGTTGCGCCGATCACCGGCGATCAGCAACTCATCGATCGCGCGCTCAAGATCGCGGCGCGCTGAGGCGTCGCGGCTTATCCCGGCACGCGGCCGGCGATGGCGTTGGCGCGCGAGCGATAGGCGACGCGCCCGGCGGCGTCGGGCGTCATGCGCGCCCGGAGGCGGGCCTTGAGCTCGCCCCTCGCCTCGCCGCCCATCGCGCGCGTATTGTCGCGCATGTCGATCGCGATCAGTATCGTTTCCCAGAAATCCCCGAAATCCGGAAAGCTGCGTTCGACATCGACCTGCCAGGTCGCGATATCGGTCAATCCAGCTTCAGCCCACAACGCCCGCATCGCCGCTATCGTCGAGACGTCGGCGCGCGGCGGCAATATCGGCGTAAACCCCATTTCGCGCAGTTCCTGCTGCATCGGGTGCATGGGGAATCCGTCCGGCTCCAATATGTCCCATAGATAGGCGGAAATGCTGCCGCCCGGCTTCACGACGCGCTTCATCTCGGCAACCCCGGCCGCGGGATCGGGCACGAAGAAGAGGACCAGCGCCATCACTGCGGCGTCGAAGCTCGCATCCTTCGCAGGCAGCGCCAGTGCATCGCCCCGCTCGAAACGCGCCAATCCCGACAAATGGAGGGCGCGCGCGAAAGCGATCTGGCCTTCGGACGGATCGACGCCCAGGATCGCCGAGGGCGCGCAGCGATCGACGATCAGTTCGGTGAAGGCCCCGTTGCCGCAGCCCACGTCGATCCAGCTCAGCCCCCGGTCAGGCGCGAGGCCGTCGAGGAAAATCTCGCCGACCAGCCGGCTCCACACGCCCATCAGCCGTTCATAGGCCGCGCCGTCGTCGAAACGGATCTGATTCTCGCTCATCTTCACTCCGGGGCGGGGCTGGCGCCCCCTTATGCCTCAGCCAAAGACCTTCGCGCCACAAGGCTTGAGCAAAATCACCGCCGGGCGCATAGCGGCCGAAGAAGCGACGCACCCATCATAAGGGGCGCGCAACCGCAGGCGGAGATTTATGGCGTCGACCACGCGCAACCGGCCCGAAAGCTCGGGCAAGGATCTTTCCAACATCATTGAGGATGCTCTCGTCACCGGCGCGCTGCCGGGCGAAATCGACGGCTTCGGCCCGGAGGATCGCGCCGCAGCCGGCGCCTTCGTCGCGGCGACCGCAGCCAGCCGCAAAGCCGGCGCACCGGCGATCCAGCTCGAATCGGTGGCGGGCGAACGCCGCTTCATGCGCGTCGCGATCATCAACGACGATATGCCCTTCCTCGTCGATTCCGTGGCGGCCACGGTTGCTGCGCACGGGCTGGCGATCGACCGCCTGCTCCACCCTGTCGTCGCGGTGCGCCGCGGCGAGGATGGCCAGCTTGCCGCCGTCCTTCCGGCGACGTCGGAAGGCGAGCGCCGCGAATCCTTCATCTATCTCGAGGTCGAACGCGCCGACGCCAAGGAGCGCCGCGCCCTCCTCGACGATCTGACCGCCAATCTGGCGCATACGCGCGCGGCGGTCAGCGACTGGGCTCCGCTCCAGACCGCGATGCGCGAGGATGCCGATCGTCTGCCTGACGGCGAGGGTGCGGCGCTGCTGCGCTGGTTCCTCGACCGTAACCTGACCTTGCTGGCGCACGAGTTGCGCGATCGCGACAATCAGGCGAGCGAAGGACTCGGCATTTCCCGCGTGGACGGCGAACCGCTGCTCGCCCCGAGCACGATCGAACGCGCCTTCGCCTGGTTCGAGGATGGCGGCGATGCACCGCTGCTCGTCAAGTCGAACCGCGTCTCGACGGTCCATCGCCAGGTGCCGCTCGACGTCATCGTCGTACCCCGACGCGATGGCGGCAGGATCGCCGGGCTTTCGCTGCACGCCGGCCTGTGGACCAGTTCCGCGCTCAACGCGGCGCCCGAAAAGGTGCCGGTGCTGCGCGCGCGGCTCAATGCGCTCCAGGAAAAATATGGCTTCGATCCGTCGGGCCACGCTGGCAAGTCGCTGAGCCACGCGCTCACCGCCCTACCCCATGACCTGCTGATCGCCTTCAATCCCGCAAGCCTCGAGGAAATCGCGCTCACCTCGATGTCGATCGCCGATCGGCCGCGCCCCAAGCTGGTCGGCGTGCGCAGCCCGCTTGGCCGGCATCTCTTCACCTTCGTCTGGGTGCCGCGCGACGAGACGAGCGCCGCCCGGCGCAAGCAGATCGGCGACATGATCGCCGGGGCCGCCAAGGCGACGATCATCAACTGGACGATCGCGCTGGAGGACGGCGACCTTGCGCTCATGCGCTTCACGCTCGATCTGCGCGACGGCGGCGTGATGCCCGATCTTGCGGCGCTCGACGCGCGGCTGGTCGGCATGATGCGCGGCTGGGCACCTGCGGTCGAAGGCGCGCTTGCCGAGCATGGCGAGCCAGGCCGCGCCGCGCGCCTTGCGCTGCGCTACGCCAACGCCTTTCCGATCCAGTATCGCAACGCCGTCAGCCCGATCGAGGCGGCGAGCGACATCCTTCGCCTTCAGGGCCTGTCCGAAGCCAGCGAGCGCGATGCGCGCCTTTATCGCACCGGGGCCGAGGCGGCGCGCCAGTTGCGCCTGAAGGTCTATAATGGCGCCGGATCGGTGCCGCTGTCGGATGCGGTTCCCGCGCTGGAAAATTTCGGCTTCCGCGTGATCGAGGAAGTGCCGACCGCGCTCGACGGCGGACGGCTTGGCTATATCCACGATTTCACGCTCGAGTTCGACGAAGGCCAGAAGCCCGAAGCGCTGATCGCGCGCGCCGAGGTGATCGAGAATGCGATCGCCGCCGTGCTCTCGGGCCGGTCTGAAAACGACGCTTTCAACCGGCTGATCGTCTCGGCCGGGCTCGATCCGCGCGCGGTCGTGCTGTTCCGCGCCTGGTTCCGCTATCTGCGCCAGACCGGCCTGTCCTACGGACTTGCGACCGTGGTCGATGCGCTGCGCCGCGCACCGGGCGTCGCGACCGGGCTGATCCAGCTGTTCGACGCACGCCACGATCCCGCCGTCGCCGGCAAGGGCGAAGGCGCCGCCGAAGCCGCCAATCGCGCGATCGAGGAAGGGCTGGAGGCCGTCGCCGCCGCCGATGACGACCGCATCCTCCGCCTGATCCGTGGCGTCGTCTCGGCGACGCTCAGGACCAACGCCTTCTCGCCCGCGGCGCAGGAAGCGCTGGCCTTCAAGTTCGACAGCGCGCGCGTGCCGGGCCTGCCGGCGCCCGTGCCATGGCGCGAGATCTTCGTTTACAGCCCTCGCGTCGAGGCCATCCATCTGCGCGCCGGCCCCGTCGCGCGCGGCGGCCTGCGCTGGTCCGACCGGCGCGACGATTTCCGCACCGAGATTCTCGGCCTGATGAAGGCGCAGCGCGTCAAGAATGCGGTGATCGTGCCGACGGGCGCCAAGGGCGGCTTCTTCCCGAAGCAGCTTCCCGATCCGTCGAACCGCGATGCGTGGATCGCCGAAGGCACCGAATCCTATCGCATCTTCATCCGCGCGCTGCTTTCGGTCACCGACAATATCGTCGGCGGCCAGGTGGTTCATCCCGAGAAGGTCGTCGCGCGCGACGGCGACGATCCCTATTTCGTCGTCGCAGCCGACAAGGGCACGGCGACCTTCTCCGACGTGGCCAACGCGATCGCGCTCGAACGCGGCTTCTGGCTGGGCGACGCTTTTGCCTCGGGCGGCAGCCACGGCTACGACCACAAGGCGATGGCGATCACCGCCAAGGGCGCCTGGATCTCGGTCCAGCGCCATTTCGCCGAAATGGGCACCGACGTGCAGACCCAGCCGATCGAGGTCGCGGGCTGCGGCGACATGTCGGGCGACGTGTTCGGCAACGGCATGTTGCTGTCGAAGGCGATCCGGCTGGTCGCGGCGTTCGACCACCGCCACATCTTCCTCGACCCCGATCCCGATGCGGCGAAAAGCTGGGACGAGCGCAAGCGCCTGTTCGATCTGCCGCGATCGAGCTGGGCCGATTACGACGCCTCGCTCATCTCGGCGGGCGGCGGCGTCTTCCCGCGCAGCGCCAAGAGCATCCCGCTCTCGCCCCGCATTCGCGAATTGCTCGATATCGAGGCTGACGAGCTCGAACCCGCCGAGCTGATCTCGGCGATCCTCAAGAGCCCGGTCGATCTGCTGTGGTTCGGCGGCATCGGCACTTATGTGAAGGCGCGCTCCGAAGCCAATGTCGAGGTCGGCGATCCCGCCAACGACCGGCTGCGCGTCAACGGCGAGGATATCCGCGCGCGCGCGATCGGCGAAGGCGCCAATCTGGGCGTCACCCAGGCGGGGCGCATCGCCTTCGCCAGCCGCGGCGGCCGGATCAACACCGACTTCATCGACAATTCGGCGGGCGTCGATTGCTCGGACAATGAGGTCAACATCAAGATCGCGCTCAACCGCGAGATGAACGAAGGCCGCCTGCCCTTCGAGCAGCGCAATGCGCTGCTCGAGCGGATGACCGACGACGTCTCGTCGATCGTGCTGGAGGATAACCGCCTCCAGACGCTGGCGCTGTCGATCGCCGAGACCGGCGGCGCGGCCGCCCTGCCTTCCTATGTCCGCCTGATCGAGACGTTCGAGGCCGAAGGCCGGCTCGACCGCGTGGTCGAGGGACTGGCGGCGAATGACGAGCTGCTGCGCCGCGCGCAGGACACGCGCGGGCTGACCCGGCCCGAACTGGCCGTGCTGCTGTCGACCGCCAAGCTCGGCCTGCAGGATGCGATCGAGCATGGTGATCTGGCGAGCGATCCCTCGCTCAGCCCCGAGCTGCACGCCGCCTTCCCGCCCGAGATGCGCAAGAGCTTCGCCAAGGCGATCGACGAGCATCAGCTGCGCGGCGAGATCATCGCGACCAAGCTCGCCAACCGCATCGTCAACCGCATGGGCCTGATCGACCCGTTCGAACTGGCCGAGGAGGAAGGCGCGTCGCTGGCCGATATCGCGACGATGTTCGTCACCGCCGAGCGGCTGTTCGACATCGGCAAGCTGTGGGCTGATATCGACGCCGCGGACATGACCGAGGTTGGCCGCCTGACGCTGTTCGAGCTGATCGCGGCCGGTCTGCGCGCGCAGATGGCCGATCTGCTGCGCACCATGCCGGCGGGCAAGCTGCCCGGCGAGATGGTCGACATGCTTGCCCCCGGCATCGGCCGGCTGGGCGCCAAGGTGAACGAGCTGCTCCACGACGAAGGCAAGCGCGCGGCGCAGGCGCTGGCCGAGCGCCTGTCGGCAGCGGGCGCGCCCGAGGATATCGCGACACGGATCGCACGGCTGTTCGACATGGACGGCGCGATCGGGCTCGCGGCGCTCGGTGCGCGCAGCGGCGTCACCGAAACCGTGCTGACCAATGCCTTCACGACGCTGGGTGAGGCGCTGGGCCTCGACTGGGCGCAGACGACGGCGCTCAGGCTGCGGCCGACCGACCCATGGGAACGCCTGCTCGCCGCCGGGCTGGCGCGCGACTTCCAGCAGATGCGGCTCGACTTCCTCGCCCGCATCGGCGGCAAGGATCCGCAGAAGGCGGTGGACGACTGGCTGGCCGCGCAGAAGCCGCGCGTCTCGGCTTTCCACGACATCGTCGTTCGGGCGCGGAGCAACTCGGCGCCCAACACCGCGATGCTCGCGCAGATTGCGGGCCAGGCGCGCAGCCTGCTTTCCCGCTAGGTTGTCAGGGGAAGGTCGGGTTCTTCGGGACCCGGCCTTTTCTTCTTTTGCGATAGAGAATGGTACCGCCGACCTAGCTCAATGCACGGTGCCGACGGGTTCGTCGCTGGCGAGGACGAGGATCAGGCGCTCGACCTGGCGCCAGTGGCAGAAGTGATGGACATTGCCGATGTCGCGGCTGCAGTCGGCGCGCGCGGCGGCTTCCTCCCCTGCGTCGTCGCCGAACGAGGCGATCAGCTCAGTCGCCGCAGTCAGGCAAGTGCGATTGGCGACGTAAGGCAAATGCGGCATCGAAATCCTCGTGTTCCGAAGCACTTGCCAATCAAGCCTCATGCCAGAGCGCAGCGCCCCGGCCTGCCCCGCCAATTGCGGCGGTCAACGGCATCTTCATCATGCCGCTGCGACGTACCGATGCGGGACGAAGCGTGCCGATGCGGCACGGCTGGCGCAGCGGCGCCGGGCGTGGCATGGCCGCGCGGATGAGCAGCACGCCGCCCAGAAACCCCCGATCGGCGGGAATCGCCCTCGCCCTCCTGCCGCTGGCCGGCGCCTTCGTTGGCGGGCTTTACGGCCAGCCGACGATCGGCCTGCTCATCGGGCTGGGCGTCGGCATCGCGCTGGCGCTTCTCGTATGGTGGAGCGACCGAAAGCGCTAGATCACGCCAGCCGCCGTCCGAACCAGACGACGCGGCCGATCACGGCGACATCGGCGGGATCGCAATCGGGCCATGCGGGATAAGCGAGATTGTCGCTGCGGATCGTGAAGCGGCGGCCGGCAGGGCTCATCGCCACGCGCTTCACCCACAAGGCATCGTCGACGCGCAGCACGTAGATACCATCGCGCAGCCGCGCGGCCGCATCGGCGCGATCGACCAATATGTCGTCGCCGTCGCCGAGCGTCGGGACCATCGAATCGCCGACCACCGAGATAACAGACAGCATCGCCGGATCGAGCCCCTGGCGGCGCAGCCAGAGCGGATCGAAGCCGAGCGCGCCCACCGTCATTTCTTCATGCGCGATCGCGCCGGGGCCGGCCGAAGCGTCGACCGAGACGCGCGGCACGCGCACCAGCCCGCCTGCATTGCCGGGGCGCGCGGGCGCCCCTGCCCCCCCGCCTGAAACGGGGCCGCCCAGCACCGTTTCCGCCACGCGGAAATAGCGGGCGAGCAGGCGGCGATCCTCTTCCGCCAGCCGGCGCGGCGTGCCGCGCTTGATGAACTGCTGGATATAGGCGGCGTTGCGGCCGAGCATGCGCGAGAGCGAGGCATAATCCTCGCCCTTTTCCTGAATCAGCGCATCGAGCGCCGCGCGCGGATCGGCTGCGTCCATGTCGCTCCAATACAGATAGGATTTATCCTAGACAAGTAGGAAATCCTGCCAGAGATAGGATATTCCCTATTTGTTCCGAGTCTGGCGGGAGGAAGAACGGCATGATCCTGAGAAAGATCGAGAAATATCTGAAGGAAAGCGGGACGCCGGCGACCCGCTTCGGACGCGAGGCCGCAGGCGACCCCCGGCTGGTGAGCGATCTGCGCGGCGGGCGCGAGGTGGGCGAGCGCCTCTGCCGCCGCATCGAGCATTTCATCGCGGAGCGCCGCGCATGAGCGCGCGTCGCGATCCGGCGGCGGCGATCGCCCTGCAACTGGAGCGGCGCGCGCCCGGTGTGACGATCGCCTCGCCCCGCTCGACGCCCTGGGCGAGCGTGACCTTCAACGGCGCGCGCCACAGCTTTTCGGCGGCCGGCGACGACGCCGCGATCGACGCGCTGGTGGCGGGACTCGAATGCCATGAGTTCGACATGCGCGGGCATATCGTGGCCGACATCGCCGTCGCAGAACGCGCGCCCGGGCGCTGCCTGATCGAAGCACTGACGGTGGAGGATTAGGTGCTTCGACCGGCCTGCCCGCCGCCTCACCGACTGCGTTGGAACCGATGCCGGCGCGGTTCGATGATCAGCAACTGTAAATTCGTCTGTGAGCAACTTGACCGGATTATGACAAATATATGAAATTGTCATTAACCACATCGCGATGTTCGCCGCGGTCCTTTCAACCCGGCTGGCGTCGGGGAGGCAGTAGTATCGCGTTGGAACCCACAGGATGCCGCGCCGCAGGGCGGTAGGGCGCTGTTGCCGGGCAAGGGGCCTGCTGACGCTGGTCGCATGTCTGCCCGCTACCCCGGCATGGGCCGATCCGGCCGATGCCGGGTTCCTGGACGAGCACCCCATCCCCACCTCGTCGATCGGGACAACAGGGAGCGGCGACAATCCGCCGGGTCCATGCCCGGCCAACCCCGGCCACTGTTCGCCGACGACGGCAATACCCTTGAGTGTGCCAGCAGGTTGGACGCTGGCCAGCTCCCAGTCCGAGGTTCAGGAGTCGGCCCTTCCGCCGGATAGCCCGACAGAACAGACGCCCCTCTTGCCGACGCCGGAACTGATCAGATCCGGCGAGCCGACGCCGGCCGGCCATGTGCCACGCACCGACGCGTCGCATCCCGGATTTTTCAGGCAGGCAGGCAGCGTCAAGACCGAGCTGGCGATCATGGGGGGTTATCTGGCCGTGCAGACCGTTCCCAAGCTGTTCAAGAAGACCGCATCCTTCCATTTCAGGGACGAAGGCTGGTTCGGCCGGAACACCAACAATATCGGCATGGACAAGCTGACCCACGCCTTCAACACCTATCTGATCGCCGAGATACTCCACGCGCGCATCCACAAGAACACGGGCGGCTCCGAAGGCGACGCGCTGACCGCGGGCATCCTTGCCTTCGGCCTGATGGCGATCAACGAGATATCGGACGGGATCGAAGCCGACAGCGGCTATTCGATGAACGATGTCCTGATGAATGTCGCAGGCGCCAGCTTCTCTGTGCTGCGTAACACGGTGCCGGGGCTGAAGGACAAGCTGGCGTTCAAGGTCGAGATCATGCCCAACGATGAATTCTACAGCCATCAGGGCAAGAAGCATTTCCAGCAGGAGCGCTTCATGCTGTCGCTGAAGGGCGCGGGGTTCGAGACGCTGGAGCGGACGCCGTTCAAATATCTCGATTTCCAGATCGGCTATTATGCATCCGATTTCCTGAACAGCGACCGCGCGCAGGGGATCAGGCCCAAGAAGCATCTTTTCGCCGGCGTCGGCCTGAACCTCGGCGAGCTGCTGTTCGGCCAATCGCAATCGCGCTTCGGCCGTGCGGCGCATTCTGCGCTCGACTATTTCCAGTTCCCCTACACGTCGCTGCGCGTCGACACCAAGGGGCGGCTGGCGAACTGACGCGGCGCGGAGCCGCCCGCCCTACATTTCCCCCCGCACGCGGCGGATGGCGAACCACTTCTTCACGTTGGCGTCATGCTCGGCGAGCGTATCGGCGAAGACATGGCCGCCAGTACCGTCGGCGACGAAATAGAGTGCCTTGGTCGCGGCGGGATGGAGCACGGCCTCGATCGAGGCGCGGCCGGGATTGGCGATCGGGCCCACGGGCAGGCCGGGGCTGGCATAGGTATTGTAGCCGTTCTTCGCGTGCAGCTCGCTCTGCAGGATACGGCGGCCGAGCGGGCGGCCCTGCGTGACCGGATAGATCACCGTGGGATCGGCCTGGAGCGGCATGCCGATGCGCAGGCGATTGGAATAGACGCCGGCGACCATCGCGCGCTCGGCAGGCTTGCCCGTTTCCTTCTCGACGATCGAGGCGAGGATGATCGCTTCCTTCGGCGTCGTGACGACGAGGCCGGGTGCGCGCGCGGCCCAGAGCGTGGCGAGCGTCTTGTCCATCGCCGCCTGCATCCGCTTGAGCACCGCCGCGCGCGGCTCGCCCGCCTCGAACGAATAGCTGTCGGGGAGGACCGAGCCTTCGGGCGGCACCGCGACGGGGCCGCTGAGCAGCGCCTCGCCGCGCAGCCGATCAACGACGAGGACCGAAGGCATGCCTTCGGGAATGGTGATGAGGCGCAGCACGGGCTTTCCGTGCTGGAGGATATCGAGCACCTTCGCGCCGCTGGCATGCGCGGGGACGGCGAAAGTGCCTGCCTGGATGCCGTCGGACGAGCCGAGGACGCGCGCGATGCGGCGGAAGCCGGCTTCCGAGCGGATCACGCCCGCCTTCTGCAGCGCGAGCGCGGCGCCGCGCAGCGACGATCCCTCGACGATGCGGACGTTCGCGTCCTTCGCCAGCGGACCCGGACCGTACCAGTCGCGGTAAAGCGTGCCCCCGAGCGCCAGCGCCCCGACAAGAAGGAGGACGAGGAGCAGCCGGCGCATAGGGGTTTGGGCCTTTTTTAGAGCGCCTTCAGCACCAGGCTGGCGTTGGTGCCGCCGAAGCCGAAGCTGTTGTTGAGCACCGCGCGCACCTGACGCTTCTTCGCGACATGCGGCACGAGATCGACGCCCGCGCAATTCTCGCTCGGATTGTCGAGGTTGAGCGTCGGGGGGACGATCTGGTCGCGCATCGCGAGGATGCAGAAGATCGTCTCGACCGCGCCCGCGCCGCCGAGCAGATGCCCGATCGCCGACTTGGTCGACGACATCGACACGCCGTCGAGCGCGCTGCCGAACAGGCGGCGGACCGCACCCAGCTCAAGCTCGTCGCCGAGCGGGGTCGAGGTGCCGTGGGCGTTGATATAGTCGATATCGTCGAGCGAGAGGCCCGACTTCTTCATCGCCATTTCCATCGAGCGGAACGCGCCCGATCCCTCGGGGTGCGGCGCGGTGACGTGATAGGCGTCGCCCGACAGGCCATAACCGATCACCTCGGCATAGATTTTCGCGCCGCGCGCCTTGGCGCGCTCATATTCCTCGAGCACGACGACGCCGGCACCCTCGCCCATGACGAAGCCGTCGCGGTCGCGGTCATAGGGGCGGCTCGCCTTTTCGGGCGTGTCGTTGAAGCCGGTCGAGAGCGCGCGCGCCTGCGCGAAGCCCGCGATGCCGATCGGGCAGATCGCGCCTTCGGCACCGCCCGCCAGCATCACGTCGGCATCGTCGAGCGCGATCATCCGCGCGGCGTCGCCGATCGAGTGCGCGCCCGTCGAGCAGGCGGTGACCACCGCGTGGTTCGGCCCCATCAGGCCGTACTTGATCTGGACCTGGCCCGAGATGAGGTTGATCAGGCGACCATGCACGAAGTGCGGGGACACGCGGCGCGGCCCCTTTTCGTACAGCACGATCGACTCACTCTCGATGCCCGGCAGGCCGCCGATGCCCGAACCGATCGAGCAGCCGGCGCGGAAGCGCTCGGCCTCGGTCATGTCGAGCAGGCCGGCATCCTCGATCGCCTGGCCGGCGGCATCGATGCCGTAGATGATGAAGGGGTCGACCTGGCGCTGGACCTTGTGGTCGACGCGCTTGCCCGGATCGAAGCCATAGGCGTGATCCGCCGGCTTCACCTCACAGGCGATGCGGCACGCATAGTCAGTCGCGTCGAATCGCGTGATCGTGCCTGCGCCCGATTTCGATTCGATGATGTTCTTCCACGCAGTCTCGACATCGGCGCCCAAAGGGGTGACGAGACCAAGTCCGGTTACGACGACACGGCGCATGGCTGGCCTTCTCCAGTTCATCCAATAGCGAAACGGCTCCCCGGCCCCGTATTTCCCGGGTCGGGGAGCCGTTAATCACGAAAAGCGGCTCGATCTGTCGCGATCCCCCGTGGGGAACCGCCGCCAAGCTCAGCCCTTGTTGCTGTCGATATAGGTGATCGCGTCCTTGACGGTCGCGATCTTCTCGGCGGCGTCGTCCGGGATCTCGACCCCGAACTCTTCCTCGAACGCCATCACCAGTTCGACGATGTCGAGGCTGTCCGCACCCAGATCGTCGATAAAGCTCGCGTCCTCGGTCACCTTGTCGGCTTCGACGCCGAGATGCTCGACAACGATCTTCTTAACCCGGTCGGCGGTCTCGCTCATATTCTTCTTCCCATTCGATTGAGGGATTGTCGGTCGCCGACTGCCCTAGCCGCGCCTGCGCCCGGTTGGCAAGAGGGAGCCATCTCCGGCATTAGGACTTTGATAGGCCTGATCGTGCCAGAAACACGCAAATGCGGGAAATCTGGCAAAATGGCACCTGGGCGAACGAAAGGCGGACGCAGATCGTCTGCCTGCTGCTGATCGCCGCCACCATCATGTCCTACGCCTTTTTGCTGATCGGCGCGCACGGCACGCTCGACGCGTTCGGCCGACCGATCGGCACCGATTTCTCCAATGTCTATGCCGCAGGCGTCATGGCGGACCAGGGTCGCGCCGCCGCCGCGTGGATCTGGCCCGATCATTATGCCGTCCAGCAGGCGATCCACGGCGCGAAGAACGTGCCTTTCTACGGCTGGCACTATCCCCCGCCCTTCCTGCTGGTCGCCGCACCGCTGGCGCTGCTGCCCTATCTCGCCGCGCTCGCGCTGTGGCAGGCCGCGACTCTGGGCGCCGCCGTGGCGACGGCGGCGCGGATCGTGCCGGGGCGCGCGACGATCCTTGCCGTGCTCGCGGCCCCTGCGACCTTCGTCTGCCTGGGGCACGGGCAGAACGCCTTCCTGACGGCGAGCCTGCTGACCGGTGGGCTCTGGCTGCTCGACCGCCGGCCCATCGCCGCCGGACTGCTGCTCGGCTGCCTCGTCTACAAGCCGCAATTCGCGCTGCTGCTGCCCGTCATATTGCTGGCGGCGGGCAACTGGCGCGCGATCGCGGGCGCGGCGGCATCGTCGCTGACGCTGGTCGCCGTCACATTGCTGCTGTGGGGCTGGCCGGTGTGGCAGGCCTTCATCGACTCGCTGCCGCTCACGCGCAGCATCGTCATCGAACAGGGGCAGACGGGCTGGGCCAAGATCGTCTCGGCCTTTTCGGCGGCGCGCGCGCTGGGTGCGCCTGTCTCGCTCGCTTATGCGGCGCAGGGCTGCGTCACGGCGCTGGCGATCGCGGGCGCGGCTGCGGCGGCGCGCTGGGCCAGCCCGGCGGTGCGCGGGGCAGCGGTGTGCGCAGCCGCGCTGCTGTCGACGCCCTATGTGCTCGATTATGATCTGGTGATCGCGGGCGGCGCGATCCTGTTCCTCGTCGCCGATGCGCAGGCGCGCGGCTGGCTGGCGCATGAGAAGAGCCTGCTCACCCTCGCCTATCTCGCGCCGCTCGCCGGGCGGCAGATTGCCGAGGCGACACTCGTTCCCGTCGACTGGCTGGCGACCGTCGCGCTGTTCGCGCTGGCGATGCGCCGGGGGTGGGCGATGGATGTGGCGCGCCTGATCCCGCGCAAGGGGGAAAAGGCGCGCCCCTTAGCCTAGATCATCGCCATGCCGCCGTTGACGTGGAGCGTCTGGCCGGTGACGTAGCCCGCATCGCGGCTGGCGAGATAGGCGACGGCGGCGGCGACATCAGCGCCGGTGCCGAGATCGCCCGCCGGGATCTTGCCGAGAATCGCCGCCTTCTGCTGATCGTTCAGCGCATCGGTCATCGCCGAACGGATGAAGCCCGGCGCGACGCAGTTGACCGTGATTCCCCGGCTCGCCAGTTCCTGCGCCAGTGCCTTGGACATGCCGACCAGCCCGGCCTTCGACGCGGCATAGTTGGCCTGCCCCGGATTGCCCGTCGCGCCGACCACCGAGGTGATCGAGACGATACGGCCGAAGCGCGCCTTCATCATCGGCCTGGCGGCGGCGCGGCAAAGGCGGAACGCGGCCTCGAGATTGACGCGGATCACCTGATCCCATTCGTCGTCCTTCATCCGCATCGCCAGATTGTCTCGCGTGACGCCGGCATTGTTGACGAGAATGTCGAGCTTGCCGCCCAGCGCCTCGACCGCGGCAGGAACAAGGCCGTCGACCGCCGCGCCGTCACCCAGATCGCAGGCGATGGCGATATGATCGCCGCCGAGCGTATCGCGATAGGCCGCGAGCTTGGCCGCGTTGGAGCCCGAGACGACGAGCCGCGCGCCCTGCGCCGCCAGCGCCTCGGCGATCGCGGAGCCGATGCCCCCCGAAGCGCCGGTGACCAGCGCGGTCATGCCTGTTAGATCGAACATCTTCTTCTCCAAATCCGTGTGCAGTCTCTAGCTGTTTCGTTCGGGCTGAGCCTGTCGAAGCCCCTTCCTTCTTCTTTCCGCGAACAGAAAGGAAAGGGCTTCGACAGGCTCAGCCCGAACGGCAGGGGGCTTGCGCGCCTGCGTATCAGCGGCCCTTTACAGCGCCTTCGCCAGCGCTTCGATATCGTCCATCGTCACCACGCTCACCGTCTCGACGTCGGGGGCGATGCGCTTGACCATCGGGCCGAGCACCTTGCCGCCGAATTCTACGAAGCGTTCGACGCCTGCCGTCTGCATCGCCAGCACGCTTTCGCGCCAGCGGACCATGCCCGTCACCTGTTCGACGAGCAGGCGGCGGATGGTGTCGGGATCGGCGACCGGCGCGGCGGTGACGTTGGCATAGACCGGCACGAGCGGCGCGCGCAGCGTGACGGCGGCCAGCGCCTCGGCCATCGCATCGGCGGCGGGCTGCATCAGCGGGCAGTGGAAAGGCGCCGAGACGGGCAGCAGCACGGCGCGCTTGGCGCCCATTTCCTTCGCCAGCGGAACGGCGCGCTCGATCGCGGCACGGTGGCCGGAGATCACGACCTGCGAGGGATCATTGTCGTTGGCGACGGTGCAGACCTGCCCTTCGGCGGCGGCCTCTGCAATGGCGCGCGCCTTTTCCAGATCGGCGCCGAGCAGGGCCGCCATCGCGCCCTCGCCCACCGGCACCGCCGCCTGCATCGCCTGCCCGCGCGTGCGCAGCAGCCGTGCGGTGGTCGCCACGTCGAGCGCGCCGGCGGCGCACAGCGCGCTATATTCGCCGAGCGAATGGCCGGCGACGAAATCGGCCTTGGCGGCGAGGCTGATCCCGCCTTCCTTCTCCAGCACGCGCAGCGTCGCGACGGCGTTGGCCATGATCGCCGGCTGGGCGTTGGCCGTAAGCGTCAGCTCTTCCTCCGGCCCCTCGCTCATCAGGCGGAACAGATTCTGCCCCAGCGCCTCGTCGACTTCCTGGAACAGTTCGCGCGCGACCGGGCTGGCGTCGGCCAGCGCCTTGCCCATGCCGACGGCCTGGCTGCCCTGGCCGGGAAAGATGAAAGCTCGCATTCTATATCCTCTCGGCAACTTGCCTCTGGCGTCCGAAGCGCACTCGCCTAGAAACAGCGGCGCGCGCTGACAAGAGTCGTCGCTTAAACCGTTGTTCGGGAGTGCGGATATGAAGCGGATCATCATCGCGGCCATGATCGGGGCGCTGGCGGCCACGCCGGCCGTGGTGATCGGGCAGGCGCGATCGGGCTACCTGTCTTCCGGCGCGTTCGACATCATGCAGGTCCTGCCCCCCGCGCCGCAGCCGGGGAGCGCGCGCTACGAGGCCGATCGCCGCGTGTTCAAGGAAACGCGCCCGTTGCTCGACACGCCGCGCGGCAAGCTGGCGACCAGCGACGTCGATTACAGCCCGCCCGCGATGATGCGCGATTTCAGCTGCGCCGTCGGCGTCGCGCTGACACCGGCGAACGCGCCCAGGACGCTGATGCTGATCAGCAAGGCGGGCATCGACACCTCGACTCAGTCGGGCATCGCCAAAAATGCCAACAAGCGGCTGCGCCCCTTCCAGATCGACGAAGGACGGACCTGCCAGAATCCCGAGGAACTGAAAGGCAGCTACGACTATCCGTCGGGCCATACGACCTGGGGCTGGACCTGGGGTGTGATCCTGGCCCAGCTCGCCCCCGATCGCGCGACGCCGATCATGGCGCGGGCGCGCGCCTTTGGCGAAAGCCGGATCATCTGCGGCGTCCATAATGCCAGCGCGGTCGAGGCCGGGCGCGTGACATCGGCGGCGACGCTGGCGGCGGTCGCGGCCGTCCCCGCCTTCCAGACCGACCTCGCCGCCGCGAAGGCCGAGATGGAAGCATTGCGCGCCAATCCCGCGACGCCGAAGCCGACCGGGTGCGAGGAGGAAGCCAGGCTGGTCGCGCAGTTCGTGAACTGAGCGCCTGCGGTCCCGGGGGGGGGGGGGGGGGGGGGGGGGGGGGGGGGGGGGGGGGGGGGGGGGGGGGGGGGGGGGGGGGGGGGGGGGGGG
>NZ_JBYTEN010000030.1:0-30416 GCF_058790595.1 Sphingomonas sp. EU05-FHT14C10 | reverse complement strand
CTCCCCCACCCGGCCTCCCATCCAGGATACACTCTGTGGGAGGCCGGGTGGGGGAGCGGGCCGGTGCCGCATCCACGTCAGTGGACCAGACAGTTTGACGCCATCCAACGCCTGTCGTCGATAATCGTGCCTTTGCGCGGCCATGCAAGCCGGCCGATTGACGCCGCGCGCCGAAGCCGTCACCTCGCAGCCATGGCCTTCCCGCTGCCCGATCCCATGCGCCTCGCGCTCGACCTTGCTGCCGAGGCCGCGGCAGCGGGCGAAGTGCCGGTCGGCGCAGTGATCGTGCAGGATGGGGAAATCGTCGCCGCGGCCGCCAATGCCACGCGCCGCCTCAACGATCCGACCGCGCATGCCGAGATGATCGCGATCCGCGCGGCGGCGGAAAAGCTGGGCGCGGAGCGACTGGGCGGTTGCGACCTCCACGTCACGCTCGAACCCTGCGCGATGTGCGCGGGGGCGATCGCCCATGCCCGCATCGCACGCCTCTATTATGGCGCCCCCGATCCCAAGGGCGGTGGCGTGGAGCATGGCGGCCGCATCTTCGCCCAGCCCACCTGCCACCACCGGCCGGATGTCTATCCGGGCATCGGCGAGGCCGAATCGGCGTCGCTTCTCCGCGCTTTCTTCGCTGCAAGGCGCTGAGCAGGTTGTCCTCGGCGCCATTTCCCTGCAAAGGGGGATGGACCGCATCATGCAGCCGCTCCCGCCCTTTCCCTGGATCGACGTCGCGATCATCGTCGCGCTGATCGCGCTGAACGGCGTCTTCGCCATGTCCGAACTGGCGATCGTCTCGGCGCGCAAGCCGCGTCTTCAGGCCATGGAACGCGCGGGCAAGCGCGGCGCGAGGACCGCGCTGGCGCTCGCTGCCGATCCGGGCAAATTCCTGTCGACCGTGCAGATCGGCATCACGCTGATCGGCATCCTCGCAGGCGCCTATTCGGGCGCCAGCCTCGGCGAGCCGACCGCGCTCAGGCTCGAGCGGATAGGCGTGGCGCATGCCCATGCCCAGACGGTTGCCTTCGCGATCGTCATCGGCCTCACCACCTTCGCGTCGCTGATCGTCGGCGAGCTCGTGCCCAAGCAGATCGCGCTGCGCACGCCCGAGCCGATCGCCGCCTTCATGGCCGCGCCGATGCTGTGGCTCGCGCGTATGACCGCGCCCGTCGTCTGGCTGCTCGACCAGAGCAGCAGCCTCGTCTTCCGCCTGATCGGGCTCAACCGCGATCAGGACAGCCATGTCACGGCCGAGGAACTCCAGCTCATCGTCGCCGAGGCGAGCAAGTCCGGCGTGATCGAGGAAAGCGAGCGCGCGATCATCTCGGGCGTCGTCCGCCTCGCCGACCGGCCGGTGCGCGAGGTGATGACCCCGCGCAACCAGATCGACTGGATCGACGCCAATGCCGATGCCGAGGCGGTCGCGAAGCATCTGGCCGAAACCCCGCACACGCGCCTGCCGGTGTGCGACGGGTCGGTCGACGAGATCGTCGGCGTGATCCAGAGCCGCGATCTGGTCGCCGCACTCGTCGCGGGCCGCGGCGTCGATCTGCGCGCGCTGATGCGCCCGATCGGCGCGGTCCCGGACCAGCTCGATGCGATGGACGCGCTGGAGGCGTTGCGCGGCGCCGAAGTGCCGATGGTCGTCGTCAACGACGAATATGGCCATGTCGACGGCATCCTCACCCCCGCCGACCTGCTGATCGCGATCGCTGGCCAGTTCGAATCGGATCGCGACGACGGCGAGGATCCCGAGGTCGTCGAGCGCGACGACGGCAGCCTGCTCGTCTCCGGATCGATGTATGCCGACGTCCTTGCCGACCGGCTGGCGCTGCGCCTGCCCGAGGATCGCGACTATGCGACGGTCGCGGGCTACGCGCTCTCGGTCTTCCGACACCTGCCCAAGGAAGGCGAGCATTTCACCGAGCAGGGCTGGCGCTTCGAGGTCGTCGACATGGATGGCCGCAAGATCGACAAGCTGCTGGTCAGCGCCGTCGCTTGACGCACGATCGTCGATTTCCACTCCCCGCCAACCCCCGTCTCCGTTCGGGCTGAGCGGGTCGAAGCCCTTTTCTTCTCTCTCCGCTCCAAGGCAGGAAGGGGCTTCGACAAGCTCAGCCCGAACGGGGAGATCAAAATGACAGGCTGACCCTGCCGACAAGCTTGTCGCCGGCATGGCGGGTGACGGCGAAGGGCGATGCGTCCGCCCGCTTCGCGATATCGGTGCCGCTATAGGCCACGCCGATCGTCAGCGGCCCCGTCACATGATCGACCCCCAGCGACCAGTCGCTGTAATCGCCGCCGGGGCGCAGCCGCGCCGCGCGCACCGGATCGTCGGTGCTGCCCGATGAATGGCCGACGGTCGCGGCAAGCGTCCACGGCGTTGCCGGAATGCCGACACGGGCGTGCGCGCCGAGATAGAGATTGTCCCCGCCGATCGCCGATTGCGACGGCGCGTAGCGCGCATCGACGCCGATCTCCGCCGGGCCGATCGCGTAGCTCGCGCCCAGCCCGGCCTCGGCATAGTTCATCCCGCCAGCGGCGCCCGCAAAGACATGCCCGGTCAGGAAGGCGTCGAGCTTCAGCCCGGCGGCGATGTCGGTGCGGTAACCGCCGGTCAGGTCGAAGACCGCATCTGCTCCGCCGCTGCGTGGATCGGCGCGCGTCGCGGTGACGCGCGCCGAAAGATCGAAACCGCCGGGCAGCCGTGCGCCCAGCTCGGCGGCGGCCGATGCCTTGCCGTCGCTCCAGCTTATCCCGCGCCGCCGCTCATCGGTGGTGACGGAGACGCTGGCATCGACGGGGAGGATCGCGGCAGCGGGGGCGGCGGGGGCGAACATGAGCGCCGCGACCAAAGTCCTGCGAAACGACATGGCAGCGCGCTTTTAGCTCCGGGCGTCCGCATGGACTGTGTCCAGCTCGGCCGCCAGCGTCGCGCGATCCTCGTCGGCCAGCGCCATCAGATGCGCGCGGACGGTATCGCTGCGCGCGGCAACCTCGGCGGCGATCGCGGCGCGTTGCCCGTCGCACCAGCCGGCACGGCTGCCGCCGATCGGCCGGTCGCTGGACAAGGTGCGCGTCAGCACATGGCCCGCAGTGCTCCGCGCCTCGCGCGCGACGCTGACCCTGGCCGACCAGACGCAGCGCAGCGTCCCCGCGCGACCGCCCGGCGCGGCGACGCCGACCTGCCGGTGGGTGACCGCGAGGTCGCTGCGATAGGTTACGTCCACGCGGTGCCCGCGATGATCGATCTGCGTGCGATGCGTATCGGCCGCGACCGACACGCCGAGCATCAGCCCGGCCGCGATGATGAAGCTCATATCCGTCTCCTGCCTTTGCGCCGGGCCATGCTGCCCGGTCGCATAATCAGGCAATCGCCGGGCGGCCGATTTGGTTCAACCCCGCTCGCCCCCGGCAATGATTTGAAATGAAGGGCAGGGATTTGAAATGAAGGGCCGGCTCTTATCCGTCGATCTTGCCGAACTTCGCCTCGAACCCCGCACGATCGCCCTTGGCCAGATAGCCCGCCTGCTCGATCCATTTGTCGCGCACCGGGCGGCCCTTGAAATTGCCCAGCTCGGCGTCGATCCGCGCGACATCGGCATCGGTCCATGCGGCGATCTCGGCGAAACGTGTCACGCCCAGTGTCCCGAGCAGCGTCGCCAGCTTGGGGCCGATACCCTTCAGCAGCAGAAGATCGTCGGGTTCGACGGCCGGCGCTGGCTTCGGCTTGGATTTGGGCGCAGCCTTGGGGGCGGGGTCGGGCGCGGGCGTCGCGACGAGGATTGCGGGCTCGACCAGCGCCTCGGGCTCGGGCTCGACCACGGTCGGCTCGACGATCGGCTGGGGCGGCGGGATGTCGATCGGCGCGGCGGCGACAGGCGGCGCAGGTTCGGGCGGCAGCGGCGCGCGCTCGGCGGGCGTGGCGTCGTTCTGCCCCGGCAGGTCGCCATGCTCGGCGCGCGATTTCAGCAGCCACCACAGCCCGACCAGAATCACCAGCAGGATCAGGGGGATGATCGTCCAGTAATTGCTCATGCGCTTGCCCCGTTCTCAAATGGGTTGAAGGCGTCAGCCTATCGTGAAACGCTTCGGCAGGGAACGCCCGGCGGGCGCGAAAGCCTCATTCGGCTTCGCGCGCCACCTCGCGCCAGCCAATGTCGCGGCGGCAGAAGCCGGTAGGGAAATCGATCGCATCCACTGCGCGATAGGCCGCCTGCTGCGCCGCACGGACGCTCGGCGCCATCGCCGTGACGTTAAGCACGCGGCCGCCATTGGCGAGGAGCTTTCCATCCTTCAGCGCGGTGCCGGCGTGGAAGACCTTGGCGCCGCCAGCCTCGGCCGCCGCGATCCCGCCGATCGCGCCGCCTTTTTCGGGCGTGCCGGGATAGCCCTTCGCCGCCATCACCACGGTGAGCGCGACATCGTCAGAGAAAGCGGGGGCGGGGGCATCGGCAAGACGCCCCTCGGCGGTCGTGAGCATCAGCGCCAGCAGGTCGCCCTGATAGCGCATCATCAGCACCTGCGCCTCGGGGTCGCCGAACCGGGCATTATATTCGATCAGCTTGGGCCCTTCGGCGGTCAGCATCAGCCCGGCATAAAGCACGCCCGAATAGGCGATGCCCTCGGCCGCCAGCCTGGCGACGGTGGGCTCGACGATCGTGCGCATCGCCTCCGCCTCAAGCGCAGGGGTCAGCACGCGCGCGGGGCTGTAGGCGCCCATGCCGCCGGTATTGGGGCCGGTGTCGCCGTCGCCGACGCGCTTATGATCCTGCGCCGAACCGAAGGCGACGACGTGGCGGCCGTCGCTGATCGCGAACAGGCTCGCTTCCTCGCCGTCGAGAAACTCCTCGAGCACCAATGGCCCGCCATCCTGCGCACGGATCGCATCCTCGGCCTCGGCGCGCGTCATCGCGATCACCACGCCCTTGCCCGCCGCCAGCCCGTCGGCCTTGACGACGACGGGAAGCGAGAAGCTGTCGAGCGCGGCCAGCGCCGCTTCGGCCGAGCCGGTGCTGAAGTAGCGCGCGGTGGGGATGCCGGCGCGGTCGCACAGCGCCTTGGTGAAACCCTTCGATCCCTCGAGCTGCGCGGGCGCCTTGTCCGGCCCGAACACCGCGATGCCAGCGGCGCGCAGGCTGTCGCCCAGCCCGTCGACCAGCGGCGCCTCGGGGCCGACTACCACCAGGCCGATATTTTCCGAGCGCACGAAGGCGATCACCCCCTGATGATCGACGGGGTCGAGCGCGACCAGCGTCGCTTCCTCCGCGATTCCCGGATTGCCGGGCGCGGCGAACAGCTTGCCGATCGTCGGCGATTGCGCCAGTTTCCAGGCCAGCGCATGTTCGCGCCCCCCCGATCCCAGCAGCAGGACATTCATGGCAGATACCCCTTCGTTCGACGCGGCCGGGCGGCTCGTAGCCGAGGAAGGCTTCGGCGACAACGCGCCCGCGCAAAGCGTCTCCGAACTCTCGAACGCGCTGAAGCGCATGGTCGAGGATCGTTTCGGCCATGTCCGCCTGCGCGGCGAGATTTCGGGATGGAAGCGCGCGGCTTCCGGCCATGCCTATCTGGCGCTGAAGGACGACAAGGCGGTGCTCGACGCGGTGATGTGGAAAGGCACGGTCGCCAACCTGCCCTTCCGCCCCGAAGACGGGATCGAGGTGATCGCGACAGGCAAGCTCACCACCTATCCGGGCCGCTCCAAATATCAGATCGTGATCGAACGGCTTGAGCTTGCCGGCGAAGGCGCCCTGATGCTGCTGCTCGAAAAGCTCAAGGCCAAGCTGGCGGGCGAGGGGCTGTTCGATCCGGCGCGTAAGCGGCCGCTTCCCTTCCTGCCCCGCGTCATCGGCGTGGTGACGTCGCCGACCGGAGCGGTGATCCGCGACATCCTCCACCGCCTTGCCGATCGCTGCCCGACGCGGGTAATCGTCTGGCCGGTGCAGGTGCAGGGCGCGGGCTCTGCCGATCAGGTCGCCGCCGCGATCCGCGGCTTCGATTCGCTGGAGGAAGGCGGGCCGGTGCCGCGCCCCAATCTGCTCATCGTCGCGCGCGGCGGCGGGTCGATCGAGGATCTCTGGTCGTTCAACGAGGAAGCGGTGGTGCGCGCGATCGCCGATTGCACGATCCCGACCATCTCGGCGGTGGGGCACGAGACCGATACGACGCTTGCCGATTTCGCCGCCGACATGCGCGCGCCGACGCCGACCGCCGCGGCCGAGATTGCCGTGCCCGTGCGCGCCGATCTGTTCGCCGCGATCCGCGAGCGCGGCTTGCGCATGGAACGCTGCGCGCGTCGCTACCATGAGCGCGGCACCGAACGGCTGACGGCGCTCGCCCGGCTGCTGCCCACGCCCGCCTCGCTGCTCGACCCGCAGCGCCAGCGCACCGATGATCTCGCCGATCGCTTGCGGCGTGGCCTTGGCCGGCGCATCGCCGATGCGCGCGGGGAACTGGCGCGCTCGGCGGGCGCACTGCGCCCCATATTGCTCACCCAGCGGCTGGCGCTCTCCCAGGAACGGCTCGCCGCGACATGGCGCCTGGCGCAGACGCTTCATCCCGAAAATCCCTTGAAGCGCGGCTATGCCTGGGTCGCGGCGCGCCCTTCCGGCGTGGTGGTGTCGGGCGCAGAGGCGGCGCGGGCGGCGGGCGCGCTGACGCTGCATTTCGCCGACGGGCAGGTGGACGCCCGGGTTGAGCGCCCGGCGGGGCGAGCCTATGACAAGGAAAAGCCCGAACAGCCGAGCCTGCTCTGACAGGCGCGCCGGATCGGGCGAGGAGTATGATTCGATGTTGATGTCCCAGGGCCGCGCCGCGCGGCTTCACTATCTGCCCAACGGCTTTCGCGTCCTCGCCAATGGCGATCACGTCTTGTGCGCGGTCAGCGGCGAGCGCATCCCGCTCGACGAGTTGCGCTACTGGTCGGTCGACCGGCAGGAAGCCTACGCCAGCCCCGAGATCGCAACGCGCGCGCTGACCGGCCAATGATGCGTTCGGCCCCGGCGGCGTTGGTGATGGCGCTGCTGCTCGCCGGTTGCGCCGCGATTCCCAGGGCCGCGCCGCCGCCCGCAGCGCCGCCGCCCGCCGATCCGCAGGCTCCGCCGCCGCCCGCGCGGCTGGTCTATGCCGATTTCAGCTTCCAGGGGAACTTCGCGCAGGGCGGCCTCGTCCTCGGCCGCGCGCCCAGCGACACGCGCACGCTTGCCCTCGACGGCAAGCCCGTCGCGGTCGCGCCCGATGGTCGCTTCGTCATCGCCTTCGATCGCGACGCCGGCCCCACCGCGACTTTGGTTGCGACGCTCGGCAATGGACGCAGCGTCACGCGCCCGCTGACCATCGCCACGCACCCCTGGGATATCGAGCGCGTCGATGTCGCGCGCACGCCCAGCATGCCGAGCGCGAGCTTCGAGGCGCTGCGCAAGCCCGAACTCCAGCGCATCGGTGCCGCGCGCCAGATCGATTCGGCGACCGACGGCTGGAGCCAGCATTTTATCTGGCCGGTGCGCGGGCGGATCAGCGGCGTGTTCGGATCGCAGCGAATCTATCGTGGCGAGCCGGGCGCCTATCATTCGGGTGTGGACATCGCGCCAGGCGGATCGGGCGCGCAGGTCGTCGCGCCGGCCGACGGCGTGGTCGTGCTCGCGGCGGAGAAACCCTTCACGCTCGAAGGCAATCTGGTGATCATCGATCACGGCATGGGGTTGAACAGCGCCTTCCTCCATCTGTCGCGCATCGACGTGCACGAAGGCCAGCGCGTGAAGCAGGGCGAGCCGATCGGCGCGGTCGGCATGTCGGGCCGCGCGACCGGGCCGCATCTCCACTGGGCGATGAAGTGGCGCACCGCGCGCATCGATCCGCAGGCGCTGGCCGGCCCCATGCCGGGCTATGCGCCGGTCAAGCCGCCCGTCGCCACCGACGACGGGCGCGATTGAGGGAGTAAGGATCGAGGGGTGTCGCGAAACGCCCCTCGATTCGCCTTAGCCGACGCGCTTGGCGGCCACGCGCCGCCCATCGCCGACAGTAACGAAATAGCCGTTCATCAGTCCGCGCTCGATGGTGATCGGGGAGCCCGGCTTCGGATCCTTGAAGCCTGTCCGCGCCTCGGTCGTCTCCCACAGAGCCCCGTCTTCCAACTCGATCCGCCACTTGCCATAGCCGATGGCGCGCGCGCTCTTGATCGTCGATTTCAGCTCCTTCGGGATTTCGGCGCCTGGATCATCCTCCTTGCCGCCGAAGAAGGGCAGGCGGGGCAGCGAGAATCCGAACAGCCCCCGCCGCGTCTGGCGCACATCCTCCTTGTCGAGGACGACGATATCCTTCTTCGCACGCGCCGCGGTCAGCGCATCGACTGCGCCGTCATAGCAGGTGACGCGCGCCGTCGGATCGGCTTCGCTACGGCATTTGGCGAGCGCGTCGAGCAGCGGCGAGGCTCGGACCTCCTTCGCCTGGTCGGCGGCGGCGATGGGCGATGCGAGCAGCGCGGCTGCAGCAAGCGTGACGATTGCGGGTCTGATCATGGACAGTTCCGATTCCTCTCTGCGCCGCCGAAATGCGGCGGTCATCCTTGTGAAAGCAAGGTGTGACGCAAATATCACATGTTTTCCGCATTGCGTCAGAAGGGCGTTCGCGGCCGATTGCCAAGCGCCGCGGCTTACTCTTACACATCTGTTAATCCGGGAGACATGTTAGCCCCGGGCGAAACTTTGGGTCGCCGATCCCCTCGGCGGCCGGAAAAGGGGACACAAATGCTGAACAAGATTCTGCGTGAGCGCCTGCTCGCGTCCACCTTCATCACCGGCGCGCTGCTGGTCGGGGCTCCGGCCTTCGCGCAGACGCAGCCGGCCGACACCGCAACCGCGGAAACCGGCAGCGACATCGTCGTCACCGGCACGCTGATCCGCAACCCGAACCTTCAGCTCTCCAGCCCGGTCAACGTGACGACCTCGGACGAGATCGAGCTGAAGCAGTCGAACACGGCGGAATCGCTGCTGCGCGAAATCCCGGGCATCGTGCCCAGCATCGGCTCGGCGGTGAACAACGGCAACGGCGGCGGTTCGTTCGTCAACCTCCGCGGCCTCGGCTCGAACCGCAACATCGTCGTCATCGACGGCGTGCGCCTGACCCCGTTCGACCTTCTCGGCCGTTTCGACCTCAACAACATCCCGGTCGCGCTCGTCGAGCGCGTCGACGTGCTGACCGGTGGTTCGGCCACGACCTATGGCGCGGACGCCGTGTCGGGTGTCGTCAACTTCATCACCAAGCAGGACTTCTCGGGCGTCGAACTGACCGCCGCCGAGCAGATCAACGAGCGTGGTGACGGCAACACCTTCCGCATCGACGCCACCATCGGCGCCAACTTCGATGACGGCCGCGGCAACGCCGTGTTCAGCATCGGCTATCAGAACACCGACCCCGTCTATCAGGGCGATCGCAGCTACTCGCTGCAGAACTATGACTCGTTCAGCGGCGCTTCGTCGGGTTCGGGCACCTCGGTTCCCAGCCGCTTCAGCGTTCCGGGCCAGGGTACTCGCCAGATCGATCCGACCACCGGTTCGCTGGTGCCGACCTTCTCGCTGTTCAACTTCAACCCGTACAACATCTTCCAGACGCCGTTTAAGCGCTTCAACATGTACGGCGCGGCTCATTACGAGCTGACCGACAACATCGAAATCTATACGCGCGGCCTGTTCTCGAAGAACACGGTCAACACGATCATCGCGCCGTCGGGCGCCTTCGCGCTCGCCGTCCAGATTCCGCTCAGCAACCCGTATCTGCCGGCAGCTGCGCGCGCTCAGCTCTGCGCCGCCAACGGCATTAGTGTTGCTGCCTGTACTGCGGCGGCGACGGCGACCACCACGACCGATCCGAACTACCGCACGGTCACGACCAACCTGTCGCGTCGCACGACCGAAGTCGGTCCGCGCATCAGTGACTTCACCACGACCTATTTCGACTATCGCCTCGGTTTCCGCGGTTCGATCACGGACTCGATCAACTGGGATATCTTCGGGTCGTATGGCGAATCGGACAACATCCAGACGCAGAAGGGCTACACGCTCAACTCGCGTTTCCGTCAGGCTCTGCTCGCGACCAACACCACGACTTGCTTGACCGACACCAATGGTTGCGTCCCGGTCAACGTTTTCGGCGCGCAAGGCTCGATCACCCCGGCGATGGCGGCGTTCCTGACCGGCGAAAGCCAGATCCAGACCCGCACGACGCTGGCCCAGGCCCGCGCCACGGTCAGCGGCGACTTCGGCGTCGCGACGCCGTGGGCGTCGAACCCGATCAGCTTCGCGGTCGGCGGCGAATATCGCAAGTACACCGCCAAGCAGGCTTCGGATCTGCTCTCGCAGTCGGGTGACCTTGGCGGTTCGGGCGGTGCCGCGCCGAACATCGACGGCGGTTTCGACGTTTATGAGGCTTTCGGCGAACTCATCGCGCCGATCGTCGAGGACAAGCCGCTCTTCAAGAGCCTGACTCTCGAAGCCGGTGTGCGCTACTCGCACTACACTGTCTTCGCGGCGGGCGACCCCAAGTTCAACACGACCACCTGGAAGGCCGGCGGTTCGTGGGAGCCTGTGGCTGACCTGAAGGTCCGCGGTAACTATGCTCACTCGGTGCGTGCGCCGAACATCAACGAGCTGTTCTCGCCGGTGAACACCACGCTGACCAACCTCGCCAACGATCCTTGCGCTCGCGTCGACGCCAACGGCAACTCGCTTGGGCTGCCGGCACTCTCGGGCGAGCTTCGCGCGGTCTGCTTGGCGCAGGGCGCTACGGCATCGACGATCAACAACATCCCGGTTCCGACCTCGGGCCAGATCAACACCACCGGCGGTGGCAACATCGATCTGAAGCCTGAAAAGTCGAACAGCTGGACCGTCGGCGTCGTTCTGACCCCGTCGTTCCTGCCGGGCTTCTCGGCGACGGTCGACTATTACAAGATCAAGGTCACCGGCGCGATCGCGTCGCAGACCCCGGGTGACGCGATCATCGCCTGCTTTGGTCAGCCGGGTGCCGGCGGCGTGTACACGCCTGCTGCTGGCGCATCGACTTCGGCCGCTTGCACCAGCATCGGTCGCGATCCGCTGACGGGCAGCCTTTCGGGCGACGCTTCGACCACGAAGGGTATCCCGCAGACGCTGACCAACCTCGGCACGCTCGACACTGACGGCATCGATCTCACGCTGAACTACAAGCGTGATCTCGGCTTCGCCAATCTGGCGCTCGGCTTCGTCGGTAACTGGACCAACCATGCGCGGTTCAACTCGAACCCGGCGGCTGGTGCGGAAAACCGCGAGTGCGTCGGCCTTTACTCGGTCAATTGCGCTTCGCCGCAGCCGAAGTTCCAGTGGTCGCAGCGCACCACGCTGAGCTTCAAGACCTTCGACGTGTCGCTGCTGTGGCGCCACATCGACAAGCTGCGCTACGAGGACGGCGATGCCTATGTCGGCGCTCTCATCGGCGGCAACCTTGCCGGCAAGGAAGTCGATTTCAACAAGATCCCGGCGTTCAACTACCTCGACCTGTCGACCCGCTTCGACGTTGCGGACAATCTGACGGTGACCTTCACCGTTCAGAACCTGCTCGACAAGCAGCCGCCGCTCGTCGGCAGCACCGTGGGTTCGACCGCCTACAACAGCGGCAACACCTATCCGTCGACCTACGACGCGATGGGCCGTCGCTACGGCATCCAGGCCCGCCTGCGCTTCTAAGCGTCTGACGGTTCAGGAAAAGAGAGAGGCGGGTCTTCGGACCCGCCTCTTTTTTGTGCGCAAAATATGAAGACGGCGCGGGGCGATCCGCGCGTGGTGGATCAGTCGAGCAGCGGCGCTCCCGGATCGAGCGAGACGCCGGCATTCTTCGCGACCGCTTCGGCCCACATGACGACCTTCTCGATCTCGTCGGCATGCACGTGCGCGGCATCGCGATTCTCGGCCGCGCGCGCCGCACGGTCAAAACTTTCGCCCGATTTGGAATGGTTGTTGAAGGCGGGGCCGGCGACGACTGCCTCGGCGAAACCAGCGTCGACCTTCAGGTCATAATGCTGCACCAGCGCAGCGATGCTTTCGACCGGGCGCGCCATGAGCGTATCGCTGTTCATGCTGCGCACACGCTGCGGCCCATAGCGCCGCACAAGATCCGCGAACAGCGCATGCTGCGCCAGCCAGCCGACGGCGGCGGCCTGCAGATCGGTGTGGCGCAGATAATCCTCCTCGCTGAAACCCAGATGGATCATCCCGTCTTTCAGTTGCTTAACCAGCAGGTCGCGCACCCACAGCCGGCCTTCCAGCCCCTTCTTCGCGACTGAGCCGAGGTAGACGCGCAGCGGTGCATAGAGCAGCAGCGCGTGCGCCTGGGGCCGCATCGCGAGCATGGCGACCGACAAAGCGTTGATGAGGTTCGATGGCTTGACGATTACCGCCTCGCCCGCGCCGAAGGGACGTTCGAGCAGCCGCATCGCGCCGTCGAGCGCGCGAGCGATCAGGCGCGGGTCGCCGCCGCGATGCTTCCATCCCGACAGGTCATTGAGAATGACGGGCTCCTTCAATCCCATCGCCACCCCCTCGACGTCGAAGGCGCGCGCGAGCAGCGTCGAGCAGCAGAAGGCCGAATGGAAGATGAAGTGCAGCGGTGCCGCCGGCCCCGCCGCAGCAATCGCCGCCTCGCGCCCGACCACGGCGATATCGTTGTCCTCGCCCAGATGGATGTCGGTCAGGAACGTCGCGGCGCGATGCGCCTCCCGCCCCAGGCGACGAAACTGGACCACGTCGTCCGTGGGCTCGAAACGATGCGGGAACCAGAGGGGATCGGCGGCTATCGCCTGTGGACCGGGCTTGGAGGACATCCCGTCTTTTCCGTCGCGCGCCCTGCGATGTCCAGCCGCAGCCTGCGTCCGGACGGTTTCGTCCAAAAGTATGACGTGATCAGGGATAACCCATATTTCCTCGTCCCCACGCGCGTGGCACCCATGGCGTATGGGGACAATGGAAATTGGCGCGGCGCTCGTCAGTGCGTCGCGGGCGAAGGCGTCCGGCAGGCGCGACGAGGCGGAACGGCTGTGGCGGTCGGTGCTCGATAACGAGCCGACCAATCCCGTCGCGCTCAACGCATTGGGCACGCTCGCGCTCGAACAGCGCGGCTTCAACGAGGCGGCCGATCTGTTCGCGCGCGCCGCCGCCGCCGATCCTGCCGCCCCGCCCATCTGGCTCAATCTCGCCCGCGCCCACCGCTTCGCCGGCAATGACGAGGGCGAACGGCAGAGCCTGCTCCGTGTCCTCGGGCTCGATCAGATCAACCTCACCGCGCTGATCCGCATCGCCGAACTGCACGAGCGGCGCGGCGAGGAAGCGCTCGCCAACCAGCGCTGGAGCGCGGTGGTCGCGATCGGCGGGCAGGTCGAAAACCCCGCGCCCGAACTGGCCGAGCGCCTTGCCCATGCCCGCGCCTATGTCGCCGACAAGGGCAAGCGCTTCGGCGAGGAAATGGATGCGGGGCTCGCGGGGGCTCGGTCCGCGATCGATCCCGCCGATCGCCGCCGCTTCGATGCCTGTGTCGATCATCTGCTCGGCCGCCGCAGCATCTATCTGAACCAGTGCGCGGGGGTGCATTTTCCCTTCCTCCCCGCCGACGAATTCTTCGATATCCGCCAATTCCCCTGGCTCGCGCAGATCGAGGCGAAGACGGCGGCGATCCGCGCCGAACTGGAAGCGTTCCTGCGCACCGGCGCGCCCGGCTTCGCGCCCTATGTCGCGTTCGACAGCGGCACGCCCGAGAGCAAATGGACGAAGCTCGATCACTCGCTTGACTGGAGCGCCTGCCACCTCTGGCGCTTCGGCAAGCGCGACGATGCGATTTGCCGGCACTTCCCCGAAACGGCGGCGGCGATCGCGGCGCTGCCGCTGGCGGACATGCCCAATCGCGCGCCGACCGCCTTCTTCTCGCTGCTCCGCCCCGGCGCGCACATCCCGTCGCATACCGGGGTCAGCAACACGCGCGCGATCATCCATCTGCCGCTGATCGTCCCGCCCGGCTGCGGTTTCCGGGTGGGCGGGGAGACGCGCGAATGGGTCGAAGGCAAGGCTTTCGCCTTCGACGACACGATCGAACATGAAGCATGGAACAAGAGCGACCAGCTTCGCGCCGTGCTGATCTTCGATACGTGGAACCCGCATCTGACCGAGGTCGAACGCGAGCTGCTGCAGACCTATTTCACCGTCGCCGACGCGAACGGCCTCAATCCGCACAACGACATAGCCGACTGAGAATAGGCCGGGGAGCGGCGCCGGCCGCTCCCCGATCCCTTTTAGCTCGCGCTCAGCACCAGCTTGCCGTCGCCATCCTCGACCGTCACGGTCGATCCGTCCTTGACCTCGCCGCGCAGGATGAGGTCGGCGAGCGGATCCTGCAGATATTTCTGCACCGCTCGCTTCAGCGGCCGTGCGCCATAGACGGGGTCGTAGCCCACGCGCCCCAGCCAGTTGCGCGCGCCGTCGGTCAGCGCCAGCGTCACCTTGCGGTCGGCCAGCAGCTTCTGGACGCGGCCGACCTGGATGTCGACGATCGGCCCCATATGGCCCTGCTGCAGCCGGTGGAACAGGATGATCTCGTCCAGCCGGTTGAGGAATTCGGGGCGGAAATGCGCCCGCACCACATCCATCACCTGCGGCTCGACTTCGCTCAGCGGCTGATCGTCGGGCATCGAGGCGAGGAACTGGCTGCCCAGGTTCGAGGTCAGGATGATCAGCGTGTTCGAGAAGTCGACGGTGCGGCCCTGCCCGTCGGTCAGGCGACCGTCGTCGAGCACCTGGAGCAGCACGTTGAACACGTCGCCATGCGCCTTCTCGACCTCGTCGAAGAGGATCACCTGATAGGGCCGCCTGCGCACCGCCTCGGTCAGCACGCCGCCTTCCTCATAGCCGACATAGCCCGGAGGCGCGCCGATCAGCCGCGCGACGCTGTGCTTCTCCATGAACTCGCTCATGTCGATGCGGACCATGGCCGATGCGTCGTCGAACAGGAATTCGGCCAGTGCCTTGGTCAGCTCGGTCTTGCCGACGCCCGTCGGCCCGAGGAACAGGAAGCTGCCGAGCGGGCGGTTGGGGTCCTGCAACCCGGCGCGCGCGCGGCGGACGGCGGCGGAAACGGCCTTCACCGCCTCCTCCTGTCCGATCACGCGCTTGCCGATCTGCGCTTCCATGTTGAGCAGCTTCTCGCGCTCGCCTTCGAGCATCCGGTCGACCGGAATTCCCGTCCAGCGCGAGACGACCGAGGCGATATCGTCGGCGGTGACTTCCTCGCGCAGCATCGCGCCTGCCGTCGCCTGAGCGACGTCGGCCAGCTGCTTCTCCAGCGCGGGGATCACGCCGTAGGAAAGCTCGCCTGCCTTGGCCAGGTCGCCCGAGCGCTGCGCCTGATCGAGCTGGACGCGCGCGGCATCGAGCTGCTCCTTGATCTTGGCCTCGCCCGCGATCTTTTCCTTCTCGGCCTGCCAGCGCGTGGTCAGGATGGCCGATTCCTCCTCGAGGTCGACCAGTTCCTGCTCCAGCTTCGCCAGCCGGTCCTTCGACGCGGTGTCGCTTTCCTTCTTCAGCGCCTCGCGCTCGATCTTGAGCTGGATGATGCGCCGGTCGAGCGTCTCGATCTCCTCGGGCTTGGATTCGACTTCCATGCGCAGGCGGCTTGCCGCCTCGTCCATCAGGTCGATCGCCTTGTCGGGCAGGAAACGGTCGGTGATGTAGCGGTTGGACAGCGTCGCCGATGCCACGATCGCGCCGTCGGTGATCCGCACGCCGTGGTGCAGCTCATATTTCTCCTTCAGCCCGCGCAGGATCGAGATCGTATCCTCGACCGTCGGCTCGCCGACGAAGACGGGCTGGAAGCGCCGCTGCAGGGCCGGGTCCTTCTCGACATATTTGCGATATTCGTCGAGCGTGGTCGCGCCGATGCAGTGCAGCTCGCCGCGCGCCAGCGCGGGCTTCAGAAGGTTGCCGGCGTCCATCGCGCCTTCGGATTTGCCGGCGCCGATCAGCGTGTGCATCTCGTCGATGAACAGGATGACCTCGCCCTCGGCGCCTTTCACTTCGTCGAGCACGCCTTTCAGCCGCTCCTCGAACTCGCCGCGATATTTCGCGCCCGCGATCAGCGCGCCCATGTCGAGCGCCATCAGTCTGCGGTCCTTGAGCGTATCGGGCACATCGCCGTTGACGATGCGCAGCGCGAGGCCTTCGGCGATCGCGGTCTTGCCGACGCCGGGCTCGCCGATCAGCACCGGGTTGTTCTTGGTGCGGCGCGCGAGGATCTGGACGGTGCGGCGAATTTCCTCGTCGCGGCCGATGACGGGGTCGAGCTTGCCCTCGCGTGCCGCTTCGGTCAGGTCGCGCGCGAACTTCTTGAGCGCGTCATAGCGGTCCTCGGCCGACGATGTGTCGGCGGTGCGCCCGCCGCGCAGCTCGCTGATCGCGGCGTTGAGCCCCTCGGGCGTCACGCCCGCGGCCTTCAGCGCCTTGCCGGCGGCGGTGTTGAGCGAAAGCGCGAGCGCAAGCAGCAGCCGTTCGACCGTGACATAGCTGTCGCCCGCCTTCTGCGCGACCTGCTCGGCCTGGTCGAGCACGCGCACCGCGTCATTGTTGAGGCCCGGCGTCTGCTGCGCGCCCGATCCCGAAACGGCGGCGATCTTGGACAAGGCGAGATCGGTCTCGCTCGTCGCGCGCCTGGCATCGCCGCCGGCGGCTTGGATCAGCCCGGCGGCCATGCCCTGATCGTCTTCGAGCAGCGCCTTCAACAGATGGTCCGGCGTGATCTGCTGATGATTCATGCGGATCGCGACGGTTTGCGCCGATTGGAGGAAGCCCTTGGCGCGGTCGGTAAATTTCTCGAGGTTCATGCAATTCCCCTTGGATCGACCGCCGATATGGTGTTGCTGAAAAGCAACACAAGATCAGATCGACAGGGTTTTTAGCACCATCGGCACGAAATCGGGATCGCCTTCCTCAAGCAGCATCCCGTCGAGCTTCAGCCGCGCCAGTCCGTGGACCAGCGACCATGCCGCGATCGCCCGCGCTTCGGATTTGGGATCGGCATGGGGATCGCCGCCGATCGCTTCCATCAACACCGCGAAGCAGCGCTCCCCCGCATCGTGTAACGCAGGCGTATCGCGATCGAGCAATGTCTTGCGGAACATCAGGTCGAAACGCGCCCTGTGGTCGAGCGCGTAGCGTATGTAGGCCTCGCCGATCGCGACGCGCTTGGCCTCGCGGTCGGGGCCGGCCTTGTCCGATGCGATGCGCGACACATCGGCCAGATCGTTCAGCCCGCGCACCGCGACCGCCGTCAGCAGCCCGCGCGCGTCGCCGAAATGATGCGCCGGGGCGGCAGCCGAAACGCCCGCGCGCCGCGCCGCCTCGCGCAGCGAAAAGCCCTCGACGCCGCGTTCGGCGATGATCTCCTCGGTCGCCTTGATCAGCGCGGCGTGGAGATCGCCATGATGATATCGGTCGCGCGCCGCGCCTGCGGTCTCGACGACCCCTGCATCCTCAGCCATTTGCAATCTATACGCTGTTTAGACTGGGGACGCAATGTTGGCCGCCGGCGCGCCGCCTCCGTTCGAGTCGAGCTTGTCGAGACACGCTGGCGCCGGCGCTTCCCGAATAGCGCGACGCGACGGGCTGCCGGGCTCCGGCCTACTTCGCAGCCTTGGCCCGATCGGGCGCGAACAGGTTGCCGAAATAGTCCCCCTGATACCATAGGGGCGCCTGATCGGCGTCGGCCATCGCGCGGGTGATGCGGTAATTGGCCTCGGTGAAGCGCGCCGCCGCCTGCCAGTCGATCTTCTGGCTCATATCGTCGCCCGGATGATGATAATTGCCCGACAGGAAGCTGCCCCACGCCGCTTCGCCGCCATTGGCGAAGCCCGTCGCGAGGAACACCGCCGGCACGCCCTGCTTCACGAACATATAATGGTCCGATCGCACGAAGATGCTTTCCTGCGGCATCGGATCGGGGCTGAGCTTGATGCCCATCGGCGCGACGGCGTCGGCCACCAGCTTGCCCAGCGTCGAATGATTGGCGCCGAAGGCGATCACGTCGGTGAAGGGATAGAGCAGCAGCGGCATGTCGAGGTCGACATTGCCGACGATCTGGCCGATCGGAACGCTCGGATGGCGCGCATAATAGTCGGCGCCCAGCAGTCCCTTCTCCTCGCCCGTCGAGGCGACGAAGATGATCGAGCGGCGCGGGCGCGTCGGCGCCGAGGTCGCGGTGCGCGCGACTTCCAGCATGGTCGCGATGCCGGCGGCATTGTCGAGCGCGCCATTGTTGATCCGGTCGGTCCCCGGCTTGTCGTCGGGCCGCGCCGGGCTGATCCCGATATGGTCGAGATGCGCCGACAGCACGACATATTGCGCGGCCAGGCTCGGGTCCGATCCGGGCAGGATGCCGACGACGTTGGGGCTGGTGATCGTCTCGGTCTTCGCGCTGTTGACGATGCGCGCGCTGGTCTTGAGCGCAAAGCCCCTGGGGCGTCCGCCTGCCTTGTCGGCTTCGGCGAGGACGGCCTTCAGCGCCTTGGGCGCGCCTGCGAAGGCCGCTTCGGCGGCGGGGGTGTTGAGCGCCGCCGATCCGCGGATGGCCGGCGCGTCGACGTGCGGCTTGCCATCGGTCTCGATCCAGCTCACGCGCGGATTGCCCGCGAACTGGACGCTGCGTGCCCAGGGCCGCGCCTTTTCCGACTGGATCGTTGCGATGCTGATCGTGCCGATCGCGCCGTGACGCTCGGCGGTCAGGTCCTTGCTCGCGGACAGATGCGCGCCTTCCTCGCTCGGCATGCCCTTGGGGAAGCCGGTCAGCGTGACGACGATCTTCCCCTTCACGTCGAGCCCGCGATAATCGTCGATGCCCAGCGCCTTGTCCTCGATGCCATAGCCGACGAAGACCAGAGGCGCGCTGACGTCGACATCGGGATTGAGCGGGTTGAGCGAGACGGTGACATCGGTCGCGTGCTTCCAGCTCTGGCTCCCCGCCGGCCCGCTGATCGTCACGCTGCCCGGCGTGTCGCTGCGGCTGGTGCGCTGGAAGCCGATGCGCTGATACCAGCCGCCCTTGTCGCCGCCGGGCTTCAGCCCCATCCCCTCGAAGCGCGTCGCAACATAAAGCGCCGCGATCTCATGCCCGCGGCTGCCGATATCGCGGCCTTCGAGCAGATCGTCGGCGAGGAAGGCGACATGGCCCTTGAAGCGCTCGGCGAGCGGCGAAAGATCGGTGGCGCCCTGCGCCGTCACGGTCGCGCTGGCGCAGACGGCGATCGCCGCAAGGCTGGTTTGAACGATGCGCATCATCTCGACCCTTCTCGAATTGGCTGGCCTTACTGGCTGTGCCGCGACCCTGTGTCGAGCCTTCGGGCCAGTGCAATGTCGTTGGTCGACGGCTGTCGGCCGTTGGTCGATCGCGGTACGCTTCCCCCGGCCCCGCATTGCGCCGGCTCGCGCCCTTGCTAAGACTGGCAATCCCCTTGTCGTAGAGAGAGTGCCGATGCGCCGTACCGCTTTCCTGATCGCTGCCCTGCTGGCCGGCGCTTCGCCGCTTCTCGCGCAGACGGACGTGCAGGCAGATCGGCCCGCGCCGGTCGCAAGCCTCGTCGATCAGGTGCGCATTCCCTACGAACAATTCACGCTGCCCAACGGGCTCCACGTCCTCGTCCACACTGACCGCAAGGCGCCGATCGTCGGCGTCACCGTCTACTATAATGTCGGTTCGAAGCATGAGCCCAAGGGACGCACCGGCTTCGCGCATCTGTTCGAGCATCTGATGTTCGGCGGGTCCGAACATGTCCCCAATTTCGATGAGCCGCTGATCGCAGCCGGCTCCACCCCCACCAACGGCTCGACCTGGTTCGATCGCACCAACTATGTCGAAACCGTGCCGACCGGCGCGCTGGGCCTCGCGCTGTTCATGGAGGCCGATCGCATGGGCCACCTGCTCGGCGCGGTGACGCAGGAAAAGCTCGATGCCCAGCGCGGCGTCGTCCAGAATGAAAAGCGTCAGGGTGACAACCAGCCCTTCGGCCTCGTCGAATATGCGCAGCTTGCCGGCACGGTGCCGCCCGATCACCCCTATGGCCATTCGACGATCGGTTCGATGGCCGATCTCGATGCCGCCAGCCTCGACGATGTGAAGGGCTGGTTCCGCCAGCATTACGGCCCCAACAACGCGATCCTCGTCCTCGCGGGCGATATCGATGCGAAGACGGCGCGCCCGCTGGTCGAGCGCTATTTCGGCGATATCCCCGCCGGTCCGCCGCAGGGGCCGATCGCGGTCAACGTGCCGACGCTCGCCGCCGCCGCCGCGCAGAAGGCGATGACCGATCGCGTCGCGACGACGCGCGTCTATCGTTTCTGGACGGTTCCCGGGCTTGGCGATGCGGATGCCATTCCGCTCGATATCGGCGCCACCGTGCTCGGGGGCCTCGCCAGTTCGCGCCTCGACAACGAACTGGTCCGCAAGGACAAGCTCGCCGTCGCGGTTACCGCCGATGTCCAGCAATTCGCGCAGATGGGCTGGTTCGAGGCCTATATGGACGTGCGTCCCGGCGTCGATCCGGCGGTCGCCGCCAGGCGTTTCGACGCGGTGATCGCCGATCTGGTCAAGACCGGGCCCAGCGCGGACGAGGTACAGCGCACCGTGATGCGCCAGATCTCGGCGCGCATCGCGGGGCTGGAGGAAGTCGGCGGCTTCGGCGGCAAGGGCGCCGTCCTCGCCGAAGGGCTGCTCTATTCGGGCGATCCCGCGCATTACAGCGCGGAGCTTGCGCGCTATGCCGCGACCACGCCCGATCAGGTGAAGACGGCGCTCGCCAAGTGGCTCTCGCGCCCGGTCTTCGCGCTCACCGTCACGCCGGGCGATCGCGCCGCCTATGAGGATTCGTCGTCGGTCGGCGCGGCGAAGTTCGCGCCGCGCTTCTATCGCGGGCCGGACGGGCAGGGGGGCACCGCGCCTGCCGCCGCCGCTCCGGCCGTCGACCGCTGGGCGCTTCCCGCAGTGGCGCCGGTCAAGGACTTCACGTTTCCCACCGTAGAGCGCGCCACGCTCTCCAACGGCATCGGCATCGTCTATGCACAGCGCAGCGTGGTTCCGGTCACCAGCATCGCCTTCAGCTTCGATGCCGGCGTCTCCGCCGATCCGGTCAAGCGCCCGGGCACGCAGGCGCTGACCCTCGCCCTGCTCGACGAAGGCACCCGGACGCGCGATTCGATCGCGATCGCCGAACAGCAGGAGCGGCTGGGCGCCAATATCAGCGTCGGCGCGACGATGGATACGACGCGAATCAACCTTTATTCGCTTTCGGCCAATCTCGCTCCCTCGCTCGATCTGCTTGCCGACATCGTCCGCAACCCGGCCTTCGCACCGGCCGAGGTCGAACGGCTGCGCAACCAGCAGCTCGCCTCGATCGCGTCGGAGCTTTCCAATCCCGGCGCGCTTGCCCAGCGCACGTTGCCGCCCCTGCTCTACGGCAAGGATCATCCCTATGGCCGCGCCGCCGGCGGGTCGGGCGATCCGGCGGTGGTCAAGACGCTGACGCGCGACGAGCTGGTCGGCTTCCACAATGCCTGGATTCGTCCGGACAAGGCGACGGTCTTCGTCGTCAGCGATCGCCCGCTGGCCGAGGTCCGCTCGGCGCTCGAGGCGCGCTTCGGCAACTGGGTCGGCGTCGGCGCGCCCGGCGCCAAGGATCTGGGTGCCGCGATTCCCGCGCCCAGCCCGCGCATCATCCTCGTCGATCGCCCCAATTCGCCGCAATCCTACATCCTCGGTGGCGAAGTCACCCCGCTCAAGGGCAGCGACGATCTGACCGCGACCCTGCTCGCCAACAACATCCTCGGCGACGATTTCCTCTCGCGCCTCAACAGCGATCTGCGCGAGGCCAAGGGCTGGTCCTACGGCGTCGCGGGTCGCTTCAGCCGCTATGCGGGCCCCGTGCCCTATCTCGTCGTGGCGCCCGTGCAGGCCGACAAGACGGGGGCGGCCATCGCGGCGCTGCGCACCGACATCGGTGCCTTCCTGGCCGAGAAGGGAGTCACCCCGGTCGAGCGCGACCGCTTCGTCGAAAATGCGATTCGCGAGATGCCGAGCAGCTTCGAAACCGGCGGCGCGGTGCTCGCCGGGATGCAGAACAACGTCATGTTCAAGCGCCCCGACGATTTTTACAGCCATGTCGCTGCCCGCTATCGCGCGCTCACCCCGGCCCAGCTTGACGCTGCGGCACGCGCGGCAATCGACCCCAAGGCCTTCACCTGGGTGATCGTCGGCGATGCGAAGGCGGTTCGTCCCCAGCTTGACAGCCTCGGCCTGCCCGTCGAGGTGGTCGCGGCGCCAAGCGCGCAGTGAGTCTCGAAAAGGAGAGAAGGCATGGCCGGTCTTGATGGCGAATGGGATTGCGTGACGAAGTCGCCGCTCGGCGAGCAGAAGTCGGTGCTGACGGTCAAGACCTCGCCCGACGGCACCTGGACGGGCAGCAATGCCGGCGCCATGGGCTCGCTCGACGTAATCGACGGCAAATATGAGGGCAGCACCCTCACCTGGAAGATGGACATGAAGGTTCCGCTTCCGCTGACGCTCGATTGCACCGCGACGGTCGACGGCGATTCGATCACCGGCGGCATCACCGCGGGCGCCTTCGGCACCTCGCCGCTCAGCGGCGTCCGCAAGGCCTGATCTTTCGGCGCGGGCGCTGTATTAGGCGCCTGCGCCGTTTCGGCTCAGCATTGGGCAAATCAGTCACCTGAACGGTGCTTGATTCATTCCGTCATTGCGAGCGCAGCGAAGCAATCCAGACGATGCCTGGCGTCCCACTGGATTGCTTCGCTGCGCTCACAATGACAGTTTTCGGCGGCGTTCAGCCCAGCCGCGTCACATGCCCCATCTTGCGCCCGGGCCGGGCCGCGCCCTTGCCATAGAGATGGACGTGCAGCCCGGGCTCGGCAATCAGCGCCGCCCAGTCGTCGACATCCGCGCCGATCAGGTTGCGCATCGTCACGCGCGGCGCGGTCAGCTGCGTCTCGCCCAGCGGCAGCGCGCAGATCGCGCGGACATGGTTCTCGAACTGCGACGTGATCGCGCCTTCGATCGTCCAGTGCCCGCTATTGTGGACGCGCGGTGCCATCTCGTTGAACACCGGGCCTTCCTCGGCCGCGAAGAACTCGACCGCCATCACCCCGACATGGTCCAGCGCCTCGGCCAGCCGCTTGGCGAAGCCGATCGCCTCGGGCGCCTGCGCCGCGATCAGGCCGTCTGCCGGCGCGGTCGAGGTGTCGAGTATGCCCGCCTTGTGGATATTTTCGGGCACGTCCCAATGCACGGTCGCGCCGTCCGGTCCGCGTGCCACGATCACCGAATATTCCTGCTCGAAGCATATGAAACCCTCGAGGATCGCCGGCTGCCCGCCGATCGCGTCCCACGCCGCATCGGCGTCGGCCGGCGTCATGATCCGCGCCTGCCCCTTGCCGTCATAGCCCATCCGGCGCGTCTTCAGGATTGCGGGCGTTCCGATCGCCGCGATCGCGCGCGCCAGCCCGTCGCGATCGTCGACGGCGGCGAAGGGGGCAGGACGCCCGCCCTCGGCCAGCGCGAAGCTCTTTTCGGCCAGCCGGTCCTGCGAGACCTCCAGCGATTTCGCGCCCGGGCGCACCGGTACGATGCCGTCGATCGCGGCGATCGCCGCCACCGGCACATTCTCGAACTCGTAGGTGACGACGTCGACTTCGCGCGCGAAGGCGGCAAGCGCCTCGGCATCGTCATAGGAACCACGCACCCAGCGCGCCGATACGTCGGCTGCCGGCCCGCTCGCCTCGGGGGCGTAGATGTGCGTGCGGTAGCCGAGCGAGGCCGCCGCCATCGCCAGCATCCGGCCCAGCTGGCCGCCGCCCAATATGCCGATCGTCGATCCCGGCGCGATCGGGTTCATTCGGGGCTTTCGGAAACGTCGGCGGTCTGGCGCGCGCGCCAGTCGTCCAGCTTCCGGGCAACGGCGTCGTCGGTCGTCGCGATCAGCGCGGCGGCGAACAGCGCGGCATTGACGGCCCCAGCGCGCCCGATCGCAAAGGTCGCGACGGGAACGCCGGCGGGCATCTGGACGATCGACAACAGGCTGTCCATGCCCTTCAACGCCTTGGATTCCACGGGCACGCCCAGCACGGGCACCCGCGTCATCGCCGCGGCCATGCCCGGCAGGTGCGCCGCGCCGCCGGCGCCCGCGATGATCGCGCTCAGCCCGCGCCCGGCCGCCGCCTTGGCATAATCGTAGAGCCGGTCGGGCGTGCGATGCGCGGAAACGACCAGCGACTCATGCGCGATGCCCAGCCGCTCGAGCGTCTCGGCGGCGTTGCGCATGGTTTCCCAGTCGGATCGGCTACCCATGATGATGCCGACGCGCGGCGCCGTGTCTGTCATTCCTGCCCCTGCCCTGAGTGCCCGGCGTCGCGCCGGGGCTGCGGAGCGGCGCGTTTTACTGGCGGCTCGCCGTGCTGGCAATGGCGCGCAGCGGTTCAACCGCCCGCAATGTCGCACCTATACTATGCGTTGTGCGTTGCAGCGGCTATCAAAGCGACTCAGGGAGCCTGCCGATGATGATCGAAGGGGTGGAGGTTTCGGCCGCTGGTGCGGCCAGCGTCGAAGCGGAGAACAAGGCCCTGCGCGCGGCCGTGGCGCAGCTCACCGCGCGCGTGGCCGAGCTGGAGCAGCTCGCCGACACCGATACGCTCACCCCGCTCGCCAACCGCCGCTGCTTCCTGCGCGAGCTTCAGCGCGTCGCTCAGCAGGTTTCGCGCTACGGCCACAGCGCCGCCGTCCTCTTCATCGATGTCGACGGGCTCAAGTCGATCAACGACACGCATGGCCACCGCACGGGCGATCTCGCGCTCGTCCATGTCGCGCGCATCCTGCGCGAACGCATCCGCACCACCGATACCGTCGCGCGCATCGGCGGCGACGAATTCGGCGTCCTGCTCGATCATGTCGACGAGGATACGGCGCGGGAGAAGGCGCTGGCGCTGTGCGAGGCGATCGCCGCCAATCCGCTGCCCGGCGGTCTCGACCTCGCCGTCTCGATCGGCATCGCGCCGATCCTGCCCGAAGATGATTCGGAAGCCGCCCTCGCGCTCGATCGCGCCGACGGCGACATGTACGGCGTGAAGCGCACCCGCAAGGCGGCCTGACGCCGCGCCTTCGCTGTCATTGCGAGCATAGCGAAGCAATCCAGGGGTGCCGAACACCGATCTGGATTGCTTCGCTCCGCTCGTATGACGAATGGCGGATGTCGAACGCCGCGTTACGGCGTCAACGTTCGCTCAGATAATAGCGGTCGATCGGGTTCAGCTCGGCATCCAGCTCATAGACGATCGGCTGGCCGGTCGGGATCTCCAGTTCGGTGATCTCGGCGTCGGGGATGTTCGACAGATGCTTGACCAGCGCGCGCAGCGAATTGCCGTGCGCCGAGATGACGACGCGCTTGCCTGCCTTCAGCTCGGGCGCGATCTTCGCCTCCCAGTAAGGCAGCACACGCGCGATCGTGTCCTTCAGGCTCTCGGTCGCGGGGATGGCGATGCCCGCATAGCGCCGGTCGGTCGACAGGTCGTAGGCGCTGCCCGGCTCTAGCGGCGGCGGCGGCACGTCGAAGCTGCGGCGCCAGATCTTCACCTGCGCGTCGCCATGCTTGGCCGCGGTCTCCGCCTTGTTGAGCCCGGTCAGCCCGCCATAATGGCGCTCGTTCAGATGCCAGTCCTTCTCGACCGGCAGCCACAGCCGCCCCATTTCCTCGAGCGCGAGGTTGAGCGTACGGATCGCGCGTGACTGCACGCTGGTGAAGCACAGGTCGAAATCGAGCCCGCTCTCGCTCATCAGCCGCCCGGCGGCGCGCGCTTCCTCGACGCCCTGCTCGGTCAGGTTGACGTCCCACCAGCCGGTGAAGCGGTTCTCGAGGTTCCAGGCCGACTGGCCGTGGCGGATCAGCACGAGCTTGGGCATCGCGGTCTCTTTCTTCCTATGGTCTGGCGGGCGCGGTCAGATCGCGTCGATCATCGCGGCGAGGTTGTCGAGGCAGGCATGCGCCAGCTCCTTGCTCCGCGCGGGCGACCAGCCATGCACCGGATCGGCGTGGTCGTCATGGTCCTTGAACGGCATTTCCAGCGTCATCGACACCGCGCCGTAACGCTCTGCCAGCTGCGTCGTCGACATTGACATGTTGGCGGTGCCCGGCGCCGCGACCGCATAGCCCTTGTCGACCTGGAACAGCGGCGTGCGCGCCGCCAGCGTGTCGCGGAAGCGCTCGAACAGCGCCTGCTGTTCGGTCTTCAGGCTGGGGATGCCTTCGAAGCCGGCAAGGAAGTTGGCGGGGATCGCCTCGTCGCCATGCACGTCCATCGCGAAGGCGACGCCGCTTTCGTCCATCGCGTTGCGCACCACGAGCACTTCGGGGCTGCGCTCGGCCGAAGGCGCATGCCATTCGCGATTGAGGTTCACGCCCACCGCATTGGTGCGCAGATGGCCGCGCACGCTGCCGTCGGGGTTCATGTTGGGCACCACGTAAAGCGTCGCCTTCTCGCGCAGCAGCCGGGCCGCCGCGTCATTGGGGTCGGTCAGCTTCTCCAGCGCGCCTTCCATCCACCATTCGGCCATCGATTCGCCCGGATGCTGGCGGGCGTAGAGCCATACCGGCTTCGGCCCATCGCCGATCACGAGGCAGTCGAGCGGACGCCCGTCGAGCGTCTTGCCCAGCTCGCGCTGCGCGACGCCCGGCAACCTCGCCATGCGCGCGACGAGGTCCAGATGCCGCTCGAACGAATAGGGCGCGAAATAGGCGATGTAGAGCGCGTCGCTGTCGGGCGTGACGTTGATCGTCAGCACGCCGGCGGCATAGCTGGTCGGCGCCTGCGTCCATGTCTCGCGGTCGCTGCTCACGCGCGCGCTGTAGCCCGGCCAGCCCAGCGGATAGGCCGATCCCGCGCAGTTGGTGATGCGCAGCGTCAGCGCCTTGTCCGTGCCGCCGGCGACGCGGAAATGGAACCACTGGTAGAAGTCCGACTGGTGATCGGTCACGATCTCCAGGTCGGCACCCGTGTCGGTGATCGAAAGGACGCGGATATTCCCGCTGTCGAAGCTGCTGGTGATGCTGAGGGTCATTTGACCCTGATAGTGCGCCCCGACTCTCCGGGGAAGTCCCCGAACAGCCCCGCCGCCAGCCGCGCTGCGGTCGCCGTCGGTTGAGCCGCTTCCGACTTCTCCGAAACCTCGGTCACCGCACGGCCTTCCCAGACCACGCTCTGGTCCGATCGGCGCTTCAGCTGCACCGAAAGCTGGGTGACCAGCGTCGATTTGGGCTTGCCGCCGATTCCGAAGCTGATCCCGCCGCCCACGCCGCCGCCATAGCTGCCCGTCGATCCGCCCAGCCCGACCGAGACGGGCGAGCGCTGCACCACCGCGTCGCGCTCGTCGCGGTCGATTCGGATCACCGCGACATACAGGCTGGTCCCCAGCCGCTCGGCCGGTGCGTAGCCGACGCGCTGGAGCTGGCCCATCACCGCGTCGCCATAGGTCTTGAACTCGAGGCTGTCGGCGTCGAGCCCGCCCGGCGCCGGTTCCACGATCACGCTGCCGCGCTCGATCGGCTGGCCAAGGTGGAAGCGCGTCACGTCGACCGGGCCCGGCCCGGACACACAGGCGCCGACCGCCAGCGGGGTCGCGAGAATGAAGGCGGAAATCAAACCTCTACGCATCACTGGCCCCCTGGCGCTATTCTCTATCCGGGCCAAGCCTAGTCCGCCGCGCGAAACCGCGCAAAATGAATCGGCGCTTTTCATCCCAATCCATTGTAAAGCGCGCGCCAAGCCTTGACTTCGCGGCCCCCGGCCGATAGGCGGGCGCCTCTTTTCCAGCCCAGATTCGAGCTTTAAAATGAAGATCCGCAACTCGCTCAAGTCCCTGAAGGACCGGCATCGCGACAACCGCGTCATTCGTCGTCGCGGCCGCACCTACGTCATCAACAAGACGAACAAGCGCTTCAAGGCCCGCCAGGGCTAAGATCGCGTGGGGGTGCATGCCGTCGTCCTCGACGTCGGCAATGTCCTTTTCACCTGGGACCCTCGGTTCCTTTACGAGCGCCTGATCGACGACGATCGGGCGCTTGATGCGTTTCTGCGCGATGTCGTCACGCATGAATGGCATTTCCAGCACGATGCCGGCCGCCCCTTCGCCGAGACGCGCGTGGAGCTCGGTGCGCGCTTTCCCCGGCATCGCGCGCTGATCGATCTCTGGGGACCGCGCTTCATCGACAGCCTCGGCCCCGCCGTCCCCGGCATGATCGAGCTGGTCGAGGAGCTGGACGCACGCGGCGTGCCCCTGTTCGCGATCACCAATTTCTCGGGCGAGTTCTGGCCGCCGTTCCGCACGCGCGAGGCCAGGCTGTTCGATCGTTTCCGCGACATCGTCGTCTCGGGCGACGAGATGCTGGTGAAGCCCGATCCCGCCATCTACCGCCTCGCGCTCGATCGCTTCGGGCTGGCGGCCGAAGACACGATCTTCGTCGACGATCGCGCCGACAATATCGAAGGCGCGCAGAGCGTCGGCATGCGCGGCCATCTCTTCACGGGCGCGGCGCCGCTCCGCGCCGAACTCGCGGCGCTCGGTCTGCTCTGACCCCAACCCCCGATTGCCCCGTCATTGCGAGCGCAGCGAAGTAATCCAGGGATGTTCGACATCGCACTGGATTGCTTCGCTGCGCTCGCAATGACGGCGCTTCGGCGAAAGCGCCGTCGTCCCCGCTAGCTGCGATAGCCCTTCAACTCGTCGCCGATGATGCGCACGACGTGGAGCACGTTGGTCGATCCCGGCGTGCCGAAGGGGACACCCGCCATCACGATCACCCGGTCGCCGGCCGCGGCAAGCCCGTGGCGCAGCGCCATGCGCTTGGCCTTGGCCACCATCTCCTCGAACGATCCGATGTCCTTGGTGTGGACGGCGTGCACGCCCCACAGCAGCCCCAGCCGCCGTGCGGTCTCCATCGCCGGGGTCAGCACCAGCAGCGGCACCGACGGGCGCTCGCGCGCGATGCGCCGCGCGGTCGATCCGCTCGAAGTGAAGCAGATGATCGCCGATGCCGTCACCGTCTTGGCGATGTTGGCTGCCGCTTCCGCCAGCGCGTCGGCGGTGGTCGGGTCGGGGCGCGTCTCGGTGAAGTGGATGCGCGCGGCATAGCCGGGGTCGCTTTCCACCGTCACCGCGATCGAATCCATCATCGAGACCGATTCGACCGGCCAGGCGCCGGCGGCGCTCTCGGCCGAGAGCATCACCGCGTCGGCGCCGTCATAGATGGCGGTCGCGACGTCGGAGACCTCGGCGCGCGTCGGGGTAGGCGCGGTGATCATCGATTCGAGCATCTGCGTGGCGACGACCACCGGCCGCCCCATGCGCCGCGCGCTCTCGACGATGCGCTTCTGCAGCGGCGGCACTTCATAAGGCGGCAGTTCGACGCCCAGGTCGCCACGTGCGACCATCACCGCGTCGGCCAGCTCGAGGATCGATTCGAGCCTCTCGACGGCGGCCGGCTTCTCGATCTTGGCGAGCAGCGATGCCTTGCCGCCGATCAGCCGGCGCGCCTCGGCGACGTCCTCGGGGCGCTGAACGAAGGACAGCGCGATCCAGTCGACATTCTGGTCGAGCGCGAAGGCCAGGTCGGCACGGTCCTTCTCGGTCAGCGCCGCCATCGGCACCACCACGTCGGGGACGTTCAGCCCCTTGTTGTTGGACAGCATGCCGCCAACCTCGACGCGCGTCTCGATCCGGTCGGCATATTTGTGCAGCACGCGCAGCACCAGCTTGCCGTCGTCGAGCAACAGGCGGGTGCCGGGCACCAGCGCCTGGAACACTTCGCGGTGGGGCAGCTGGACGCGCGTCGCGTCGCCCGGCGCGTCGTCGCGGTCGAGCGTGAAGTCGGCGCCGGTCTTCAGCTCCACCTTGCCTTCGGCGAAGGTGCCGACGCGCAGCTTCGGCCCCTGCAGGTCGACGAGGACCGTCGTCGGGCGGCCCAGCTTCTTCTCCAGCGCGCGGATGCCGGCGATCGTCGCGGCATGATCGGCATGCGCGCCATGGCTCATATTGACGCGGAAGGCGTCGGCCCCGGCGCGGAAAAGCGTCTCGATCATCTCGGGCGATCGGCTTGCCGGGCCCAGCGTCGCAAGCACGCGGACCTTACGGGATCTTGGGGTCATGGTCGTCATCGGGGTCTCGCCTCTGCTCGAAGCGCGGGCTTAGCGACTTGGGCTGACAGATCAACCGGCGTTTCGTTTGACGGGCGTCGTCCTGGCGGCACCGGCCCGCTCCCCCACCCGGCCTCCCACAGAGTGTATCCTGGATGGGAGGCCGGGTGGGGG
>NZ_JBYTEN010000029.1:0-30470 GCF_058790595.1 Sphingomonas sp. EU05-FHT14C10 | reverse complement strand
CCCCCACCCGGCCTCCCACAGAGTGTATCCTGGATGGGAGGCCGGGTGGGGGAGCGGGCCGGCGCCGCGCGGAATGCGTTGAAAACGCATTCTCAAACATAAACTCACCGGCTTTTCATTTTCATTTTCCGGCGAGCGCGCCGTCTATCGCGGCCCGCGCATCGGCGAGCACTTCGGCATAAGGCCGCGTCGCATCGAGATCGACGATGCGCGCGCCGTTGAAGGTCAGTTGCGGCGTGATCGCCACCTTGCGCTCGATCAGCGCACGCGCATGATCGGGCTTGCGCGCCAGCGCGGTATCGACGTCGACGTTCAGCCGCACGATCAAATCGGGGCGATAGGATGCCATCCATGCGTAGATGGCGCGTTCCTTCGCCGCCAGCCGCCCGATCGCCCAGCCCTCTGCGCGCGCCGCCGACAGGCCGGGGCCGTCATAATAGCCCGGCACCTCGACCTGCGGATAACGGTCCGTCAGCACGGTCACGCCCTGCCGCCGCAAGTCCAGCACGCGCATGAAGCGCCGCTTCCTCACCAGCGAATAGCGATAGATGACGAGCGCGGTCGGCAGCCCGGGGATCTTGGCGTTCTTGTCGCGCGCCTGCCCGGCCTTCTTGGTCAGGAACCCTTCGAGCAGCCGCCCGATCACCGGCCACTGCTTGATACGGTTGCCGAGATCGCCGGTGCCGAGCCCCAGATAGCAGAGCTCGACGCGGCGGCCGCCGGCGCGCAGCTCCTTCACTATATCCCCGGCGACCGTGGATTTCCCCGATCCGTCCGAGCCGACGATCGCGATCAGCGGCGCCAGCCCGGCTTCGGGCATCAGGACAGATCCTTGAAGAAGCCTGCCATCTTCATGCCGCCGATGATGAAGCGGATGACGACGAGCACGCCGTAAGCCTTGAACCAGGGGATCTGCCAGGCCGGCACCGCCGCGACGTCCAGCCCCACGCGCGCGAAGGCGTAGAGCGCCACCGCCGTCGCCAGCAGGAATAGCTTGTTCTGTTCGCGCCAGATCATGCGGCGCCACCAGAAGGGATATTTGGGCTTCACCCAGCCATGGAGGCGGGGGAGCAGCGCCGGCACGTCCTTCGCCCAGGCGGCATGCGCCGGGCCGAACTTCTCGCGCAGGAACTCCTCCTCATAGATCGACACGCGCTCATAGACGAGCACGGCGAGGAGGAAGACGATCGCGCCATAGACCCACGATCCGGTCAGCATGGCAAGCCCGGTGAAGTTCAGGATGCGCCCGACATAAAGCGGGTTGCGGACGAGCGAATAGGGGCCGGTCGTGTTGAGCTCGGATGCCTCCGCCGCCACCTTGGCGCGGCCCGAGGTGCCGAGCGCCGCAAAGCCCGACGTGATGATCCGCACCAGCGCGCCGGCCGACGCCACGCCCAGCGAGAGCCAGAACCAGCCGCAATTGAGCGTCGCGTCGGCGAACGGCCCCGGCGTGCGCGTCAGCAGCACGATCAGCGCACCGATGCCGATGACCGTGTAGATGTAGAGGCCGCGGATGAAGAACAGCCGCTTCCCGCTGCGCGCCAGTTCGTGTTGATACATGGTTGGGCTGTCCCCGCATGATGTTCCGATGTGAAGTGGGCCGCTCTAGCCAATCAATCGCGTCTCCGCCATAGGCCGTTGCCATGAGCGTAACCATGCAGTGGACGGCGATCGTCCTCGCCGGGCAGCGCCCGGGGCCGGACAGACTGGCCGAGGCCTTTGGCGAGACCTACAAGGCGCTGATCCGCGTGGGCGGCACGCCGATGGTCGCCCGCGTGGTGGAAACCCTGCTGGGGGTGGAGGGCATTGCCCGCATCGTCATCCTCTCGCAGGCGCCCGATGTGCTGCGCCCGGCGCTGCCCGATGATCCGCGCATCGGCTATGCGCAGGCGGGCGCCGGCATCTCGACCAGCGTCAAGGCGCTTGCCGGCAGCGATGCCGCGCCCTGGCCCGTCTTCGTCACCACCGCCGATCACCCGCTGCTGACGCGCGCGATGGTGGGCGCCTTCCTTGCCGGCGCTACCGATTGCGATGTCGCGCTCGCGGCGGTCGAGCGTCATTCGATGCTCGCGCGCTATCCTGAGAACAAGCGCACCTGGCTGCGCTTTTCCGACGGCGCCTATTCAGGCGCCAACCTCTTTGCGCTTGCCACGCCGCGCGCGGTGCGCGCGCTCGATCTGTGGAGCGTGGCGGAACAGGATCGCAAGAAGGCGTTCCGCCTCTTCTGGCATTTCGGTCCGCTGCTTGCGCTGCGCGCGATCACCCGCACGATCGGCTTCGCCGCCGCGATCCGCTCTGCCGGCAGGCGCAACGGCTTCGCAGCGAAGCTGGTGGTCCTCGACGATCCCGAAGCCGCGATCGACGTCGACAAGGTCAGCGATCACGAAATGGCGGAAGCGATCCTCGCCGCGCGGGGCTGACCAGACCTCTCGTCATTGCGAGCGCAGCGAAGCAATCCAGACAATGCCCGATGGCTCGCTGGATTGCTTCGCTGCACTCGCAATGACGGTGGCGCAATGACGGATGGTCGCTAGGCCGGCACCGGCTCCTGCGAGCGCATCAGGCGCCTGGCGATCCGGTCCATATCGTCGCGTAGCCGCGTCGCCAGCGTCAGGTCGTCGATCGCGTCGAAGGCCATCACTTGCGGCATCGACAGCGCGACGCGCATCGTGGCACCCCAGCGGCCGTCGGGCAGGCGCACGCACTTGACCGGCTGGCCAAGGCGGATGCCTGCTTCGATCAGCGCCGCGTGGCGTGCGCGGGCTTCGTCGAAATCGGGCGCGCCGGGGGTGCGGCTCAGGTCGAGCGTGGCCAGCGTACCTTCCTCCACCGGGTGCGGCACGCTGCCGCGCGGCGGCATGATCCGCCCCGCACCGATCTTCGCCGCCAGCCCGTCGACCGCGAAGCCGAAGGCATCGACCACGCGCGCGACGCGCGGGGCGGAAAGCGTGCTGAACCGCTCAAGCTCGAAGATCGCGCTTTCGAGGCGGAGGAGCAGGCCGGGGTTGGCGCCGTCGCCCAGCGTCTCGGCGCCCGGCCAGCCTTCGGGCCATTCGGCGCGGCGGAAGATGTTGGCGAAGCCTACGGGCAGGGCAGGGCGCGCGCCAGGCGGCAGCAGTGCGAAGCCGCTGAACGGCGCGCCGCCCATGAACTTGGATCCGGTGAGGAAGACGATCGCCCCGCGCGCCAGATAGGCAGCCACGCTTTCGGGGCAGATACGCGCCTGGCACGCATCGACGACGAAGCTCAGTCCGTCGCCGTGGCGCGCGACCAGCCAGTCGATCTCGGGCAGTTCGGGCAGCACCAGCCCGGTCTTGGAGCCGTGGACGATGTGGACGAGCGGGTGGCGTCCCGCCGCGCGCGCCTCGATCGCGGCGGCGTCGATCGAGGCTGCCATCGTCGCGCTGTCATGCGCCTGCCCGTTGCGGTCGCGCACCGGCAGGTCGGCGATGGTCACGCGATCGGCAAGCCCCGGCACCGGCTGTCCCGCCGCCACGCCCGTGCCCAGCGCGGTTTCCTCGGCGAAATAGCGGCCACTCGCCGAATGGATGCAGCCGCTGCCCACCTCGTCGGCGCCGAGCAATATATTGTGCACCCCCGTGCCGCGCACGCCCGCCAGATGCAGCGCGACATATTCAAGGTCGGTGCCCGATGGCGCGAAGACGATCGCGGTGCCGCGCGGCAGTTCATAGGCGGCGGCGATCCGCTCGCGCAGCGCGCCGAGCGCGCCGGCATAGGCCGCACCGCTCATCCCGGCGCCGAAGCCGAGTGCGGAGACGTGCGCAAAGGCGTCTTCCGACAGGTCGTTGGCGGTCGACGATGCATAGGCCAGCACGTCGGACGGGCGCGGGGCCGATCCGTAGCGGTTGAGACCGGTAATGGGGTCGATCAGGATCCGGGCATCGCCGCCCGAGGCCATGAGCAGCGTGGCCGGCGCGTCGCGCCGCGTGGGAAATCCGGTCATCGTCGATTCCGTCGAGAGAGTTTCGCCAGAATCCTCCAATTCCAAGACAATTCGATGACATTGATTTCACACGCCTGAAACAAAGCGGGCGCATTGTTCCTATTGTTACAATAACGGGACGATTCTGGCGTGATAGATTATATCAGGGCCGCGACTATCAATGCCGAAACCAAAGAGAACCGTGAGGTCATGTTCATTGCGAAACATGCCTTGTGGGCGGGTGGACTCCATCCTGATGATGGTAATCATGCTATCTACCATGTAGAGATCCGCAATATTCTTCGCGACATCGGTATGCGCGTTACGCTGGCCGACAGTCACGATGCGCTGTTCGACGCGCCGAAGGTCGATTTCGTCTTCGCGCTGCTCAACCGCGCGGGCTTCCTCAATTCGGAAATGCTGCTGCCTTTGCTGTGCACGCGGCTGGGGCTGCCCTTCCTCGGCGCCAGTCCGATCCTGCGCGGGTTGGGCGACGACAAGCATCTGACCAAGCTCGAGGCGCGCTCGCGCGGCGTGCCCACTGCGCCCTGGGCCATCTATCGCCGCGGCGCGCCGGTGCTGGAGCAAGGTTGCCCGATGGCCGAACGCATGGTCATCAAGCCCAATGCCTCCTCGGCCTCGTGGGGCGTATCCGATGCCGGCGACTGGGCAGGCGTGAAGGCGGCGGTCGAACGCCTCCACGACGAGGGCCATGACGCGATCGTCGAGCCCTTCCTCAACGGCTCCGATGTCGAGGTTCCCGTGATAACCCAGCAGGGCGCGCCCGCGATCATGCCGATGATGCTCTTCGAGCAGGCGGACCCCACGCACCTGCGCACTTATTGGGAAAAGCGGGACCTAGTCGACCGCAGCGCGAAATACAGCCTCGTCGCCTTCGACGATCCCTATTGGATGCCGATCATCGCCGATTACACGCGGTGCATGGCCGGGGTGTTCGCGCCCTTCGACTATGCGCGCTTCGAATTCCGCCTCGATCAGGAAAAGGGCGAGGTGATGTTCCTCGAGAACAACCTCAACTGCAATCTCTGGTCGCAGAAGGTGTTCGGCCGTTCGGCGGCGCTCGCCGGGCTCAGCCATCATGAGCTGATCGAGACGATCCTCGCCGAAAGCTTCGCGCGCCAGGGCCTGCTCGTCCGCGAGCGCGAGTTGGCGGCCTGATCGTGGCGACGGCGATCGTCCTCGCCGCTCAGCGCGCCGGGCGGCTCGATCCGCTTGCCGCGCGCGCGGGCGTCTCGCACAAATGCCTCGTGCCGATTGGCGGTGCGCCGCTGATCGCGCATGTGCTGGCGACGCTGGCGGCGACGCCGGGAATCGTAGCGATCCGCGTGGTGATCGAGCGCGAGGCATTCGACCTGCTCGGCCCGGTGGTGCGTGCCGTCGCCGGCACGCCGGTCGAGCTGATCGCAGCGGCCGACAATCTTGCCGACAGCGTCGGTGCCGGGGCGAAGGGCGCCGCGGTGCCGCTGCTCATCACCACGGCCGACAATGTCCTGCTCTCGACCGGTGCGGTCGGGGAGATGCTCGATTGCCTCGCGAACGGCGCCGAGGGCGTGGTCGCGCTGGCGACGCGCGACGCCGTGCTCGCCGCGCATCCCGAAGGGCAGCACCGCTTCTACGAATTCCGCGACAATGCCTATTCGAACTGCAACCTCTACGCGCTGTCCGGCCCCCAGGCGCTCAGCGCGGCCGAGGCGTTTCGCGGCGGCGGCCAGTTCGCCAAGAGCGCCAGGCGCATCATCGCCGCCTTCGGTTTGCTCAACCTGCTGATGCTGCGCTTCCGGCTGTTCTCGGTCGATACCGCGATGAAGCGCCTGTCGAGGCGTTTCGGCATCAGGCTGCGCGCGGTGATCCTTGCCGACGGCGCGCACGCGATCGATGTGGACAATGAGCGGACCTACACAATCGTTGATCAGCTTCTGCCGGGCCGCGCCCGTCCCGAGCTCGTCGCCGCCGAATAGCCGGTCCCGGCGCGGGACAGTCGCAAAACCGTCATGCCTGCGTAACGAGCGAGTCTTCGACGCTGCCTAGCCCCCGACTCGTCTCTAACGGGGGATTAGCCATGAAGCTTGCTCTGCTCACTGCGCTTCTGCTTGCCGGCACTGCCGTTGCCGCCGACGCGACTGTCTATACCAGCACGCGCACCGTCGGCACGGCCACGGCCACGCTTTCGATCACCACCGACGGCAAGATCGGCGTGCTCGCCGCCGCCAACATCGTCGATTTCACGATCACCATGACCAACGGCAGCGTCAGCACCACGCTGTTCGGCCCCGGCAGCGCCGACGAGAATGCGGCGGTGCAGATTGCCGGCCCGGCCTTCACCGCCACGGCGTCGCAGCTGCTGTTCAACTTCGATGTCCCCGGCAACAATTATGCGCTGTTCATGGGCAGCCTCGACATCGGCCGGCCTTCCTATTGCCTGCAGACCAATTTCTGCTGGGACAATGCGGGTGGCGGCGAGATCATCAATGCCGGCCCCAATTTCTCGTCGTTCCAGGTCGGCCGCCGTTCGGGCACGCAGGTGATCGCGAGCGCCGCCGGCGTTCCCGAACCGGCGACCTGGGCGATGATGATCGGCGGCTTCGGCCTCGCCGGCGCTGCGCTGCGTCGCCGCGCGACGAAGGTCGCTCTGGCTTGATTTTGAGGCACCGGGCGCGGTCGGATGCCGCGCCCGGACTTCGCGGCGCGGTATTTTCTCGCGAAACATGCGCGTTGCGCCTTTCGTTCTGCGATCCGATTGGCTATCGCGGCGCGGCGAAAGGGATTGTCGATGGCCGAATTCACCCTCCCCAAGAATAGCGTGATCAAGAAGGGGACCAAGCATCCCGCGCCCGAAGGCGCGACGCGGACCAAGACCTTCAAGATCTACCGCTACGATCCCGACTCGGGCGAGAATCCCCACTACGACCAGTATACGATCGACCTCGACGATTGCGGGCCGATGGTTCTGGACGCGCTGATCAAGATCAAGGGCGAACAGGATTCGTCGCTGACCTTCCGCCGTTCGTGCCGCGAGGGCATTTGCGGTTCCTGCTCGATGAACATCGATGGGACGAACACGCTCGCCTGCACCAAGGCGATCGAGGATGTGAAGGGCGACATCCGCATCACCCCGCTGCCGCACATGGACGTGATCAAGGATCTCGTCCCCGATTTCACGCATTTCTATGCGCAATATGCCTCGATCAAGCCGTGGCTGCAGACCGTAACGCCGCCGCCCTCGGGCAAGGAGCGCGTCCAGTCGCCCGAGGATCGTTCGAAGCTCGACGGCCTGTACGAGTGCATCCTGTGCGCCTGCTGCTCGACCTCGTGCCCCAGCTATTGGTGGAACAGCGACAAGTTCCTCGGCCCGGCGATCCTGCTCCAGGCCTATCGCTGGCTGGCCGACAGTCGTGACGAGATGACGGGCGAGCGTCTTGACGAGCTCGAGGATCCGTTCCGTCTCTATCGCTGCCACACGATCATGAACTGCTCGAACGTTTGCCCCAAGGGCCTCTCGCCCGCGCGTGCGATCGCCGAGACCAAGAAGATGATGGTCGAGCGGGCGGTTTGAGCGAAGGCGAAAATGGCGTGGCGGAGCGGGCCGCGCCCGGCTTCGTCCACGCACCCGATCCCGACAATCCCGGCTGGCTGATCTGGGAGCTGAGCGATCCGACGCGGTTCAACGCGCTGCTCGGCCGTTTTCGGGTGCGGATGGAGGATGACGGCAAGGTCCGCGTCCGTACCTTCCCCGAGCACCAGCATTCGAACCTGTCGAACAACGTCCATGGCGGCGCGCTGCTCGGCTACATCGACGTCGCGCTGTTCGCCGCGGCGCGGATGCATGGCATCATCGAGGCGGGCACCGCCGTGACGCTCGATCTCTCGGTCCAGTTCATCGGCGCGGGCCGCGTCGGCGAACCGCTCGATCTGGTGCTCGAGATATTGCGCGAGACCGGTCGGCTGATCTTCATGCGCGGCATTGCCGAGCAGGAAGGCGGCGCGGTGGTCGCGGCGTTTAGCGGCACCGTCCGCAAGCCGGGGCGCCCCCGGTGACGCGGCTTATCGATCGCTATGAGTCGCTCGTCGCTCACGGCGAGCTCAAGGCCGACGCGCAGCAGCGCGCCGCCGCCGAACGGCTCGACCGGCTGCAGGAAGAACTGGAGGCGGTGCCGCGGCGCGGATCGATCCTCTGGCGGCTGGCCGGCCGCACGCCCGATAGCCCGCGTGGCATCTACATGTGGGGCGACGTCGGGCGCGGCAAATCGATGCTGATGGACCTGTTCTTCAGGACGCTCAGGATCGAGCGCAAGCGCCGCGCCCATTTCCACGAATTCATGCTCGAAACGCATGAGCGCCTCCGCCTCGCCCGCGCGACCGAGAAGGGCGATCCGATCCCGATCGTCGCCGCGCAGCTCAAGGGCGAGGCGCGGCTGATCGCCTTTGATGAGATGGTGGTCAACAACTCGGCCGACGCGATGATCCTGTCGCGCCTGTTCACCGCGCTGATCGAGGCGGGCACCTGCGTCGTCGCGACGTCGAACCGCGCGCCCGCCGATCTCTACAAGGACGGGCTCAACCGCGAGCATTTCCTGCCCTTCATCGCGCTGATCGAGGACCGGCTGGATATCCTCACGCTCAACGGGCCGACCGATTACCGGCTCCAGCGCCTCGCGGGTGTCGCGACCTGGCATGTGCCCAACGGCCCCGTCGCCACTGCCGCGCTGTCCGAAGCCTTTTTCCGCCTGACCGATTTCCCGGTCGAGGATCGCGCGCATGTGCCGTCGGAGGATATTCCGGTGCAGGGCGGGCGCACCTTGCACGTGCCCAAGAGCCTGAAGGGCGTCGCCGTCTTCTCGTTCAAGCGGCTATGTGGCGAGGCGCGGGGCGCGGCCGATTATCTGGCGATCGCGCGGCGTTTCCACACCGTCATCCTCGTCGGCGTGCCAAGGCTGGGGCCGGAGAACCGCAATGAGGCCGCGCGCTTCGTCACGCTGATCGATGCGCTTTACGAACATGGCGTGAAACTGCTCGCCTCCGCCGATGCCGAACCCGGCGATCTCTATGCGAAGGGCGATGGCCGTTTCGAGTTCGACCGGACGATCAGCCGGCTGATGGAAATGCGCTCCGAACATTATCTCGCCGCCGGCCACGGGGTGAGCTGAGCAAAGCGGCTCTTGCCCGTCCGGGGCGAACGGATAAGGTCCGGCGCGTCGTTGAAGGGAGATAAGATGCGCGTTCTCGTTCTTGCCGCCGGCCTGCTCGCAACCTCCGCGCTGGCCCAGCCTCCCGCCGACAAATGGCATGCCGAGGGGCGCGCCATCTATCAGCATGCGATCGAGGTGCCGACGGTGGCGGGGCGCGGCAAGGTGCCCGAGCTTGCCGAATGGCTGAAGGCGAAGTTCGCAGCCGCCGGGCTCACCGACGCGGTGATCAAGCCTTATGACGACAGCGCCGACCTGATCGTGCGCTGGAAGGCGGAGGGCAAGCCCACGCAGAAGCCGATCCTGCTCATCGCGCATATGGACGTGGTCGAGGCGAAGGCCGAGGACTGGCCGCGCGATCCCTTCAAGCTCGTCGAGGAAGGCGGCTATTTCTATGGGCGCGGCACGCTCGACGACAAGCAGGGCGTCACCGCCGTCACCACCGCGATCCTCAGGCTGAAGGCCGAGGGTTTCAAGCCCAGGCGCGACATCATCATCATGTTCAGCGGCGACGAGGAGACCGACGGCAAGGGCGCCGATCTCGCCGCGACTGAATGGCGCAGCCTGATCGACGCCGAATATGCGCTCAATGCCGATGCGGGCGGCGGCGCGAAGGGCCCCGACGGCAAGCTGCTGGGCTTCGCCTTCCAGACATCCGAAAAAACCTATGCCGATTACACGCTGACCGTCACCAATCCGGGCGGCCACAGCTCTCGCCCGCGTCCGGACAATGCGATCTACGAGCTGGCGGCCGGGCTGACCAAGCTCGCCGACTATCGCTTTCAGCCGATGATGGACGATACCACGCGCGCCTATTTCGAAGTCCGGCAGAAAAGCGAGACGGGCAAGCTGGGCGATGCGATGCGCGCCTGGCTGAAAAACCCGGCCGACGGCGCGGCCGCAGACGTGATCGAAGCCGATCCGCTCGAATTGGGCGGCACGCGTACGCGCTGCGTCGCGACGCGCCTCGCGGGCGGCCATGCCAACAATGCGCTGCCGCAGACCGCGACGGCCAACGTCAATTGCCGCATCTTCCCCGGCACGACGCCACAGGCGATCGAGGCCGAGCTGCAGACGATCGTCGGCAAAGGCGTGACCGTGAAGCTGGTCGGCAATCCCAAATATTCGGGCGCCTCGCCGCTGCGCGCCGACGTGCTCAAGGCCTATACGGATTCGGTCCGCAAGCGCTTTCCGGGTGCGCTGGTCGTCCCCAAGATGGAGGCGGGCGCGACCGACGGCCTTTATCTGCGCGCGGCAGGCATCCCGACCTATGGCGTCGACGGGACGTGGATCGTCGTTCCCGACGACGAGCGCGCGCACGGGCTCAACGAGCGCTATCCGGTGCAGGCGCTCTACGACAATATCGACCACTGGCACGACATGGTGGCGGCGCTGGCCCGCTGACGCAGATGATCGCCCGCAACGCCCTGCTCACGTTCGTCGCCCTGCTGCTGCTGATTTTCGGCGGCATGTATTTCGCCGGCGCGATCGGCTGGCACCTGCCGGCGCTGATCCTCGCCGGCGGATTGGCCGCGCTGATCGAGCGCCGCTTCTACGAGCGGCGGACCGGTGGGCGACCTGGCCCCGAATGGCAGCTGACGGGCGAGAGCAGGGTCGATCCCGATACCGGGCAGGTCATCCGCATCTGGATCGATGCCGAAAGCGGCGAAAAGCGCGAGGTCGCGGGCGAGCCGACGCTGAACTGAGGTGAGGGCCGATCGTCATTGCGAGCGAAGCGCGGCAATCCGGTCTTCGCGGCGGGCATCGTCTGGATTGCTTCGCTGCGCTCGCAATGACGGTTGAAGCAGCGTGACGATGGTTGCTGTAGGAAATGGCGGAAAAGCGCGATTCCGGTCATCGGAAGTTGACAAAGTTGAGAGGCTGGAGCGCTTTTTCTCAACTTCGGACTCCGGGCGATGTCAAAGAGCGGGGCGCTATCCGCCCGGCGGTCTTCCTAGCATTGCCGCAGGGGTGTAGGACAGCGTTCCCGACGACGCGCCCGCCGTTGCGGATGCAGGCGCTGCACCGCCAGTTGAGCAAAGCTGAACCCGCGAATAAAGCAATTATTGCAACTAATTCGCAGTTGCAAAGATTTCTGAAATACGAGGTTGAAGCGTTAACACAATGGGCCTAAGTCGCGCCCGGACTCGACAGCGCGTGTTGCAATTCGAGCAATCCGCGCGCCCCATGCGGAGGATTTGATGGCCCGTAAGAAAATCGCCCTCATCGGTGCTGGCAATATTGGCGGCACGCTTGCTCATCTCGCAGCGCTGAAGGGACTTGGCGACATCGTCCTCTTCGACGTGGTCGAAGGTGTGCCGCAGGGCAAGGCGCTCGATCTGTCGCAGTGCGGCCCGGTCGAAGGCTTCGACGCCAGGATCACCGGCACCAACGACTATGCCGACATCAAGGGCGCCGACGTGATCATCGTCACCGCCGGCGTCGCCCGCAAGCCGGGCATGAGCCGCGACGACCTGCTCGGCATCAACCTCAAGGTCATGAAGGCTGTTGGCGAGGGCATCAAGAACAACGCCCCCGACGCCTTCGTCATCTGCATCACCAACCCGCTCGACGCCATGGTCTGGGCGCTGCGCGAATTTTCGGGCCTGCCGCACAACAAGGTCGTCGGCATGGCCGGCGTGCTTGACTCGGCGCGTTTCAGCCATTTCCTCGCCGAGGAATTCAACGTCTCGGTCAAGGACGTCACCAGCTTCGTGCTCGGCGGCCATGGCGACACGATGGTTCCGGTCATCGCCTATTCGGCGGTCTCGGGCATCCCGGTTCCCGACCTGATCAAGATGGGCTGGTCGACGCAGGAGAAGATCGACGCGATCGTGAAGCGCACGCGCGGCGGCGGCGGCGAGATCGTCGCCCTGCTCAAGACCGGTTCGGCCTATTATGCCCCGGCGACCAGCGGCATCGCGATGGCCGAGGCTTATCTCTACGACCAGAAGCGCGTCCTGCCCGCCGCGGCCTATGTCGACGGCGAATATGGCGTGAAGGACCTGTATGTCGGCGTGCCGGTGGTGATCGGCGCGAAGGGCGTCGAGAAGATCGTCGAGATCGAGCTGGACGCCGAGGCCAAGGCCAACCTCGAGGTCTCGGTCGACGCGGTCAAGGAACTGCTGGTCGCCTGCAAGGCGATCGACGGCTCGCTGGCCTGATCGTCGGCGCGCCCGAACAACCATAAGTCCGCGCTGGCGGAAATCACCAAGGACAGAGCCAAGGCATGAGCATTCTCGTCAACGCGAACACCAAGGTCATCACGCAGGGCATGACCGGCAAGACCGGCACCTTCCACACGAAGGCCGCGCTTGACTATGGCACGAAGATGGTCGGCGGCGTGACGCCGGGCAAGGGCGGCACCATCCATGAGGAGCTGGGCCTGCCCAACTTCGACACGGTGGCCGAAGCCGTCGCCAAGACCGGCGCCGACGCCAGCGTCATCTACGTGCCGCCGCCCTATGCCGCCGATTCGATCCTCGAGGCGATCGACGCCGAAGTGCCGTTGATCGTCTGCATCACCGAGGGCATTCCGGTGCTCGACATGGTCAAGGTGAAGCGCGCGCTTTCGGGCTCCAAGTCGCGCCTCATCGGCCCGAACTGCCCGGGCGTGCTGACGCCGGGCGAATGCAAGATCGGCATCATGCCGGGCAACATCTTCAAGAAGGGTTCGGTGGGCGTTGTTTCGCGCTCGGGCACGCTTACCTATGAAGCGGTGTTCCAGACCTCGAACGCAGGCCTGGGCCAGACCACTGCGGTCGGCATCGGCGGCGACCCGGTCAACGGCACCAACTTCATCGACGTGCTCGAACTCTTCCTGGCCGACGACAAGACCGAGTCGATCATCATGATCGGCGAGATCGGCGGCAGCGCAGAGGAAGAAGCCGCGCAGTTCCTGAAGGACGAGGCGAAGCGTGGCCGCAAGAAGCCGATGGTCGGCTTCATCGCGGGCCGCACTGCGCCTCCGGGCCGTCGCATGGGCCATGCCGGTGCGATCGTCTCGGGCGGTCAGGGCGGCGCCGAGGACAAGATCGCGGCGATGGAAAGCGCCGGCATCCGCGTTTCGCCCAGTCCCTCGGAACTGGGTTCGACGCTGGTGAAGGTTCTGAACGGATAAGCAAATGAGCGTTCCCCGCGTTCATGCCGCTGATCGTCACGGCATGAGGGGAGCGCTCCAGAACGTCCCGCGATCACGTCGGGGCGAATGGTGGTGAGCTATGGGTATCGAAGGCCAGGATTTCGGCGACATCGAGGGCGTCAGCCCCTCTTTCGTGGAGTCGCTCTACCGCAACTATGTCGCCGATCCGGCGTCGGTCGAACCGGGCTGGCGCGACTGGTTCCAGGGGCTTGAGGCGGCGCAGGCCGGCCCGAGCTGGCGGCGCGCCAACTGGCCGCTGAGCGATACCGATGCGCTGACCGCCGGCCTTGATCCCACGCAGATGGCGGTGCCGCCGAAGGCCGCGCCCAAGGCCGCCGCGCCTGCCGCCGCCGCGCCGCTCGATCCCGGTGCGGTCGAGCGCGCCGCGAGCGATTCGATCCGCGCGATGATGCTCATCCGCACCTATCGTGTGCGCGGGCATCTTGCCGCCAATCTCGATCCGCTCGGCCTGTCCAAGCGCGAGCTGCCTGCGGACCTGACGCCCGAATTTCACGGCTTTTCGGGCGCCGATCTCGACCGCCCCGTCTATCTCGGCGGCGCGCTCGGCCTGCAATATGCGACGGTGCGCGAGATCGTCGCGATCCTGCGCGCCAATTACTGCGGCTCGGTCGGCCTCGAATATATGCACATCTCCGACACCGAGGAGCGCAAGTTCCTGCAGGAGCGGATGGAGGGCAAGGACAAGGTCATCGAGTTCACGCCGGAAGGCAAGAAGGCGATCCTCGCCAAGGTGATCCAGGCCGAGCAGTACGAATCCTTCCTCGGCAAGAAATATGTCGGCACCAAGCGCTTCGGCCTCGACGGCGGCGAAGCGATGATCCCCGCGCTTGAGGCGGTGATCAAATATGGCGGCCAATATGGCGTGCGCGAGATCGTCTATGGCATGGCGCATCGCGGCCGCCTGAACGTGCTTGCCAACGTCATGGCCAAGCCGTTCCGCGTGATCTTCCACGAATTCTCGGGCGGCTCGGCCAACCCCGAGGATGTTGGCGGCTCGGGCGACGTGAAATACCACCTCGGCACCAGCACCGACCGCGAATTCGACGGCGTCACCGTCCACATGTCGCTGGTTCCCAACCCCTCGCACCTCGAGGCGGTGAACCCCGTCGTGCTCGGCAAGACACGCGCGCAGCAGGTGTTCCGCGACGATCTGGAAAAGCATCAGCAGGTGCTGCCGGTGCTGATCCACGGCGACGCGGCCTTTGCCGGCCAGGGCATCAACTGGGAATGCCTCAGCTTCTCGGGCATCCGCGGCTACAATACCGGCGGCTGCATCCACTTCGTCATCAACAACCAGATCGGCTTCACGACGAGCCCGCAGTTCGCGCGCTCCTCGCCCTATCCGTCGGATGTGGCGAAGGGCGTCCAGGCGCCGATCTTCCACGTCAATGGCGACGATCCCGAAGCCGTGACCTTCGCCTGCAAGATGGCGATCGAGTTCCGCCAGCGCTTCGGCCGCGACATCGTGATCGACATGTGGTGCTATCGCCGCTTCGGCCATAACGAAGGCGACGAGCCCGGCTTCACCCAGCCGCTGATGTACGCGAAGATCCGCCAGCACCCCAAGGTCAGCGTGATCTACAGTGATCGGCTGAAGGCCGAGGGTGTGGTCGACGATGGCTTCGTCGAAAAGGCCGTGGGCGATTTCACGACGCTGCTCGACGGCGAGTTCGAGGCGGCCAAGACCTACAAGGCCAATCAGGCGGACTGGTTCGCGGGGCGCTGGTCGGGGCTGCACAAGCCTGCAGACGCCGAGACCGCGCGCCGCAACGTCGAAACCGGCATCACGCAGAAGCTGTTCGACAGCCTTGGCCGCACGCTGACGACGATCCCCGAAGGGCTCGAGGTCCACAAGACGCTCAGCCGCATCCTCGACGCCAAGCGCGAGATGTTCAAGACGGGCGAGAATTTCGACTGGGCGACCGGCGAGGCGCTGGCCTTCGGCGCGCTGCTGTCGGAAGGCTATGGCGTCCGCCTGTCGGGTCAGGATTCGGGGCGCGGCACCTTCAGCCAGCGCCACGCCGTCTGGGTCGACCAGAAGGACGAGCATAAATATATCCCGCTGACGACGGTGCCGCACGGCAGCTTCGAAGTACTCGACAGCCCGCTGTCCGAGTTCGGCGTGCTCGGCTTCGAATATGGCTATGCGCTCGCCGATCCGAAGACGCTGGTGCTGTGGGAAGCGCAGTTCGGCGATTTCGCCAACGGCGCGCAGGTGATGATCGACCAGTTCATCGCCTCGTCCGAAGCGAAGTGGCTGCGCGCCAACGGCCTCGTGATGCTGCTGCCGCACGGCTATGAAGGGCAGGGGCCGGAGCATAGCTCGGCGCGCCTCGAGCGTTATCTTCAGCTTTGCGCGCAGGACAATATCCAGGTCGCGAACTGCACGACGCCGGCCAATTATTTCCACATCCTGCGCCGGCAGAATCTGCGCAGCTTCCGCAAGCCGCTCGTCATGATGACGCCCAAGTCGCTGCTGCGGCACAAGCTGGCGGTGTCGAAGGCCGAGGACTTCCAAGGCTCGAGCCACTTCCGCCGGCTGCTGTCCGATCCGTCGGCGCCGGCCGCGGCGGATGTGAAGCGTCTCGTCCTGTGCACCGGCAAGGTCGCCTACGACCTGATCGAGGCGCGCGACGCGGCGGGCGACAAGAATACCGAGATCGTCCGTGTCGAGCAGCTTTATCCGTTCCCCAGCGAACCGCTGGTCGAGCGCCTGAAAAAGCTCGTCAATCTGCAGGACATCGTGTGGTGCCAGGAAGAGCCGAAGAACAACGGCGCCTGGTTCTTCGTCGAGCCTTATATCGAGGATTGCCTGAAGCAGGCGGGCATCGGGCCGCAGCGTGCGCGCTATGCGGGCCGCGCCGCATCCGCTTCGCCGGCCACCGGGCTGATGAAGCGGCACCTTGCCGAACAGGGCGCGCTGATTGCCGATGCGCTCGGCCATAGCGTCCGTGAAGAAATCAAGCGCCAGAAGAAGGGCTGAACATGGCGACCGAAGTTAAGGTGCCCGTGCTGGGCGAATCGATCACTGAAGCGACCATCGGCGAGTGGCTGAAGAAGCCCGGCGATCCCGTGAAGGCCGACGAGCCGATCGTCAGCCTCGAGACCGACAAGGTCGCGGTCGAGGTTCCGGCCCCGGTTGCCGGCACCATGGGCGCTTATGCCGCGCAGGTCGGCGACACGGTCGAGGTCGGCGCGTTGCTGGCGACGATCGAAGAGGGCGGGGCCGCTGCGGCCGCGCCTGCCGCTGCAGCGCCTGCCGCCGCCGCTCCGGCGCCCGCGCAGACCGCCGAGGCCGAGACTGCCGGCGACCTCACCCTGTCGCCCGCCGTGCGTCGCGTCGTGCTCGAAAAGGGCGTCGACCCCAGCACGATCAAGGGCACCGGCAAGGATGGCCGCCTGACCAAGGAAGACGTGCTGAAGGCCGCCGAGGCCAAGGCGCCTGCCGAGGCTCCGGCTGCTCCGGCCCCGGCCGCCGCGCCTGCCGTTGCCGCACTGGCCGGTGCGCGCCACGAGGAACGTGTCCGCATGACGCGTCTGCGCCAGACGGTCGCGAAGCGCCTCAAGGAGGCGCAGAACACTGCAGCGATGCTTACCACGTTCAACGACGTCGACATGACGGCGGTGATCGAGGCGCGCGCCAAGTATAAGGATCTGTTCGAGAAGAAGCACGGCGTCCGCCTGGGCTTCATGGGCTTCTTCGTGAAGGCTGCCTGCCAGGCGCTTCGCGATATCCCCGCGGTCAACGCCTCGATCGAGGGCGACGACATCGTCTATCATGACTATGCCGACATCTCGGTGGCGGTCTCGGCGCCCAACGGCCTCGTCGTCCCGGTCATCCGCGATGCGCAGGACCTGTCGGTCTCGGGCATCGAGAAGACGATCGGCGACTTCGGCAAGCGCGCGAAGGACGGCACGCTCAAGATGGAGGAAATGAAGGGCGGCACCTTCACCATCTCCAACGGCGGCGTCTTCGGCTCGCTGATGTCGACCCCGATCATCAACCCGCCGCAGTCTGCGGTGCTCGGCCTCCACCGCATCGAGGACCGCCCCGTGGTCCGCGACGGCCAGGTCGTCGTCCGTCCGATGATGTATCTGGCGCTCAGCTACGATCACCGGCTGATCGACGGTCGCGAGGCGGTGACTTTCCTCGTCGCGCTCAAGAACGCGATCGAGGATCCGACCCGCCTGCTGATCGACCTGTAAGTCTTGAACGATTGTGCTCCGGCGAAAGCCGGAGTCCAGGGGGAGGCGCGCGACGAAGCCGGGCTACGTCTATCTGATGGCCAGCAGGCGCAACGGAACGCTTTATCTGGGCGTGACGAGCGATCTGGTCGGGCGGGTGCATCAGCATCGCAATGGCTTAGTCGAAGGATTTTCGAGAACGCACGGGTGTTGCGCCCTTGTCTGGTTCGAGATGCATGACGATCTGCAGGACGCAAGACGACGCGAACTGCAGATGAAGAAATGGAAGCGCGGCTGGAAGCTCGATCTGATCGAGCGTGAAAACCCGCTTTGGGATGACCTGTTCGGCAGGTTGGTCTGAACCCCCTGGGCTCCTGCTTTCGCAGGAGCACGGGAGTGGATGGAGCGAAGCAATGGCTGACTATGATTTCGACGTCCTCGTGATCGGCTCGGGCCCCGGCGGCTATGTCGCGGCGATCCGCGCCGCGCAGCTCGGGCTCAAGACGGCGTGCGCCGAGGGGCGCGAGACGCTGGGCGGCACTTGCCTCAACGTCGGCTGCATCCCCTCGAAGGCGCTGCTGCACGCGTCCGAATATTATGAGGAAGCCAGCTCGGGCGCGCTCGCCAAGCTGGGCGTCAAGATCGATCAGCTGAGCCTCGATCTCGATGCCATGCAGGCGCAGCGCATCGACGCGGTCAAGGGCCTGACCGGCGGCATCGAATTCCTGTTCAAGAAGAACAAGGTCGAATGGCTGAAGGGCTATGCCACTTTCACCGGCAAGGACACGGTCGAGGTCGCCGGCCGCACGGTGCGCGCGAAGAACATTATCATCGCCACCGGCTCCTCGGTCACGCCGCTTGCGGGCGTCGCGGTCGACAATGAGGTGATCCTCGATTCCACCGGCGCGCTCGAGCTGCAGAAGGTGCCCGAGCATCTCGTCGTCATCGGCGGCGGCGTGATCGGGCTGGAGCTTGGCTCGGTGTGGCGGCGCGTGGGCGCCAAGGTCACCGTCGTCGAGTTCCTCGACCAGCTGCTCCCCGGCATGGACGGCGAAGTCCGCAAGGAAGCGGGCCGCATCTTCAAGCGGCAGGGGCTGGAGTTCAAGCTCTCGACCAAGGTCACCGGCGCGACGCGCAAGGGCGACAAGGTGACGCTGACTCTCGAACCCGCCGCCGGCGGCGCCGCCGAGACGGTCGAGGCGGATGCCGTGCTCGTCGCGATCGGCCGCCGTCCCAACACCGAAGGCCTCGGCCTCGACAAGATCGGGCTTGAAACCAACAAGCGCGGCCAGATCGAGACCGATCACGACTTCCGCACCGCCATCCCCGGTATCTGGGCGATCGGCGACGTCATCCCCGGCCCGATGCTCGCGCACAAGGCCGAGGACGAGGGCATTGCGGTGGCCGAGAACATCGCCGGGCTGACCGGTATCGTGAACCACGATGTCATCCCGTCGGTCGTCTACACCATGCCCGAGATTGCAGGCGTGGGCCTGACCGAGGAGCAGGCTGCGGAACGCGGCGAGATCAAGGTCGGCAAGTTCCCGATGCTCGCCAACAGCCGCGCCAAGACCAACCACGAGAAGGACGGCTTCGTTAAGATCATTGCCGACGCCAAGACCGATCGCGTGCTCGGCGTGTGGATGATCGCCTCGGTCGCCGGCACGATGATCGCCGAGGCCGCGCTGGCAATGGAGTTCGGCGCGACGTCGGAAGACATCGCCTATACCTGCCACGCGCACCCGACCCATTCGGAGGCCGTGAAGGAAGCAGCGATGGCGGTGACCGGCAAGCCGATCCACGTCTGATCCCGTCGCCGCGCCGATCCCTCCCTCCGGCGCGGCCTTCCCGCGATAGCGGGCCAAAGCGGCCCCGGCTGCCCGTCATGCGTGACGACGGGCGGCCGGGGCCGTTTCCACATCAGATCGGCGCACCGCAACAAAACTGACCTAAACCCGTAAAGATGCTGCAACCGCGAAGGCTCATGGGCGCCCTCACACCGAAGACGGTGACTCAAAAAAGGGAACGCCTCAGATGCTGCATCGCTCGCACCGGCTGCTTGCCGGAACTGCGCTTTTCTTCGTGTTCGCGGCGCCTGCGTTGGCCGAGGATGCGGCGCCGGTCGTGACTGCGGCCGCCGATGCCGCCGCCGAGGCGGCTCCCGGCGACGACATCGTCGTTCTCGGCTTCGGCAAGGCGCGGCAGGTGCAGACGGTCAGCGATCTCGACATCGCCCGGCTGACCCCAGGCACTTCGCCGATCAAGGCGATCGAGAAGCTGCCGGGCGTCAACTATCAGGCGGCCGACGCGTTCGGCGCCTATGAATGGTCGGCACGCATCTCGCTGCGCGGCTTCAACCAGAATCAGCTCGGCTTCACGCTCGACGGTATTCCGCTCGGCGACATGAGCTACGGCAACTCGAACGGCCTTCACATCAGCCGCGCGATCATCTCGGAAAATCTGGGCTCGGTGACGGTGGCGCAGGGCGCCGGCGCGCTTGGCGAGGCCTCGACCAGCAATCTCGGCGGCACGCTGCAGTTCATCTCGCGCGCGCCTTCGGACCATTTCGACATCGTCGCCTCCGGCACCTATGGCAGCGACAACACGTTCCGCGCCTTCACCCGCATCGAGACCGGCGACCTGACCGGCAACGGTCTCAAGGCCTATGTCAGCTACGGCTTCCTGAAGACCGACAAGTGGAAGGGCTGGGGCGAGCAGCGCCAGCATCAGGTCAACGCCAAGATCGTTCAGGATTTCGGCGATCGCGGCTCGATCACCGCCTTCTTCAACTATTCGGATCGCCGCGAAAACGACTATCAGGACCTCAGCCTCGATATCATCAAGCGGCTGGGCTATCGCGATGACAATATCTCGAACAATTTCCCGCTCGCCCAGCAGATCGGCCGCGTTCTCCAGAACCAGTACGCTTATTCGGTGGGCGCGCCGCTGCCCTGGCCGACTGCGGGCCTGACCTATCCGAGCCCCTACAAGACTGCCGACGACGCCTATTACAACGCGGCGGGTCTGCGTAAGGATTCGCTGGGCGGCGTGACCTTCGACGCAAACCTGACCGACCATCTGACCGCCAAGGTCACCGGTTATTTCCATCACAATCAGGGCCAGGGCATCTGGTTCACGCCTTATGTGCCAACGCCTGGCGGATCGCCGCTCTCGGTGCGCACGACCGAATATGGCATCAACCGCGGCGGCGCGATCGCGCGCTTCGGCTGGGAGATGGGGATCAACAAGCTCGAAGTCGGCGGCTGGTGGGAATCCAACAGCTTCCATCAGGCGCGCCGCTATTACGGCCTGCTCGATCAGGACACGCCGTCGCGCGACAGCCTGTCCTTCCAGAAGGATCCGTTCCGCACCGACTGGGACTTCCGCTTCAACACCGACACCGCTCTTTATTATGTGTCGGACACGCTGAGCCTCGGCAATCTGACGCTGAGCGGCGGCTGGAAGGGCTATCAGGTCATCAACAAAGCCAATCCGATCATCTCGGGCGGGCTCGCTTCGGGCCGCATCGAAGCAAAGGACTGGTTCCTGCCGCAGGCAGGCGCGGTCTACAAGATCGGCGGCGGCGCGGAAGTGTTCGCGACCTTCAGTCAGAATATGCGCGCCTTCGTCTCCTCGGCCACCGGCCTCGCGCCCTTCGCCACCACGCAGGCCGGCTTCGACGGGATCAAGGACAGCCTGAAGCCCGAGCGCTCCGACACCTATGAAGTGGGCGGCCGCTTCCGCTCCGGTGGCTTCCAGACCTCGCTTGCCGGCTATTATGTGAACTTCTCGAACCGCCTGCTCGCGCTCACCAACGGCGCCGGCATCGTCGGCAATCCGGTGACGCTGCAGAATGTCGGCGACGTCCGCAATTACGGCGTCGAATTCACGATGCTCTACAAGATCATGCCGGCGGTGTCCTTCTTCACCTCCTACGCCTTCAACCACTCCGAATATCTCGACAATGTGATGGGCGTCGATCCGGTGACCAAGCAGCCGGTGATCATCACCGCGACCAAGGGCAAGACCGTGGTCGACAGCCCCAAGCACATGCTGAAGGGCGAGCTGGTTTATGACGACGGCCACCTGCTGGCGCGCGCCGGGGTCGATTACATGACCAAGCGCTTCTTCACCTACACCAACGACGAGTCGGTCCCCGGCCGCGCGATCGTCGACGTGACGCTCGGTTATCGCTTTGGCGACGAGGCCGGCTTCCTCAAGGGGTGGGCGATCGAAGGCAGCATCACCAACCTGACCGACAAGCGCTATATCTCGACGATCGGCTCAAACGGCTTCACCGCCAGCGGCGACAACCAGACGCTGCTCGCCGGTGCGCCGCGCCAGCTGTTCGTCACGATCAAGCACGGCTTTTAAACTTGGCCGGAGGCGCGAGGGGATCGCGCCCGGCCTCGGCGGGAATGCAGGCGATACCGGACAGTCCCCCCGGTTCCGCCTGTCCCGCAGCCCCCCTCAGGGGTTAAAAAAGGAGCGCCGGTCCCTGTGGGACCGGCGCTCCTTCCATTTGGATCGCAATCGGATCAGGCGGCGACGCGGACGTAGCGCGCGCGGCGGCGCATGCCGTAGCCGACGAGACCGAAGCCGGTGACGAGCATCGCCCAGGTGGTGGGCTCGGGAACCGGGGCGCCGACATTGAAGAAGGTCTGCAGGCCGATCGAGGTCGGGATCTGCGCGCTGAAATCGGTCGCGCGGCTGTAGATGCCGGTCGCGCCGGTATCGGCGGCGAAGCTGCCGGCGAAGTTGGCGCCATAGTTGCCGACCAGCCCGGTCACGCCGACGTTGAGCAGCAGGTTGCCCTTGGTCGGATCATAGTTGAACGGGGCGAAGTTGAAGGTCAGCATATCGCCCTGGAGCTGGCCGACCAGCGTGCCCGAGAAGATCTGCTTGGCATCCGCGCCGATGTTGCTGGCGAAGTTCACGCCGTCGAGATTGGTCAGCGACTTGCTCGATGTCGACAGCGACAGGGTGAAGGTGCCGTCGGCGACGGTGCCCGAGAGCAGCTTGAACGAGATGCTGCTGATCGAGATCGGCGTGGCGCCGAACTTCGAGGCGGCATAGATCTGCTGATAGGTGGTCGGGTTGGGAAGATAGCTGCCGCCGAAGGGGAAGCTGTTGTTGCTGCTGCCATTGCCGATGACGAGCGGCGTGGCGACGGCGGGCGCGGCGGCGGCGACGAGCATCGCCGCGGCGACGGCCACGTTCAGGATCTTCATGATGGTTTTGCTCCCTATTGCCGGATCATCCCGGGTTCGGAGCGATTACGAACGCTGCATTAACCTTTTTGGGCTGCTCTGGGTCATTCGGATGACGGTCCGTGGATGTCCCGAATCAGGACGACATCAGGAATCCCTGATTTCCTCGTCGCCCTTATATTTCAATTCCAGATATTTGCCCCGCGTGGCCAGAGCGTCGAGATCGCCGGCGGCAAGCTGTTCGGTCATGCGCTGCAATTCGCTGTCGACCAGCCGCAATCCTTCGATCAGCTGCGCGTCGGGGCTCGGCCCGTCGCGGGCCTCGCGGCGCAGCGAGGTCGGCACGCGCTGATAGCCCTTGACCAGCTCGGGCAGTTCCTCGCCCAGCAGGCGGCGCACCTCGGCGGCGGCGGGTTCGCGCGGATCGAGCCCCTGCAGCTGCCCGCCAAGCGCGTCGAGCTTCACGCCGATCCCGTCGACCAGCCGCGCGGCCGGAGCGGGGAGGGCGGGGCGCTGACGCTCCAGCCATTCCTCGGTGCGGCCGGGCAGCATGGCGATGTCGCTCTGCACCAGCGCCTCGGTCGTCGGTTCGGGGGTCTGCGACATGAAGAAGATCGCCGCCCAGGCGACAACCAGCGCCAGCGCGGTCACCATCACGCCCGTGTCGCCGATCGGCCCGAGCACCAGCCCGGCGACGATCGCCGCGATGAAGATGCCCGCCGTCGCCAGCACCAGCCGCCTGGCGATGCGCATGAAGGCCTTGCGCCGCCGTTCGCGCGCACGCCTGGCCCGCGCACGCCCTTCGGGCGAGACGCGGCGGAGGAAATCCTCGGCGTGGCGGATGATCTGCTCGCTATCCATTGGCGCGCATAGTGCCGCCGCCCCGATGCGAAGTCGAGGGCGGCCGTCCTTCCTTCTTTACTCGATCGCCGTGAACGGATCGGCCGACGACGGCAGCGACTTGGCCTGCTCGGCGCCTTCGGCGCGCGCGATATAGCCCTTCGACTTCTCGACCTCGTTTGACAGTGCGTTGACCGTGGTCTTCATCGAATCGAGCGCCTTGAGCTTGAACGTGTCGATCGAATCCATCGTGTCGTAGACATTCTGGAAGGCACGCTGGAGCACGTCGAGCGGGATGGTCGCGGAGGCGGCCTGCTCGTGGATCCTGGCGGTCTGCTCCTTCAGCATCTTGCCCGTGCCGTCGATGATGTTCGCCGTCGTGGTGTTGAGCTGGGTGATCTGTTCCAGCACCAGCTTCTGGTTGGTCAGCGCCTGCGCGACCGTCACTGCGGTGCGCAGCGCCGAAACGGTGGTGGTGGAGGCGCGGTCGACGCCCTTGATCAGCTCGACATTGTTCTTCTTGACCAGATCAAGCGCCAGATAGCCCTGCACACTCACCGCCATCTGGGTCAGCAAATCCTGCGTGCGCTGGCGGACGTAGAAGAGCGCGGTCTCGCGCACGGCCTTGGCCTTGGCGGGGTCGGTCGCATCGAGCTCCGCCGCCTTGTCCTCGAGCTTGGTGTCGAGCGCCTTGGACATGTGGATCATTTGCTCGAGCCGGCCCATCGCCGCCCACAGCTTCTGCCGCTCCACCGCGATGGCGGCATTGTCCATCAGCAGTTCGTCCTTGCCCGAGGCGAGGCGCGTGAGGATCGTCGAGATATGGCTCTGCGCGGATTTGTAGCTGTCGAAATAATCGCGCATCTTCGACCCGAAGGGGATGATGCCGAACAGCTTCTTGGGGCCGAGCAGGCTGCCCCGCCGCGAGGGATCGAGATCCTCGATCGTCTGGCGAAGCTGGAGCAGATCGTTGCCCACCCCCGATTCCTGATCCATCGCGCGCACCGGCCGGTCGAGGAAGCGATTGCTCTCGCCCGCAGCCGCGCGGATTTCCTTCTGGCCTAGCGCGGTGATCGAATCCACGCGCTTGCCGAATTCGGGACTGTTCACGTCCTGTGCGATCAGTTCGTCGACGAACGTGTCGACCTTCTTGTCGAGCGCGCTGCGCTGCCCGTCTTCCAGCGGCACGAGTCCTGCCGCCTTTTCAGGCGCGACGACCGGCACCGGATCCGGCGCGTTGAGGACCAGGTCGGTTTCCTGGGTCGTGGTCGTGGTCGTCGCCATATCTGCTCCTGCCCGCAATTTCCCCAAGATTAGGGCCTTTGGTCGCGTGTTCAAGCGCGTTCGTGGAAAGCCGCCGGCGGTTGGTCGGGGCTCAGTCGGGCTTTCGCCAGGGCGTGAAATCGCCGAGGGTGCAGAAGGCCGCCGGGATAGAGCTGCCCTGCGCGATCGTGCGGAAACGATCGCCGCGGCAATAGCTGCTGCCCTGAACCTCGACGACCAGCGTGTCGAGCGGGCGAAGGCCGGGGCAGGGGCCGCGCAGCTTGTTGACCCAGATCGTCCGGCCATCGCGATAGGATAGCGTCTGATTGTCGATGATCTGGAGCGCCACGCTGGTATCGGCCGAGACGCAGGTCTGGACCTTGCCGGCTACGCGCCCGTCGAGATCGCGCGCCAGCGCCTGCTGCTCACGCGTCGGCTCATCCGCGGCCAGCAGGAAGAGGGCGGCGAGCGGAACGGCGGGCAGGATCATGCGCATGCGCAATTTTAGCACGAAGCGTCACACGATGAAATCTGGGCGTACATTTGCACGCTACGCCGCGCTTCATGCTAGCATCGGTCGCCATGGACCTGCAGACCCGCCTGCTGATCGTCGACGACGACCCTGGCATTCTCGAACTCATGGCCGCTTTCCTGCGTGAGCATGGCTTTGTCGTCGATGCCGTATCCGATGGTGCGGCGATGCGCGCGCGGCTTGGCGAGCAAAGCTACGATCTGCTGATCCTCGACGTGATGATGCCGGGGGAGGACGGGCTGTCGCTGCTGCGCGCGATGGATGCGCGGCGGGCATTGCCGGTCATCATGGTCTCGGCGATCGGCAGCGATGTCGATCGCATCGTCGGGCTCGAAATGGGCGCCGACGACTATCTGCCCAAGCCGTTCAATCCGCGCGAGTTGCTTGCCCGGATCCGCGCCGTGCTCCGCCGTCGAACGCCTGATGCGCCTGCCACAGCTGCCGTCGGCCAGCCGCTCCGACGCTTCGCGGGCTGGCGGCTCGATATCGTGGTGCGCGAGCTTTTCGATCCCGACGATGTTCTCATCAACCTCTCCGACGGCGAGTTCCGTCTGCTCGCCGCCTTCGTCGCCAGGCCGCGCCGCGTGCTGTCGCGCGATCAGCTGCTCGATCTTTCGCGCGGGGTGAATGCCGATCATTTCGATCGTGCGATCGACGTCCAGGTCAGCCGCCTGCGTCGCAAGCTGACGCGCCCGGGCCAGCCCGAGCTGATCCGCACCGTGCGCAACGAAGGCTATATGTTCAGCGCCGATGTCGCCGGCTGACCGCATAGCGACCGCGCCGCCCATTGCGCGATCGATCTTCCTGCTCGTCGTCGCGGTGCTGGTCGCGGCGACGCTCGCGACCGTGGCGATCACCTTCGGCGGCCCGCCCCCGCGCGAGGCGCCGGTCGCGATCGAGAGCGTCGCCGCGGCGCTGCAGGGCGAGGCGGCTCCCCAGCCGGGCCGGCGTCCGCTCATGATCGTTACCCAATCCACACCGCCTGCACCCGCGCCGGGCTTGAGCCGCGATCCGCGCCGTTCGGCGCAGCTTGCCGGCCGCCTTGGCGTGACGGGCGAAGATGTGAGCGTCTATGTGGCCGATGGCGGCCCGCCTGATCCGTCGGAGGCGCTGCGCGGCGACTTCATGGTCGCGGTGCGCGACGGCGCGCAATGGCGGCGCATCTCGGCCGCGCCGGACATGCTGCTGATCCGGTGGCTGACGCTGACCGGCGCGGCGATGCTCGGCCTGCTTCTCCTCCTCGCGCTCCCGGCATGGGCGATCGCGCGGCGGATCACGCGTCCGCTCGTCCGTCTGGCCGATTTCGCCGACGATGCCGGCTTGCACGAGGCGCAGGCGCCGATCGGCGGCCCGCCCGAAGTCGTCAGGCTCGCGGGCGCGCTTGAAGGGATGCGCGGCAGGCTCGCGCGGCAGGTTGCGACGCGGACGACGACGCTCGCCGCGATCGCGCACGATCTCGGCACGCCGCTGTCGCGCCTGTCGTTCCGCGTCGAACGCCTGCCCGCGCCGGAGCGCGACCGCGCGCTCGCCGACATTGCCGAGATGCGGGCGATGATCGACAGCGTCCTGCGCCTCGGGCGCGACAGCCTCGCACGGCCCGCGAAGCGCCGCATCGATCTCGCCAGCCTGCTCGACGCGATTGCCGAGGACGCTCGGGCGACCGGACAGCAGGTGACACTGGCCGATGGGCCGCCGTGCCGCATCGAAGGCGATCCCGCAGCGCTGCGGCGGATGATCGTCAATCTCGTCGACAATGCGATCCGGTTCGGCGGATCGGCCCGGATCGGCTGGGAAATCGACGCCGCGACCGTGACGATCTTCGTCGACGATGACGGGCCGGGCATCGATCCCGCGCTCGGCGATACGCTTTTCGAGCCTTTCGTCCGTGCCGAGCCTTCGCGCAACCGGACGACCGGCGGCACCGGCCTCGGCCTCGCCATCGTCCGCGCCGTCGCGGAGGCGCATGGCGGATCGGCGGCGCTCGTCAACCGGGCGGGCGGAGGCGCGCGCGCCAGCGTCCGGCTGCCGCGCCTGCCCGACTGACGGAGCCGACTGCAACATGGCGATACAAACCGACACGGGCCGAAATGCTGGGGACGAAGCCGCGCATTAGCTCTGGCGCGGCAATAGTGGAGTATTGCCTATGAAACGCCCCCTCATCGAAGACCATGATCGCGGCCTTGCTCACGATCTCGCCCAAATCGACGCCATGATCGGCCGTCGCCGCGCGCTGTCGCTATTCGCGACCGCAGGCACCGCCGCTTTCCTCGCCGGCTGCGGCGGCGACGGATCGAGCAGTTCGGGCGGCGTCACGCCGACGCCGACCCCGACGCCAACCCCCACACCGACGCCCACACCGACCCCGACTCCCACGCCGACCAGCGGCCAGTGCGTCGCCGACCCGACCGAGACCAACGGCCCTTACCCCGCCGACGGCACCAACACGTCGAGCGGATCGACCTCGAACGTGCTGACCTCCAGCGGCGTCGTGCGCAGCGACATCCGCAGCAGCTTCATCGGATCGACGGCCACCGCCCCGGGTGTCCCGGTCACGCTCACCATCACGATCGTCAACGTGAATGCCAGCTGCGCGCCGCTTGCGGGTTACGCGATCTACATCTGGCACTGCGACCGAGACGGCAAATATTCGCTCTACGACCTGCCTGCGGAAAGCTATCTGCGCGGCATGCTCGTCACCGACGCCAATGGCCAGGTGACCTTCACGACCATTTTCCCGGGCTGCTATGCCGGGCGCTATCCGCACATCCATTTCGAGGTGTTTTCGAGTCTCGCCAATGCGACGGGCGGGCGTTACGCGCGCCTCATCTCGCAATTCGCGATGCCGTCGGCGGCTTGTTCGACCGTCTATGCGACGAGCGGCTACAGTTTAAGCGCATCGCGTTTCCCGCAGACCTCGATCGCAAGCGACGGCATATTCGGCGACAATACGGCGGCGCAGATCGCCCAGCAGACGCTGTCGATGACCGGCAGCGTCGATGCCGGCTACACCGCGACGGCGACGGTCGGCATCGCGCTTTGACCCGAAGGATTTGAGCGGAAGCCCCAGCCCCCTTTCCGCGCCGCACAAATTAAGCTATGCGCGCGGCGAACGCTTCCGCTCAAATCCGGGAATTTCAATGAGCCTCCGCAATGTGGCCATCATCGCGCACGTCGATCATGGCAAGACCACTCTCGTCGACCAGCTTTTCCGCCAGTCGGGCACCTTCCGCGACAACCAGCGGGTCGAGGAGCGCGCGATGGACTCGAACGATCTCGAGAAGGAGCGCGGCATCACCATTCTCGCCAAGTGCACCTCGGTGGACTGGGAAGGCACGCGCATCAACATCGTCGATACGCCCGGCCACGCCGACTTCGGCGGCGAGGTGGAGCGCATCCTCTCGATGGTCGACGGCGTGATCCTGCTCGTCGACAGCTCGGAAGGCGCGATGCCGCAGACCAAGTTCGTCACCGGCAAGGCGCTGGCGCTGGGCCTCCGCCCGATCGTCGTCGTCAACAAGATCGACCGTCCGGACGAGCGCATCCAGGAAGTGCTCGACGAAGTGTTCGACCTGTTCGTCAGCCTCGAGGCAACCGACGAGCAGCTCGATTTCCCCGTGCTCTACGCATCGGGGCGCAACGGCTATGCGAACGAGGATCCGTCGCTGCGCGAAGGCACGCTCGCGCCGCTGTTCAACAAGATCGTCGATCATGTGCCGGCGCCCGCGCTCGATCAGGATGCGCCGTTCAGCTTCCTCGTGACGCTGCTCGATCGCGACAACTTCCTCGGCCGCATCCTCACCGGTCGCGTCCAGTCGGGCGTGGTCAAGGTCAACCAGCCGATCCACGCGATCGATCAGGACGGCAACGTCATCGAAGCCGGCCGCGCGTCGAAGCTGATGAGCTTCCGCGGACTGGAGCGCGTTCCGGTCGACGAGGCGAAGGCGGGCGACATCATCTCGATGGCCGGCCTCACCATCGCCACCGTCGCGAACACGATCGCCGATCCGGCGGTCACCACCGCGATCAAGGCGCAGCCGATCGATCCGCCGACGCTGTCGATGCGCTTCGCCGTCAACGACTCGCCGATGGCGGGCCGCGAGGGCAGCAAGGTCACCAGCCGCATGATCCGCGACCGTCTCGAGCGCGAAGCTGAATCGAACGTCGCCATCAAGGTGACCGAGAGCGAGGACAAGGACAGCTTCGAGGTCGCCGGCCGCGGCGAGCTTCAGCTTGGCGTGCTCATCGAGACGATGCGCCGCGAAGGCTTCGAGCTTGGCATCAGCCGCCCGCGCGTGCTGTTCCGCGAGGATGAGGATGGCAAGAAGACCGAGCCTTACGAAACCGTCGTGATCGACGTGGACGACGAATTCTCGGGCACGGTCGTCGACAAGATGAACCAGCGCAAGGCCGAGCTGACCGACATGCGTCCCTCGGGCGGCGGCAAGACGCGCATCACCTTCTCGGCGCCCTCGCGCGGCCTCATCGGCTATCATGGCGAGTTCCTGTCCGACACGCGCGGCACCGGCATCATGAACCGGCTGTTCGAGAAGTACGGCCCCCACAAGGGCAACATCGAAGGCCGCAAGAACGGCGTGCTCATCTCGAACGGCGCGGGCGAGGCCAACAGCTATGCGCTCGGCCCGCTCGAGGAGCGCGGCATCCTCTTCGTCGGCCATGGCGAGGCGCTCTACGAAGGCATGATCGTCGGCGAGAATGCCAAGACGGACGACCTCGAGGTCAACCCGATGAAGGCGAAGCAGCTCACCAACTTCCGCGCCTCGGGCGGCAAGGACGACGCCATCCGCCTGACTCCGCCGAAGCGCATGACGCTGGAGCAGGCGATCGCCTATATCGACGACGACGAGATGGTCGAAGTCACGCCCAAGTCGATCCGTCTGCGCAAGCGCCACCTCGATCCGCACGAGCGCAAGCGCGCCTCGCGCGCCAAGGCGGCTTAAGATCCAGTTGGGGGCGGGCCGGTGCGCAGGATTGCGCGTCGGCCCGCCCTTTTTCGTGCCCGCCCATTCCCGAAACCGCCCCACCTTGGCGCGCGTGTTAACGCATCTTGCGGTAGCGTTAACATGGCGTTCCCGCCGGGTTCAGAACGACTCGTCCATAAGCATTTTCAGCG
>NZ_JBYTEN010000028.1:0-40760 GCF_058790595.1 Sphingomonas sp. EU05-FHT14C10 | reverse complement strand
GGCCCACCCCCCCCACCCAGCCTCCCATCAAAGGCACACTGAGTGGGAGGCCGGGCGGGGGAGCGGGCCGGTGCTGTACTCAGGCGGAGCTCAGGCCTTGGGCGCTTCGTCCACTTCGTCGGGCAGGTGGAACTCGTGCCACAGCCCGTTGAGGATTCCGAAGCCGACCGCGAGGCCGACGCCGAGCACCCAGCTGAAATACCACATGGCTTGATGCTCCTCAGTAAAAGTCGGGGTTGGTGGTGACTTCGGCGGTGGTCACGCGGCCCCACATCACCTTGTACGCCCAGGCGGTGTAGAGCAGCACGATCGGCAGCAGGATCGCGGTGACGATCAGCATCAGGAACAGGGTTCCGTGGCTCGACGACGCGTTCCAGACGGTCAGGCTGGAATGGGCATCGATGCTGGAAGGCAGGATGTACGGGAACATCGACAGGCCGATCGTCGAGATGATCCCCGCCGCCGCGGCGGATGAACCAGCAAAGGCCATCGCCTCCGAACGGCGCGCGATGCCGAGCAGCGCGAGCCCGGCGCCGAGGAAGCCGAGCGCGGGAGCGATGATCGTCAGCGGATGCGCGGTGAGGTTGGCGCTCCACGCGCCGGCGACGGGCACGCTGAGGCTGCGCAGTGGGTTGGACGGACCGAGCGGATCGACCGGGCCGGAGAGCTGATAGCCATAACCCTGCGCCAGCATCCCGCCGAGCGAGAACAGCACGATCACCGCGATGCCGGCGATCAGGCCGAAGCGCCGGGCGCGCTCGCGCACCACGCCGTCCTCGAGCTTGATCGTCAGCCAGGATGCGCCGTGAAGGACTATCATCGCCACCGACAGCAGGCCGCAGACCAGCGGGAGCGGGGTGAACAGGCCAAGAAGCGTGCCGTCGTAGAAAGCGCGCATGTCGCTGTCGATGCGGAAAGGAATGCCCTTCAGCACGTTGCCGACCGCGACGCCGAACACCAGCGCGGGCACGGAGCCGCCGACGAACAACGCCCAGTCCCACCGCGCGCGCCATGCCGGATCGGGCTTCTTCGAGCGATATTTGAAGCCGACCGGGCGCAGGATGAGCGCGGCCAGAACCAGGAACATCGCGAGATAGAAGCCCGAGAAGCTGACGGCGTAGACATAGGGCCAGGCCGCGAAGATCGCGCCGCCGCCGAGGATGAACCAGACCTGGTTGCCTTCCCACGTCGGGCCGACCGCGTTGATGACCATGCGCCGTTCGACGTCGGTCCTGGCGACGAAGGGCAGCATGGAGGCGACTCCGAGATCGAAGCCGTCGGTGAGGGTGAAGCCGATCAGGAGGACGCCGAGAAGCACCCACCAGATGACCCGCAACACTTCATAGTCGAGAAATTCCATGGCCATCACTCCTTTCAGGCGGCAGCCGCGTGGGTCTGGACGGCGGGCAGATCATCGGGATCGTCGTGATGCTCGGTCGGTCCGTGACGGATCGCGGCGAGGATCAGGCGAACCTCGATCACCGCCAGCGTCCCGTAGAGCAGGGTGAAGCCGACGATCGTGGTGATCAGCGCGGTCGTGGTGAGCGAGGATGCCGCGAGGAAGGTCGGCAGCACGCCGTCGACCGCCCAGGGCTGGCGCCCCATTTCCGCGACGACCCATCCGAGTTCCGCCGCCAGCCAGGGCAGCGGGATCGCGGCGACCGCGATGCGGAGCAGCCAGCGCTGCTGCGGCAGCGTGCTGAGGCTCGCATAGAAGAAAGCGGTGGCGAACAGCGCGATCATCGCGAAGCCGACAAAGGCCATGATGCGGAAGGCCCAGAACATCACCGGCACGTCGGGGACGGTATCCCACGCCGCGGCGACGATCTGGTCAGGCGTGGCCTGGCGTGGATCGGCCATGTAGCGCTTCAGCAGCAGCGCGAAGCCAAGGTCGCGCTTGTGAAGCTCGAACAAGGCACGCTGGGCGGCATCGTTCGGGTTGGTCTTCAGATGCTCGACCGCATTGTAGGCGACGAGGCCCGATTCGATCCGTTCCTGCGCACGCAGGACCAGTTCGGACATGCCCGTCACTTCCTTGTCGATGCTGCGCGTGGCGATCAGGCCGAGCACCCACGGCACGTCGACCGCATAATGGGTGGTCTTGTCCTTCATCGACGGGATGCCGAAGACGGTGATCCCGGCCGGCGCGGGCGCGGTGTGCCAGGCTGCCTCGATCGCCGCGAGCTTCATCTTCTGGTTGTCGGTGAGGGCATAGCCGCTCTCGTCGCCCAGCACGACGACCGACAGCGAGGAGGCGAGGCCGAAGGCCGCCGCGACCGCCATCGAGCGCTTTGCGAAGGCCGGCCAGCGTCCCTTGAGCTGATAATAGGCCGAGACGCCGAGCACGAGCACCGACGCGATGACATAGCCCGCGCTGACGGTGTGGACGAACTTGGCCTGCGCGACGGGATTGAAAAGCACTTCGGCGAAGCTCGACACTTCCATCCGCATCGTATCCGGATTGAAAGTCGCGCCGACCGGGTTCTGCATCCAGCCGTTGGCGATCAGGATCCACAGCGCCGACAGATTGGTGCCGAGCGCGACGAGGAAGGTGACCGCGAGGTGGCCGAGCTTCGACAGCCGATCCCAGCCGAAGAACATGATGCCGACCATCGTCGCTTCGAGGAAGAAGGCCATGAGGCCCTCGATCGCGAGCGGCGCGCCGAAAATGTCGCCGACATAGTGGGAATAGTAGGACCAGTTGGTTCCGAACTGGAACTCCATGGTCAGCCCCGTGGCGACGCCAAGGACGAAGTTGATGCCGAAGATCTTCGCCCAGAAGCGCGTGATCGTCCGCCAGATCGGCCGATCGGTCATCACGTAGATCGACTCCATGATGACCAGCATGAAGCTGAGCCCCAGAGTCAGCGGAACGAACAGAAAATGGTAAAGCGCGGTCAATGCAAATTGCAGCCGCGAAAGGTCGATTACCCCGGCGTCCATATGACGGTCTCCGTTGTGCCGGTCGCCCGGCCCCCTTGCCGCGATCAGCAGCAGTGAGAGTGCATCAACCCGATCGCCGGGGATAGCCATATTAGGGATTCCCCTTATTCTGCCTGCAGGGGCAGCCAAATAGGCATAGGGAATGACCACGCTGGCACTCTCCCGGACCCGCCGGAAGGCGCGCGCGCGGCGCACCGCGCCGATGGGCGGCGGCGCGCGCGGGGCGACCGCGCTGCTGATCGCCGACACGCTGGCCGCGATCGGCTTCGCGGCTGGCATTGCAGGCGCGGTGGTCGCGGTGCCCAAGGGGCTGGGGGCGATCCTGCCCTGGGCCGGGCTGATGCTGCTTTCGGGGGCGGCGCGCGCGCTGTTCTCGATGGCGGTGGCGCGCGCGGGCGCGCGGGCAGGACGGGCGGCAAAGCTCGGGCTGCAGCGCAAGGTGCTGGACGCGATATTGAACCGGTCCACCGGCGGGGCGGCGACGCCGGGCGCGCTCGTCAACGCCGCAGTCGACGAGGTCGAGACGATCGACGCCTATGTCGCGCGCTTCCTGCCCGCGCGCCGTGCGGCGGCTATCGCGCCGCTGATCGTGCTTGCAGCGACGGCGGTGGCGAGCCCGGTTGCGGCGCTGATCCTGCTGGGGACGCTGGTGCCCTTCATCTTCGCGCTGGCGCTGGCGGGCGGCGCGGCGGCGGATGAATCGCGGCGGCAGTTCGATGCGTTGTCGCGGCTTTCGGGCCTGTTCGCCGACCAGATCAGGGCGTTGCCGGTGATCCTCGCCTTCGGCGGGGGCGCACGTGAGGAAGCGCGGCTGGCGACGGCGGCAGGCGATGTGGCGCGGCGGACGTTGAGGGTCCTGCGCGTGGCGTTTCTCTCGTCCGCGTCGCTTGAGTTCTTCGCCGCGCTCTCGGTGGCGCTGGTCGCGGTCTATGCGGGGTTCAACCTGCTCGGGCTGCTGCCCTTTCCCGTTCCCGAGAAGCTCGATCTTGCGCGCGGCTTCTTCGTGCTGGCGCTGGCGCCCGAATATTATGCGCCGATGCGGCGGCTGGCGGCGGCCTATCACGAGCGGCAAGCGGCCGAGACGGCTACCGAGAGGCTGACGCCGCTGGTCGGAGAGACAGTGGCGACCAAGGCGCGGACGCTGGGCGCGCCGCCGGCGATCGGCTTCGTGGGTGTCGACATCCGCTATCCCGGCGCGGAGCGCGACGCGGTTTCGGGCGTGAGCTTCGACGTGGCGGCGGGCGGGATCGTCGCGCTGTTCGGCTCGTCGGGGAGCGGCAAGTCGAGCCTGCTGCGTGCGCTGCTGGGGCTGGCGCCGGTGACGGCGGGCGAGATCAGGGTGGACGGCATCGCGCTGGAACAGGGCGAGACGCTGGCGGGGAATTGCGCCTGGGCGGGGCAGTCGCCGCTGATCCTGCCGCGCAGCATCGCCGACAATATCGCGCTGGCGCGGCCCGATGCCGATCGTGCGGCGGTGGTCGCGGCGGCGAACGCGGCGGGGCTGGGGCCGATGCTGGCACGACGCAACTACGGGATCGACACGATGCTCGACCCGCGCGGTGGCGGGCTATCGGGCGGGGAGCGGCGGCGGATCGGGCTGGCGCGCGCGCTGCTCAGCGATGCGCCGCTGTTGCTGCTCGACGAACCGACCGCGCATCTCGATCCGGAATCGGAGGCGGCGATGATCGAGACGATCAGGCGCGCGGCGCGGGGACGGACGGTGCTGATCGCGACGCACAGCGCGCGGCTTGCCGAGATTGCCTGCAAGGTTGTCAGGGGAAACACAGGTTTATGAGCGGCGGGCTGCTCGACGCGCTGATGGACAGCGCTGGCAGAAGCGAGCGGAGGCGGTTCGCGCGCGCGCGGCTGCTGGCGGCGCTGGTCGCGATCGCATCGGTGCTGCTGCTGGGGCTGTCTGGGTGGTTCCTGACCGCTGCCGCCATTGCCGGGGCGGCGGGCGTCGCCGTCGCGCAGGCCTTCAACTATATGCTGCCGAGCGCGGGGATCAGGCTGCTCGCGATCGTCAGGACCGGCGCGCGCTATGGCGAGCGGCTGATCGGCCATGCCGGTGCGCTGCGGACGACGGCGAGGCTGCGGCCGGCGCTGTTCGGCGCGATCGCGGCGCTGCCTGCGCGCCGCGCGCTGTCGATCGGGCGCGGCGAGGCGGTCGCGCGCATCGTGCAGGATGTGAATGCGATCGAGGCGGGACTCGTGCGCGCATCGGCCCCATGGGGGGCGGTGGCGGGTGTCGGCGCGGGCTGTGCGATGGCGGCGGCGGCGAGCCTGTGGGCGGCGCTGTGGCTCGGGCTGGTCGCAGCCGCCTATCTGCTGGCCGTTCGCCGGCTTGCCGCGCGGCTGGGCGCGCCGGGCGCGGAAGCGCTGGCGGCGACCGGACGGATCAAGGAAAGCATCGCGACCTATGCCGAGGCGGCGCCGGAACTGCGCTGCTATGCGATCGAGACGGCGGCGGCCGGCGAGTTGATGCGGGAGGGGCAGGCGCTGGCTGCGATCCGGCTGCGCGCGGCGGATGCGGCGGCGTGGATCGAGTTTGCCGGGGCGACGGCGCTGGCGCTGGCAGCAGCGGGCGCGCTGCTGATCGCGTCACCGGCGGGCGCTGCGCTGGCAGCGCTTGCGGCGCTGGCGGGCGCGATGACGATCGATGCGCTGGCCCCGCAGGTCCGTGCGATGATCGAGGCCCCGGCCGAGGCGGAAGCGCGCGCGCGGATCGCCGACCTGATCGAGAATGAGGAGAAACCGGGTTTCCCGCTGACGCTGGGGCCGAGGCCGCTGATCGACCTGCCACCGATCGGGCTGGTCGGCGCGCCGCTCGCTACGCGCATTGCGATCAGCGGCGCATCGGGGATCGGCAAGACCAGCCTGATCGAGATGCTCGTCGGGCTGCGCGCCGCGACGCCGGGCCGGGCGCGGCTTGGCGGGGTCGACATCGCCTTCCTCTCGCCCGAGACGCTGCGCAGCCAGTTCGGCTGGATGCCGCAGGATGCGCAGCTGGTGACGGGCACGGTGCGCGACAATCTGCGGCTCGCGGCCCCGGACGCCAATGATGCGCTGCTGTGGGATGCGTTGACCGACGCCGGGCTGGACGGCGTGGTGCGCGCCCTGCCGGGCGGGCTCGACGGCTGGATCGGCGTCGACGGCGAGCGATTGTCCGGCGGCGAGCGGCGGCGGCTTGCCCTGGCGCGGGCCTATTGCTCGGACACACCGATGCTGCTGCTCGACGAGCCGCTGGAAGGGCTGGACGCCGCGTTGCGCGGCTTCGTCGCCGAACGGCTGATCGCGCGGCTCGATCGCACCGGGCAGGGCGTGCTGTGCGTCAGCCATGCCGGCGTGATCGAAGGGCTGGAGGCGCGCAGCTTCGCCCAGTGAGAGTGGCGGACTGTCACCATCGGCGGCGTCCGTCCGAACGAGGGGATGGTATTCATTCCCGAGAGGACTCAACCCATGCACGATTTTCTGCCGACCAGCCGGCGCGCGCTGATCGCGGGGGCGCTGGCCGGCGTGATGACGCGCGCCGCGCCCGCGCCGGCCGCGCCCGAAGAGGCCGTTCGCGCCATCGCCTTCGATGGCTTTCCGATCTTCGATCCGCGCGGCGTCTCCGCCGCCGCGACCGCAAGGCTGGGCGAGCGTGGCGCAACGCTCGCCGCGCAATGGTCCGCCAAGCTGTTCGGCTATAGCTGGCTGGAGACCGCCGCCGGGCAGTATCGCAGCTTCGACCTGCTGGCGGACGACGCCTTGCGCTTTACCGCCGAAGCGATGGGATTGCCGCTTTCGACCGAGGATCGCGCCGCGCTGGTCGGTGCCTATGCGCGGCTCGACATCTGGCCCGATGTGAAGCCGGGGCTCGAGCGGTTGCGCGATGCTGGCGTGCGGCTGGCCTTCCTCTCCAACCTCGGCGCGGCGACGCTGGAGGCGAATATGCGGCGCAACGACATCGCGGCCTATTTCGAGCCGCCGCTGAGTACCGATCGGGTCCGGCGCTTCAAGCCCGCGCCCGAAGCCTACGCCATGGCGATCGACGCCTTCGGCCTGCCGCGCGCGTCGATCGGCTTTGCGGCTTTCGGCGGCTGGGATGCGGCGGGGGCGGGGTGGTTCGGCTATCGCACGGCGTGGATCAACCGGCTGGGCGTGACGGCGGAGACGGTGGGGCCTGCACCCGCAATCGTCAGCCGGGGCATGGACGGCGTGCTCAGGCTGGCGGGGCTGGGCTGACGCGAAAAGGCCGGCGCCCCGCGCGGGACGCCGGCCTTTCGACGATGCTGGCTGGCGGGTTCAGCCGAGCTTGCGGGCCAGGAACTCGCGGATCGTCGCGCCGATTTCGACGGCGTGCGTCTCCAGCGCGAAATGGCCGGTGTCGAACAGGTGGATTTCGGCGTCGGGCACGTCGCGGGCGAAAGCCTGCGCGCCGGCCGGCACGAAGAATGGATCGCCCTGACCCCAGACCGCGAGCAGCGGCGGACGACGATCGCGCAGCGCCTGCTGGAAGGACGGATAGGCTTCGACATTGCCGCGATAATCGAGGAACAGATCGAGCTGGATGTCGGCATTGCCCGGGCGGGCGAGCAACGCGCTGTCGAGCCCATAGCTTTCGGGCGGGACAGTGAGGCCGGCGGGCACGCCATGTTCATATTGGAAGCGCGTCGTTTCGGGCGTCAGCATCTCGCGCAGTGCGTTGCGGTTGGCTTCGCTCGGATCCTGCCAATAGGCGCGGATCGGGTTCCAGGCGTCGCTCAGTCCTTCGACATAGGCATTGCCGTTCTGGCTGATCACCGCGCTGATCCGATCGGGCATGGCCCGCAACAGCCGGAAGCCGACGGGCGCGCCATAATCGAAGACGTAGATGGCGAAACGATCCAGACCGATCACATCGACGAAGCGCGCGATGACGGCCGCCAGCGCATCGAAGCTGTAGGTGAAGCCGGCGCGATCGGGCGCCGCGGAGAAACCGAAACCCGGCAGGTCGGGGGCGACGACATGATAGTCGGCGGCGAGTTCCGGCATGAGATCGCGGAACATGTGGCTGCTGGTCGGGAAGCCGTGGAGCAGCAGGATGGTCGGGCGGGCGGACTCTCCAGCCTCGCGATAGAAGATGTCGAGGCCGTCGACAGCGACATTTTTGGGGGTGGTGCGGATCGTCATGGCAAATCTCCTTGAGGGGGGCAGGAGACAGATAGTCGACACGACGATATGCGATAATCATCTATGATTGTCAGATATTATTGCGTAAATTGAAATAATGGACAGTCTGAACGCGATCCGCATCTTCGTGACGGTCGCCGACGAGGGCAGCTTTGCCGGGGCGGCACGACGGCTGCGCATCACGCCCGCCATGGTCACGCGCGCCGTGGCGGCGCTGGAAGGCAGGCTGGGCGCGGCGTTGCTGCGCCGGACGACGCGCGCGGTGAGCCTGACCGAGGCCGGCGCCGCCTATCTGCTGCGCGCGCGGCATGCGCTCGACGAGCTCGACGACGCGGCGCGCGAGCTTGGCGGCGGCAATGCCGAGCCGCGCGGCGCGCTGGTCATCACCGCACCGGTGCTGTTCGGTCGGCTCCACGTCCTGCCGATCGTCACCGGGCTGCTGCGACGCCACCCCGCGCTCGACATCAGGCTGACGCTCAACGACCGCATCGTCCGGCTGGCCGAGGAGGGCGTGGATATCGCGATCAGGCTCGCGCCCCTGCCCGACAGCGCCCTGCGCGCGGTGCGGCTGGGGACGGTGCGGCGCATCCTGGTGGCGAGCCCCGCCTATGTCGCGCGGCGCGGCACGCCGATGTCGCCGGCGGCGCTGTCCGGGCATGAGGCGATCGGATTCGAGAATGAAGCGCCGGGCAATGAATGGCGTTTCGGCGAGGGCGCGCGGCGTGCGGTGCGGCTGCGGCCGCGATTGACGCTCGACAATGCCGATGCGGCGATCGCGGCGGCGATCGAGGGCATGGGGATTACGCGCGTGCTCGACTATCAGGTGGCGGATGCGCTGCGGGACGGGCGGCTGATCGAGCTGCTGGACGAGCATGCGCCGAGCCCGGTGCCGGCAAGCCTGCTCTATGAGGCGCGGCGGCAGGGCAGCGCCAATGTCCGCGCCTTCGTGGCGGCGGCGCGCGGCTATTTCACTGCGTCGCCGCTGCCGGCGAGATAGGCCGTCCACACGCGCTTGCCGAGGCGGTGGTAGCGGTTCATCGCCGCGATCAGCGTGGCGAGGGGCTGCGAGGGGCAAAGCGCGTCGGGGAGCAGCGGATCGCGCATGATTGCGCGGATCGCCTGACGGCCGAGGAGCAACGTCTCGGCGGCGGCGGTGGCGAGGTTGGCGGTGTCGAGCGCGGCGGCGCTCTGATCGAGCTGGAGGGCGCGGCGGAGGTGCGCGGCGGCGAGCGTTTTGGCCGGCCACAGATCGGGGAAGCGCGATGCGCGATCCTCGTCCAGCCCGTCGGCCTCGACGACGAGCAGCGACGCAGCGCCGCCGAGCATGGCGAGTGCATCGCGCACGCCCGCGACGCCGCCCGTGAGATTGTCCGGGCGCGCCCAGATATTGGTCTCGGCCTCGGCAAAGCCCTCGAGTTCGAGCGCGCGCACCGTGCGGCGCCAGACGGTGCGGTCGGCGCGGTCGTGCGGGCCGGCGACGGCGATCAGCCATTTGCCTTCCCAGGCGCGGCGGCGCGCGAGGGCATCGCGCCAGCCGAGGATGCGGCGGCGCAGCGGCTCGCCCTCCGCACCGATCGCATAGCGGCCGCGCTCGGGCGTGCTGACGCGGCCCTCGGCCTTCAGGCGGGTGAGCGCAGTGCGGATGCCGGTCGGCTCGATCCCGAAGGCCGCGCCGGCGCGGACGAAGTCGCGCGTCGAGAAATCGAGCGGATCGCCGGTATCGAGCAGGTCGACCACCAGCGTGCGGGCGCTGAGCGTGTCGACGGCGTCGTCCAATAATATGTTGCGAATCTCGTCCATATCCGACATCAACTGTAACAAATAACCAAGGAGAGGAAAGATGCTCCCCCTCAAGGGCATCACCGTAATCGATCTGACCAGCGTCGTCGCGGGTCCGCTTGCGACGCAGCTTCTGGCGCAGCAGGGCGCGCGCGTGTGGAAGGTCGAGCCGCGCGAGGGCGACCGGGCGCGGATGCTGGGCGCGATCGCGGCGCCGGGGTTCAGCTCGGCGCATGTCGCGCTCAACGCCGGCAAGAAATCGGTGGGGATCGACCTTTCGACCGAGGCGGGGCGCGACTTGCTCAAGCGGCTGGTTCCCGAGGCCGACGTGCTGATCCATAATTTCCGGCCCGGCGTGATGGAGCGGCTGGGGCTTGGCGAGGATGTGCTCCACGCGATCCGGGGCGATCTGGTGATCGCGCGCATATCGGGCTTCGGGCAGGACGGGCCGATGGCCTCGGCGCGCGCCTATGATCCGATCGTGCAGGCCGAATCCGGGATGCTGAGCTGGGGCAGCGAAGGCCCGCTGCTCGCGCCGCAGTGGATCTGCGACAAGACGGCGGGGCTCTATGCCGCGCAGGCAGTGACGGCGGCGCTGGTCGCGCGCGAACGCGAGGGGCAGGGCTCGGTCATCGACATATCGATGCTCGAGGCGGCGGTGGCCTATGGCTGGATCGACCTGCACGGCGACCAGGCGTTTCCCGACACAAGTTCGCGCATGCCCAATATCGCTTCGGTCTACCGGCCCTGGCAGACGGCCGACGGGTGGATCGTCGTCGTCATGCTCTCCCAGGCCGAGTTCGAGGGGTGGACCAAGGCGATCGGCGCGCCCGAGCTGCTCGACGATCCGCGCTATGCCGACATGACCAAGCGCTTCCTCAACTGGAACGACCTGCGCGCCTTCTCCGCCCCGCGCGTTCAGGCGCTGAGCACGAGCGAAGCCGTGGCGCGGCTCGTCGAGGCCGGCGTGCCATGCGGCGTCGCCAATCCGTCCGATGCGCTGCCGGGCCATGCGCAGTTGGCGCATGACGATTTCATCGCGGTGACCGCGCATCCGCAGGCCGGCGCGGTGCGGCGCGCGCGGCCGGTGGCGCGTTTCGACGGCGCGCGCGCCGGGCTGGACGATCATGCGCCGCGTGTCGGCGAGCACAGTCGCGCGGTGCTGGCCGAAGCGGGGCTGGGCGAGGCCGAGATCGCCGAGGCTTTCGCGAGCGGCGCTGCGCATGCGCCGAAGGAGATGATGCCATGACCTACCGGACGCTGGCCTATGAGACGGGCAATCGCACCGCGACGATCACGCTCAACCGGCCCGACCGTTTCAACGCGATCGCCGACGGGATGCCGCGCGAGATCAGGGCGGCAGTCGAGCGCGCCGAGGCCGATCCCGACGTGCATGTGATCGTCGTGCGCGGGGCGGGGCCGGGCTTTTGCGGCGGATACGACCTGAAACATTATGCCGAGCGCAAGGGCGAGATCAGCGGTTCGCAGGACATGCCCTGGGACCCGACGCTCGATTTCCAGATGATGTGGCGCAACACGCAGGACTTCATGGCGCTGTGGCGTTCGACCAAGCCGACGATCGCGCGCGTCCACGGCGCTGCGGTGGCCGGGGGATCGGACATCGCCTTGTGCTGCGACTTCCTCATCATGGCCGAGGATGCGCGGATCGGCTATCCGCCGGCGCGCGTCTGGGGCGTGCCGACGCCTGCCATGTGGGTCTATCGGCTGGGGCCGCAAATGGCCAAGCGGATGATGATGACAGGTGACCTGATCGACGGGCCGGAGGCGGTGCGGATCGGGCTGGCGCTGGAAGCGGTGCCCGAGTCGGAGCTGGACGATGCGGTCGAGCGGCTGGCGGGGCGGCTGCGCGGGGTGCCGCGCAACCAGTTGATGATGACCAAGACCGTGGTCAATCAGGCCTATGACAATATGGGGCTGAACAATACGCAGATGTTCGCCACTTTCTTCGACGGCGTGTCGCGCCATTCCCCCGAGGGCATGTGGTTCCGCGAGCGCGCGCAGGAAGTGGGCTTCAAGCAGGCGGTGGCCGAGCGCGACAGCGGCGATCCGATCGCCAGCCAGGTCGCCAAGCGCCTGCCCGCCGACGATTGAGGAGATGAGGCGATGACCGCGATCCGCCCGATCGAAAGGCTCGAGACGCACGACGTGTTCAACCAGCCGCCGCCGCTGGAGGACAGCAACCTGTTCAGTGGCGACAAGGCGCTGGCCGATGCGGTGGTGAAGGCGGGCGGCAGCGGCCTCGCCGACCGGCTGTCGGCGCTCGGCGCGCGCTGCGGATCGGCCGAGGTGATCGAATGGGGCGTCGAGGCCAACCGGCAGGTGCCGGTGCTCGACACGTTCGACCGCTTCGGCCGGCGCGTCGACGAGGTGCGTTTCCACCCGGCCTATCATGAGCTGATGAAGCTCGGCCTCGACAGCGGCTTTGCCAGCGTGGCGTGGGACGGGACGCCGGCCGGGCATGTCGGCCACGCGGCGATCCTCTATCTGACCGGGCAGGCGGATTCGGGGACGAGCTGCCCGATGACGATGACCTATGCGGCGGTGCCTGCATTGGCCGCCAACCCGGCGGTCGCGGCCGTCTGGGCACCGCGCATCGCCGCCGGGCGCTATGATCCTGCGGCGCGGCCTGCGAGCGAGAAGGCGGGCGTCACCATCGGCATGGCGATGACCGAGAAGCAGGGCGGATCGGACGTGCGCGCCAACACGACGCGCGCCGAGGCGATCGGCGGGGAAGGCGACTGGTATCGGCTGACGGGGCATAAATGGTTCTGCTCGGCGCCGATGTGCGATGCCTTCCTGACGCTGGCCTATGCCGAGGGCGGGCTGACCTGCTTCCTCGTGCCGCGCTGGCTACCCGACGGCGAGCGCAATGCGGGGTTCCGCGTGATGCGGCTGAAGGACAAGATGGGGGACCGGTCCAACGCGTCGTCCGAGATCGAATATCATGGCGCGCTTGCCCAGCGGCTGGGCGACGAGGGGCGCGGCGTGGCGACGATCATCCAGATGGTCCAGCATACGCGGCTCGACTGCGTCGTCGGATCAGCGCAGCAGATGCGCGGCGCGCTGGCGCAGGCGCTGTGGCACACTGCGCATCGATCGGCCTTCCAGCGACGGCTGGTCGATCAGCCGGCGATGGCGGGCGTGCTGGCTGATCTGGCGGTGGAAAGCGAGGCGGCGACCGCAATCGGCATGAGATTGGCGCAGGCCTTCGACATCGACGATCCCGTGGCGCGGCTGCTGACCCCGCTTGCCAAATATTGGGTGTGCAAGCGGGCGCCGGGCCTCGTCTACGAGGCGATGGAGTGTCATGGCGGCGCGGGCTATATCGAGGCGGGGCCGATGCCGCGCCTGTTCCGCCAGTCGCCGCTCAACGCGATCTGGGAAGGATCGGGCAATGTCATCGCGCTCGACCTGCTGCGCGCGCTGGGGCGCGAACCCGAGGGGGTCGAGGCGCTGCGAGATTTCCTCGCCGCCGCGCGCGGGCGCTTCCATGCCTATGACGACTGGATCGACCGGATCGACCTGCGCACGGCGAGCGAGGCGAATGCGCGGCTGATCGTCGAGCGGCTGGCGCTTGCCGCGCAGGCGGCGGTGCTGATCGGCTGGGACAGCCCGGTTGCCGAGGCCTTCTGCCGGCTGCGGCTCGAGGAGCGCGGTTCGGCCTATGGCGCCTATGACGCGGCGATCGATACGCGCGCGATCATCGAGCGGGCGATGCCGGCATGAGCGTGCGGATCAGCGACGACGGACCGGTGCGCACCGTCACGATCGACCGGCCGCATTGCCGCAACGCCGTGGACCCCGAAACCGCGCTGGCGCTGCGTGCGGCCTTTGCCGCCTTCGACGCCGATGACGATGCGCGGGTGGCGGTGCTGACCGGGGCTGAGGGCAATTTCTGCGCGGGCTTCGACCTCAAGGCGGTCGGTACGGGCAGGGATGTGTATGAGCCCGAGGGCGAGGGGCCGATGGGGCCTTCGCGTATGTTGCTCGGCAAGCCGGTGATCGCGGCGGTCGAGGGCTATGCGGTTGCGGGCGGGCTGGAACTGGCCCTGTGGTGCGACATGCGCGTCGCCTCGGCGACGGCGGTGTTCGGCGTTTTCTGCCGGCGCTGGGGCGTGCCGCTGATCGATGGTGGGACCGTGAGGCTGCCGCGCATCGTGGGGCAGGGGCGCGCGCTCGACATGATCCTGACCGGGCGGCCAGTGGCGGCGGACGAGGCCTTGTCCTTCGGGCTTGCCAACCGCCTGACGCCGGCGGGGGGAGCGCTGGCCGAGGCGCAGGCGATCGCGCGGCAGATCGCCGCCTTCCCGCAACTGTGCATGAGGACCGATCGCATGTCGGCCTATCGCCAGTGGGACAATGAACTGGCCGACGCGCTGCGCTTCGAGGGGCGCGAGGGCGAGAAACCGCTGCGCGCCGAGGCCGAGGCGGGGGCCGGGCGCTTTGCCGACGGCGCGGGGCGCGGCGGAAGCTTCTAGGAGGGTTCGCGCTCGCGGATTTTGTCCGGGAAATGCCTTGTCGCTTCGCAGGAGCGCGGGGGTATGATCAGCACCGACCGGCCTTTGCCGTGCGGCCGGATATTCGGGAGCCCCGCGAGCGGGTTTCCACGTTCGAGCGAAGGGGGTGGGGCGCGCATGCGGAGCCCCTATCTGAACAGGTCGAGCGGGATGGCGTCGCCCATCGCGCGGTAGCCGGCCGGGCCGGGGTGAAGCCCGTCGCCCATGTCGTAGGCCTTCTTCATCCGCGTGGGATCGGCCTGATCGCGGGTGAGCGCGTCGAAATCGATCACTGCGTCGAAATGGCCCGGGGCGCGGATCCATGCGTTGACGGCCTGGCGATCGGCCTCGTTCAGCGCATCGGGATGATAATAGCCCGATCCGCCATCGGGGAGGATCGTCGCGCCATAGACCTTGATGCCGGCGGCATGGGCGCGCGCGACGATCTGGCGATAGGCGCCGGTCATCCGGGCGACGAGCGCATGGTGCGCCTCGGGCGTCGCCGGGGCGTCGCGGGTCAGCGTGCCGAGATCGTTGATGCCTTCCAGAACGATCAGATAGCGCACGCCGGGCTGGGCGAGCACATCGCGATCGAAGCGGGCGAGGGCGTTGGGGCCGATGCCGTCGAGCAGCAGGCGGTTGCCGCCGATGCCCTGGTTGAGCACGCCGACCGCGCGGGTGCGGGGATCGGCCTGGAGGCGTTCGGCGAGGCGATCGGGCCAGCGGTCATTGGCGTTGGTGGTCGCGCCGTGCCCGTCGGTGATCGAATCGCCCAATGCGACGACCGCGCGCGTCGCCGGGGCGGCGGCGACCGAGAGCCCGGCGAGCTGATACCAGTGGTCGACGGCCTTCGCGCCGGGAAGGTCGGCGTCGGCGACATGATTGCCTGCGAGGACATAGCTGGTCGCGCGCGAGCCTGGGTGGCTGGTCTGGCCTGCGGGCGCCGCCGGCAGATGGATGCTGACCGCGACCGAGGTGAGCGGCGCGGCGTCGAGCGCGACGGGATCGGACCAGTAGCTCGCGCCTGCGGGGATGGTGACGGCCGGCTTGCCATCGAAGCTGAGGGCATGGCCGCTGCCGGGGCGGATGCGCGGCGAAGCGGGCGTGTCGGCGAGTGCGACATGCGCGGCGTCGACGACCAGCGGCTGCGTGCCGAAAGCGTTGGTCAGCAGGATGCGGATCTGACCGCCCCCCGTGGACAGGCGGACGATCTGGCGCAGCGTCGCATCGGCGAGATCGGCGTCGGGAAGCGCATTCTGCGCGTCGGGGGCGATTTGCGCGCTGGCCCAGCTTGCGACCCAGCGTTCGCCCGGGCGGCCGGACGCTGGCGGCGACGCCGCGCCGATCGACAGCGCTGCGACGACGACAAGCCAGATCGCGCGAAATTGCCCCACAGCCGATCCCCTCTCCCAAGGTTCTTTATAGCACGCGCCCTTGACAGCGCTACGCCGCTGATATTGGTAGCGCTATCAAAAGCAGATGTCGAGGAGAGGGAAGGAAGCGCGGCGGGCGACAGCCCGGCCTGGACCGCCGATTTCCATTTTCCCGACGATCGGTTCAACAAGGTGTGTCGACATCGCGCGTAGGCAAAGTGCGCGCGGCGGACGAAAGATCGACCCGGCAAGGGCGATCGGGGAAGGAGCGAAGGGTAGGATGGCAACGGCGGCTGAGGCGGGCATGGCCCGCGTCAATATCGGCTTCATCGCCGCGATCGTGGCGGTGGCGACGATCGGCGGATTCATGTTCGGCTATGATTCGGGCGTGATCAACGGCACCCAGAAAGGCCTCGAATCGGCCTTCGACCTGGGCAAGCTGGGCATCGGCATCAATGTGGGCGCGATCCTGGTTGGTTCCTCGATCGGCGCGTTCGGCGCGGGGCGGCTGGCCGACATGATCGGACGGCGCAGCGTGATGATGCTGGCGGCGGCGCTGTTCCTCGTCAGCGCGATCCTGGCGGGCGCGGCGTCCAATTCCGAGATCTTCATCATCGCGCGCATCATCGGCGGCCTCGGCGTCGGCGCGGCGAGCGTGACGTCCCCCGTCTATATCTCCGAGGTGACGCCTGCGGCGATCCGCGGGCGGCTGTCGAGCGTGCAGCAGGTGATGATCATCACCGGCCTGACCGGCGCGTTCGTCGCCAATTTCGTGCTTGCGCGCTATGCCGGCGGATCGACGGCGATCCTGTGGGCGGGCGAGCCGGCCTGGCGCTGGATGTTCTGGCTGCAGGCGATCCCGGCGGCGATCTATTTCTTCGCGCTGCTCGTCATCCCTGAGAGCCCCCGCTACCTGATGGTCAAGGGGCAGGAAGCGCGCGCGCATGCGGTGCTCACCCGTCTGTTCGGCAGCGACGAGGCCGACCGCAAGGTCGCCGAGATCCGCTCGAGCCTTGCCGCCGATCATCACAAGCCCAAGCTCTCCGACCTGATCGACAAGACGACGGGCAAGATCCGCCCGATCCTGTGGGCGGGCATCGGGTTGGCGATCTTCCAGCAGCTCGTGGGCATCAATGTGGTCTTCTACTATGGCGCGACGCTGTGGGAGGCCGTGGGCTTCTCCGAGGATTATGCGCTGCAGACCAACATCCTGTCGGGCGTGCTTTCGATCGGCGCGTGCATCGTGACGATCGCGCTGGTCGACCGGATCGGGCGCAAGCCGCTGCTGCTGATCGGATCGGCGGGCATGGCGGTGACGCTGGCGACGGTGGCCTGGGCTTTCTCGACCGCCGTCACGGGCGCCGACGGCGGCGTCAGCCTGCCGGGCAATAACGGCGTGATCGCGCTGGTCGCGGCCAATCTCTACGTGATCTTCTTCAACATCAGCTGGGGTCCGATCATGTGGGTGATGCTGGGCGAGATGTTCCCCAACCAGATCCGCGGATCGGGGCTGGCGGTGGCCGGCTTCGCCCAGTGGATCGCCAACGCCGCGATCTCGGTCAGCTTCCCGTCGCTGGCGGTCTCGCCGGGGCTGGCGGTGACTTACACCGGCTATGCGCTGTTCGCGGCGATCTCATTCTTCTTCGTGCGCGCGATGGTCACCGAGACCCGCGGGCGCGAGCTGGAGGATATGGAGGGCTGATGACCGCAGCCGCAGGCGCGGCGCGGCGGCTTGCCATCCTGGCGGGGCTTGCCGCGATCGCCCTGCCGGCGCGGGCCGAGCCGCCCGCGCTGAAAAGGCAGGGCAGCGCGACCCAGCTTGTCGTCGGCGGCAAGCCGATGCTCATCATCGGCGGCGAGCTGGGCAATTCGAGCGCGTCGAGCGCGGCCTATATGGAGCCGCACTGGGCAAGGCTGGCCGCCATGCATCTGAACACGGTGCTGGCGCCGGTTTCATGGGAGCTGATCGAGCCTGCGGAAGGGCGCTTCGACTGGTCGTCGGTCGACGCCATGCTGAGCGCGGCGCGGGCGCATCGGCTAAAGCTGGTCATCCTGTGGTTCGGGGCGTGGAAGAACTCCATGTCCACCTATGCGCCCGCCTGGGTGAAGCGCGATCAGGCGCGCTTCCCGCGCGCCGAGACGCCCGACGGGCTGGGCGTCGACATATTGTCGGCCTTCGCGCCCGGGACGCTGAAAGCCGATCAGCGCGCCTTCGCGGCCCTGCTCGCGCACCTGAAGGCCGTGGACGGCAAGGACTCCACCGTGCTGATGGTGCAGGTGGAGAATGAGATCGGCATGCTGCCGGTCGCGCGCGACCATGGCCCGCTGGCCGATGCGGCCTTCCGCCAGCCGGTGCCGCAGGCGCTGATCGACTATCTGGCGGCGCATCGCGACACGCTGGTCCCCGCCATGCGCGACATGTGGGTGGCGCGCGGCGCGAAGAGTGCAGGATCGTGGGAAGAGCTGTTCGGCCCCGGCGACGCGGCGGCCGAAGTTTTCACGGCCTGGTATTATGCACGCTTCGCCGACCAGCTCGCGGCGGCGGGGAAGGCGGCCTATGCGTTGCCGCTCTACGTCAATGTCGCGCTCAACCGGCCCGCGCGCGCGCCGGGCGAATATCCCAGCGGCGGACCGCTGCCGCACCTGATCGATGTGTGGAAAGCCGGCGCGCCGACGATCGACCTGATCGCGCCCGACATTTATTTCCCCAATTTCGTCGATCTCGCGGGCCGCTACAAACGGCCCGACAATCCGCTGTTCGTGCCCGAGGCGAACAATGCCGATGCGGCCGAAGTGCCGTCCAACGCGCTCTACGCGATCGGCCAGCTCGACGCGATCGGCTTCAGCCCCTTCTCGATCGAGTCGATCGACGACAAGCCGGGCGTGCTGGCCGATGCCTATGATCTGCTGACGCAATTGTCGCCGCATATTCTGGCCGCGCAGGGGCTGGGGCGCATGGCGGGTTTCCGGCCGCCCGCGCTTTACGACGGCACGCTGATCTACGAACCCCAGACCGCGACGATCGGCGGCTATCGCTTCACCGTCGCCTTCGCCGATATCCAGCGTCCCCAGGCGACGCCCGAGACCGCGACCTATGGCGGGATCATCATCCAGACCGGCCCCGAGGACTATATCATCGCGGGCAAGGGCATGAAGGTGAGCTTTGCGCCGGTGGGCGAAGGGCCGCCGCTGGCGGGCATCGACAATGCGTGGGAAGGCCGTTTCGACGCCGCCGGGCGCTGGACGCCGGGAAGGCTGATGAACGGCGACCAGACGCACCAGGGACGGCTGATCATGCTGCCCGCCGATAGTTACAGCATCCAGCGCGTCCGGTTCTATCGATACGAATAGAGCGCCGCGCAAAGAACGCCGAAGCTGGTCCTCTGGCGTCTGGGCCGGCCTCCTCGAGGGAGGCCGGCCCTTTTTTCCGCTCAGCGCGGAGAGGCCTCGCGCTTGCCGTCGACCCGGCGCGCGATGCCCCAGGGGTTGGCGTCCTGAACGGCGGGAGGCAGGAGCCCCTGCGCCATGCTCTGGAAGCTCACCGGGCGCAGGAAGCGGTAGATAGCGAGCGTGCCGACCGAGGTGGTGCGGCCGTCGCTGGTCGCCGGGAAGGGGCCGCCATGCACCATGGCAGGGGCGACCTCGACGCCGGTCGGCCAGCCGTTCGCAAGGATGCGGCCGACGCGCTCGGCGAGCAACGGGACGAGCTTCGCTGCCTCGGCCTCGTCGGCCGGATCGGTCTGGAGCGTGGCGGTGAGCTGGCCTTCGAGGCCGCGGACCACCTGACCGAGCTCGGCGAAATCGCGGCAGCGCACGACGACCGAGGAGGAGCCGAACACTTCGTTGCCGAGCGCATGATCGGCGAGGAAGCTCTGCGCATCTGTCTCGAACAGCGCGCCGACGGCCTGGTTGACGCCCTTGGCGGGGCAGCCGCGCGCGACGGTGCGGACATTCTCATGCCCCTCAAGCGCGGCGACGCCCTTTTCGAAGGCGGCGTGGATGCCGGGGGTGAGCATGGTCAGGCCCTGGCTTTCGGCGAGCGCCGCGCCGGCGGCCGCGACAAAGGCGTCGAGATCGGGGCCGTCGACCGCGAGGATCAAGCCCGGATTGGTGCAGAACTGGCCCGCGCCCATGGTCAGCGAGCCGACGAAGGCAGTCGCCATCGCCGCGCCGCGCGACGCGAGCGCCGCCGGGAAGAGGATGACCGGGTTGATGCTCGACATCTCGGCGTAAACCGGGATCGGCTCGGGGCGCTGAGCGGCGATGCGCATCAGCGCGAGGCCGCCGCCGCGCGAACCGGTGAAGCCCACCGCCTTGATGCGCGGATCGGCGACGAGCGCGCCGCCAAGCTCGATCGTCTCGCCCGGCAGGTAGGAGAAGGTGCCGGCGGGCAGCCCCGACGCCTTGACGGCGTCGGCGATGGCTCGTGCGACGAGCTCGCCCGTGCCCGGGTGCGCGGGGTGGCCCTTGACGACGACGGGGCAGCCGGCGGCGAGCGCCGATGCGGTGTCGCCACCCGCGACCGAGAAGGCGAGCGGGAAGTTGGATGCGCCGAAGACGGCGACCGGGCCGATCGCGATGTTGACGCGGCGGAGATCGGGGCGGGGCAGCGGCTGGCGATCGGGAAGCGCGGGATCGATCGTCGCATCGAGCCAGTCGCCCTGGCGGACGACCGAGGCGAAGAGGCGAAGCTGGCCGACGGTGCGGCCGCGCTCACCCTCCAGCCGGGGGCGGGGCAGGCCGCTTTCGGCCATGGCACGCTCGATCAGCGCATCGCCGATGGCGACGATATTGTCGGCGATCGTCTCAAGAAAGGCAGCGCGCGTCTCGGGATCAGTCGCGGCATAGACGGGGAAGGCGGCATCGGCCAGCGCCGCGGCTTCGGCGACGGCATCGACGCCGGCCGAGGAAAAATCGGGCGACAGCGTCTCGCCGGTGGCGGGGTTCACCGAAGTGAAACGGGCATCGGCTTGGCGCGCCTCGGCGCCGATCAGAATCGCACCATCAATCACGGGATTTTCCTTCGGATGGGAGGTTGAGCAAAAATAGGGGGCGCCCGCCGGCCTCGCAAGGCGAAGCGGCGGACGCCCCCATGCAATTGACATCAGATGAAGCGGTTGACCAGATTCTCGATCCGTTCCTGCCGGCCCGAGCGCGGCTTGGGATCGAACGCCTTCTCGACCGCGAGATCGGCGATGCCGGCGAGATCGAGCGTGCCGATCTGCTCGCCGAGCGGGCCGGTCCAGCCGGCATAGCGCTCGGCCTTGATCGCATCGAGACGGCCGTCCTCGATGATCGCGGCGGCGTTGAGCAGGCCGCGCGCCACCGTATCGATGCCGCCGATATGGCCGTAGAAGAGGTCGACCGGGTCCATGCTCTGGCGGCGGACCTTGGCGTCGAAATTGAAGCCGCCGGTGGTGAAGCCGCCCGCGCGCAGGATCTCGACCATCGCCAGCGTCAGCTCCTCGACCGAATTGGGGAACTGGTCGGTATCCCAGCCATTCTGGTGATCGCCGCGATTGGCGTCGATCGAGCCGAAGATGCCGAGTGCCGCCGCAGTCGCGATCTCATGCTCGAAGGTGTGGCCGGCGAGCGTGGCGTGGTTTGCCTCGATATTGACGCGCACCTCGTTCTCGAGGCCGTAACGCTTGAGGAAGCCGTAAACGGTCGCGGTGTCGAAATCATATTGGTGCTTGGTCGGCTCGTGCGGCTTCGGCTCGATCAGGATGGTGCCGGTGAAGCCGATCTTGTGCTTGTGCTCGACGACGAGGCTGAGGAAGCGGCCGAAATTGTCCAGCTCGCGCTTCAGATCGGTGTTGCCGAGATTCTCATAGCCTTCGCGGCCGCCCCACAGCACATAGTTGCTGCCGCCGAGGCGCTTGGTCGCCTCGAGCGCGTCGCGGACCTGCATCGCGCCGAAGGCATAGACTTCGGGATCGGGGCTGGTCGCGGCGCCGGCGGCGAAGCGCGGGTGGCTGAACAGATTGGCGGTGCCCCAGAGCAGCTTGCGCCCCGATGCGGCCTGGAGGCGTTCGAGATCGTCGACGGCCTCGGCGAAATAGCGGCGATGCTCGGCGACATCATGCGCCTCGGCCATCACATCGACGTCGTGGAAGCAATAATAGGGGATGTCGAGCTTGGTGAAGAAATCGAAGGCGACCGCGCGCTTCTCGGCGGCGGCCGCGCTGTCGTTCGCGCCGCGATGCCAGGGGCGGTTGAACGTGCCCGCGCCGAACACGTCCGAGCCCGGCCAGCAGAAGGTGTGCCAGAAGCAGGCGGCGAAGCGGAGATGATCCTCCATGCGCTTGCCGAGGACGACGCGATCCTTGTCATACCAGCGATAGGCAAGCTCGTCGTCGCTGTCGGGGCCTTTGTAGCTGATCTGCGGAATCTGGGCGAAATAGTCGGTGGCCATCAGGCGCTCCTTGCGGGATTGAGGGGAGGGGCGGGATTGAGAGGAGTGATGCGGGGATAGGCGTCGCGGAAGGCGGCTAGCTTGGGCGCGAGGCGATCGGCGAGTGCGGCGTCGGGCGCGATGACATGCGCCACCGGAGGCGCGACGCAGACCTCGGCCGGGTTGCCGCCGTCGACGGCAAGCTGGGCGAGGCGGGCGGCGCCGAGCGCGGGGCCGACTTCGCCGCCCTGGAGATAGACGAGCGGCACGTCCATCGCGGCGGCGAGCGTCTGGCCCCAGTAGCGCGAGCGCGCGCCGCCGCCGATCACCGCGAGTTCGGCGACCTCGGTGCCGGCCTCGCGCAGCACGGCGAGGCCATCGGCGAGCGCGAAGGCCACGCCTTCGAGCACGGCCTGCGCCAGCCGATCGGGCGTGGTGTCGTTATCGAGGCGGAGGAAGGCGCCGCGCACCTGCGCGTCGTTGTGCGGCGTCCGTTCGCCCGACAGATAGGGCAGGAATATTTCGGGGCCGCTGGCCGGACCAGCGGCCTCGGCGCGGGCGAAGAGATCGGCGGCGCCCGCCGCACCCGTCAGCCGCGCCACCCAGTCGATGCACGATGCCGCGCTCAGATGCACCGACATCTGGTGCCACATGGCGGGCAGGCAGTGGCAGAAGGCGTGGACCGCGCGCGCCGGATTGGGGCGGAAGCGATCATTGGCGACGAAGATCACGCCCGAGGTGCCGAGCGAGAGCAATGCCTTGCCGTCGCTGACCACGCCGACGCCGGTGGCGCCCGCCGCATTGTCGCCCGCGCCGCCGGCGACGGGGACTTCGCCCATGCCCCAGGCCTCGGCGACTTCGGGGAGGAGGCGGCCTGCCTGCTCGCTGCCCTCGACGAGGCGGGGCATCTGATCCTTCGTCAGGCCGCAGGCGGCAAGCAGCGTCTCGCTCCAGTCGCGCGCGGCGACGTCGAGCCAGAGCGTGCCGGCGGAATCGGACATGTCCGAAGCCTTCTCGCCCGTCATCTTCAGCCGGACATAATCCTTGGGAAGAAGGACGGTGCGGACCCGCGCGAAGATGTCCGGCTCATGATCGCGGACCCAGCGGAGCTTGGGTGCGGTGAAGCCGGGCATCGCGATATTGCCCGATATGGCGCGGAGATCGGGAACCTCCGCCTCAAGCGCCGCACATTCGGCGAAGGAGCGGCCGTCGTTCCACAGGATGGCGGGGCGGATCGGCCGATCGTCCGCGCCGAGCAGCGTCGCGCCGTGCATCTGCCCCGCGATGCCGACGCCGCGGACGGCGCGACGGATCGCGGGGTCGATCGAGCGGACGGCGGCGGTCGTCGCCTTCCACCAGTCGGCCGGGTCCTGTTCGGACCAGAGCGGCTGGGGGCGCTGGACGGTGAGCGCGGCGACGCCTTGCCCGACGACTGCGCCATGCGTGTCGAGCACCACCGCCTTGACGCCCGACGTGCCGATATCGATGCCGAGAAACATGCTAAGGCCGCGTTACTTGACGAAGGGATCGATGGTCTGGATCGAGCCGTCCGCGTTGAAATGAAGCTCGGTCACCTTGACGTTGCGCAGGTGATTCTTCCCGCTGAGCTGGGTGTCGGCATAGAAAAGCCAGGTCTTGCCGCCCCAGTCGATGATCGAATGGTGGGTCGTCCAGCCCTGCACGGGCAGCAGGAAATGGCCCTTGTAGGTGAAGGGGCCGTAGGGATTGTCGCCGACGGCATAGGCGAGGAAATGCGTGTCGCCGGTCGAATAGGTGAAATAATATTTGCCGTCGCGCTTGTAGAGCCACGATGCCTCGAAGAAGCGGCGATCATGATCGCCGCCGAGCAAAGGCTTGCCGGCTTCGTCGAGGATCACGACGTCGCGCGGGGCCTCGGCAAAGCTCTTCATGTCAGGCGAGAGCAGCGCGACCTTGGCGCTGAGCGCGGGCTGATCGTCCTGCTTCAGATCGGTTTCGCCGATCGACGGATCATATTTGCCGGTCGCCCATTTCTGGAGCTGGCCGCCCCAGATGCCGCCGAAATAGATATAGCTCTTGCCATCCGCATCGGTGAACACGGCGGGGTCGATCGAGAAGCTGCCGGGGATCGGCTTGGGCTCGGCCTTGAACGGGCCCATCGGCGACTTGGATGTCGCGACGCCGATGTGGAAGACGCCGTCCTTATCCTTCGCCGGGAAATAGAGATAATAGGTGCCGTTCTTGTAGGCGGCGTCGGGCGCCCACATCTGCTTGCCGGCCCAGGGCACCTGCTTCACGTCGAGCGCGACGGGGCCGACCTTCACCTTGCCGCCGATCTTGTCCATCTCGAGCACGCGATAGTCGCGCATCGCATATTGGTTGCCGAGATCGTCGTCGGGGATTCCCGCGTCGATATCGTGGCTGGGATAGACGTAGATCTTGCCATTGAAGACGTGCGCCGAGGGATCGGCGGTGAAGATCGAGGTGACGAGCGGCTGGGAGAGATAGTGGCGGCCATCGGGCGAAACCTGCGCCATGACCGAAGCCGAACCGGCGGCGAGCAAAGCTCCGCCAGCGACCAACCAACCACGATGAATCATGTTCACTCCTCTCCGACTCCGCGCCTGCAGGCGTCTCGAAGACGGAAAGTTAGCGCTAACATCGACTCGGGACAAGAGGGCGGGGGCATCGCCGGACGGAGAAATGCCGTTCGGGCGATCCCCCCGCGCGATCATTTGCCGGCGTTGGCGGCGAGCCGGTCCAGCGCGAGGTTGAGCGCGAGGACATTGACGTGCGCATCGCCGAGGATGGGGAGGAGCGGACGCTCCACCGCGCGTTCGACGAGCGCATGGACCGCGGCTTCGGGAAGGTCGCGCGCCCTGGCGACACGGGCGACCTGATAATAGGCGGCCGCCGGGCTGATGTCCGGATCGAGGCCCGATGCCGAGGTGGTCACGAGATCGACCGGCGGCGCGCCCGCGCCGGTTGCTTCCAGCTTCGCCACGTCGCCCTTCACGCGATCGGTGAGTGCCTGCGCGGCCGGGCCGAGATTGGAGCCCGACGAAGCCAGCCCGTCATAGCCCTTGCCGGCGGCCGAGGGGCGCGAGGCGAAATAGCGGTCGCTCGCGAAGCCCTGGCCGATCAGCGCGGAGCCGATGGGCTTGCCGTTCGCGACGATCAGGCTGCCATTGGCCTGGCCGGGGAACAGCCCCTGGCCGATACCGGTCAGCGCCAGTGGGTAGGCGATGCCGAGCAGCAGCGAAAAGAGGATGGTCAGCACGATCGCCGGGCGAAGTGCGGTCAATATATCCTTGGTCATCGTCATTCTCCTCAGGCCAGGCCCAGCCCGTTCACCGCCAGATCGATCAGCTTGATGCCGACGAAGGGCGCGACGAGGCCGCCAAGCCCGTAGATTGCGAGGTTGCGTGCGAGCAGCGGGCCGGCACCCATCGGGCGATAGGTGACGCCCTTCAGCGCGAGCGGCACGAGCAGCGGGATGATCAGCGCGTTGAAGATGATCGCCGACAGGATCGCGCTTTCCGGCGTACCGAGACCCATGACGTTGAGCACCGACAGCCCCGGATAGAGCGCGACGAACATCGCCGGGATGATCGCGAAATATTTGGCGACGTCGTTGGCGACCGAGAAGGTGGTCAGCGCGCCGCGCGTCATCAGCAACTGCTTGCCGAGGCCGACGACCTCGATCAGCTTGGTCGGATCGCTGTCGAGATCGACCATGTTGCCGGCTTCGCGCGCCGCCTGCGTGCCGGTGTTCATCGCGACGCCGACATCGGCCTGCGCGAGCGCGGGGGCGTCGTTGGTGCCGTCGCCGCACATGGCGACGAGCTTGCCGCCCTGCTGTTCGCGGCGGATGAGTGCCAGCTTGTCCTCGGGCGTGGCCTGCGCGAGGAAATCGTCGACACCAGCCTCGGCCGCGATGGCGGCGGCGGTGAGGGGATTGTCGCCGGTGATCATCACGGTGCGGATGCCCATCGCGCGCAGTTCGCCGAAGCGCTCGCGGATGCCCGCCTTGACGATGTCCTTCAGGTAGATGGCGCCGAGCAGGTGGCCATCGCGGGCGACGGCGAGCGGGGTGCCGCCGGCGCGGCCGATCTCGTCGGTGATGCGGCGAAGCTCGGTCGCGGCGGGGGTGTCGCCAAGGCCGGGATTGGCCTTGAGCACGGAGTCGACCGCGCCCTTCTGGATGACCGATCCGTCCATCTTCACGCCCGAAATGCGAGTCTGCGCGGTGAAGGGGATGATCTCGGCGCCGGCGGGGAGGGCCGCCACCGTCTGGCCGAAGCCCGAGCGCGCGAGTTCGACGATCGAGCGACCCTCGGGCGTTTCGTCGGCGAGGCTGGCGAGGAGCGCGGCCTCGGCAAGCTGCTCCACGCTCGCGCCGCCGACGGGGCGGAACTCGGTCGCGTGGCGGTCGCCGATCGTGATCGTGCCGGTCTTGTCGAGCAGCAGCACATCGACGTCGCCGGCCGCCTCGACCGCGCGGCCCGACTTGGCGAGCACGTTGAAGCGAACCAGCCGGTCCATGCCCGCAATGCCGATCGCCGAAAGCAGGGCTGCGATCGTCGTCGGGATGAGGGTGATGAGCAGGGCGGCGAGGATCGCGACGGGCACCGAGCCGCCGGCATAGCTGGCGAAGCCGGGAATGGTCGCGACTGCGATCAGGAAGATGATCGTCAGGCCGACGAGCAGGATGGTCAGCGCGATCTCGTTGGGCGTCTTCTGGCGCTCGGCGCCTTCGACGAGCGCGATCATGCGATCGAGGAAGCCCTGGCCGGGGCCGACGGTGACGCGGACGCGAATCTCGTCGGAGATGACGCGCGTGCCGGCGGTGACTGCCGACCGGTCGCCGCCCGCCTCGCGGATCACGGGCGCGCTTTCGCCGGTGATCGCGGCCTCGTTGACCGAGGCGACGCCCGAGACGACTTCGCCGTCCGCCGGGATCAGGTCGTTGGTCTCGACCAGCACGACATCGCCGAGGCGAAGTTGGCTGGCCGGGACGATCTCGACCTGGCGGCCTTCGCCCTTCAAGCGCTTTGCCGAGAGCTCGGCGCGGGTGGCGCGGAGTGCGGCGGCCTGCGCCTTGCCGCGGCCTTCGGCCAAAGCCTCGGCGAAGGTGCCGAACAGCACGGTCAGCCACAGCCACACGACAAGCTGGAGCTTGAAGCCGAAGCCGAGCGGATCGTGCCCGACGACGAGCAGGATGGTGAGGAGGCTCGCCACCACCGCCGTGGTGAACATCACCGGATTGCGGATGAGCTGGCGAGGATCGAGCTTCAGGAAGGCGTCGCGGATCGCAGGTGCGATCAGTTCCGCCGTGAAGATTGATTTCTGGTTGGACCGGGCCATCGGACAGGTTCCCTGGATCAGAAGAGTTGGCCGCGGATCATCGCGAGATGATCGGCGATCGGGCCGAGCGCGAGGCTGGGCAGGAAAGTGAGGCCGCCGACGATCAGCACGATGCCGATCAGCAGGCCGGTCCACAGCGGGCCGGTGGTCGGGAAGGACCCGGCGGTCTCGGGCGTATATTTCTTCGCCGCGAGGCTGCCGGCGATCGCCAGCATCGGCACGATCACGAAGAAGCGGCCGATCCACATCGCGACACCCAGCATGCCATTGTAGAATGGCGTGTTGGCGGTGAGGCCGGCGAAGGCGGACCCGTTATTCCCCACGGCCGAAGTGAAGGCGTAGAGAATCTCGCTGAAGCCGTGCGGTCCCTTGTTGAGCGGACCGGCAAGGCCTGCGGGCAGCACCGATGCGATGGCGGTGAAGCCGAGGATGATCAGCGGCAGCACGGCGATGGCGAGCACCGCCAGCTTAACTTCCTTGCCCTCGATCTTCTTGCCGACATATTCGGGCGTGCGGCCCACCATCAGCCCGGCGACGAACACCGCGAGGATGGCGAAGAGCAGGAAGCCGTAGATGCCCGCGCCGACGCCGCCGACCACGACTTCGCCGAGCTGGATGTTGAACAGCGGGATCATGCCGCCGAGCGCGGTGAAGCTGTCGTGCATCGCATTGACCGCGCCGCACGAGGCCGCCGTGGTAACGACGGCGAAGAGTGCGCTGGCGGCGGGACCGAAGCGGACTTCCTTGCCCTCCATATTCGCGCCTGCGACGCCGAGATTGTGGAGGATCGGGTTGCCCGCCGCTTCCTGCCAGTAAGTGACGCCGACGCCGACGAGGAAGATCGCGATCATCGCCGCGAGGATCGCCCAGCCCTGGCGGGTATTGCCGACCGCCTTGCCGAAGGTCCAGGTGAGCGCGAAGCCGATCGCGAAGATCGACAGCATCTGGACGAAGTTGGTCAGCGCCGTGGGGTTCTCGAAGGGATGCGCGCTGTTGGCGTTGAAGAAGCCGCCACCGTTGGTGCCGAGCATCTTGATCGCTTCCTGCGAGGCGACGGGGCCGAGGGCGAGCGTCTGCTTCGCGCCTTCGAGCGTGGTGACGTCGACCGAGCCGGCCAGCGTCTGCGGCACGCCGCTGGCGATCAGGAAGACCGCGTAGACGATGCAGATCGGCAGCAGCAGGTAGAGGGTGACGCGCGTGGCGTCCGCCCAGAAATTGCCGATCGTCGCCGCGCTGCGCCGCGCGAAGCCGCGGAAGAAGGCGAAGGCGAGCGCGATGCCCGTCGCTGCCGACATGAAGTTGTGGATCGACAGGCCGAGCATCTGGCTGAGGTTCGACATGGTCGATTCACCCGAATAGCTCTGCCAGTTGGTGTTGGTGGTGAAGCTGACCGCCGTGTTGAAGGCGAGATCGGGCGAAAGCCCCGCATAGCCCAGCGGGTTGAAGGGGAGCACGCCTTGCAGCCGCAGGATGGCATAGGTGAGCGCCATCAATGCGACGTTGAAGATCAGCATGTGGACGGCGTAGCGGCGCCAGCTCTGCTCGGCGGTGGGGTCGATACCCGCAAGCCGGTAGAAGCCGCGCTCGACCGGGCCGAGCACGGCATGGAGCGGCGTGCGCCGCCCCTCGTAAAGCGCGTGGAGCCAAAGGCCGAGCGGCCTGGTGATCGCCAGCAGCACGCCGACGAAGGCGATGATGAGGAGCCACCCCTGGATGGTCATGGCGTTGTCCCTGTCAGAAGCGTTCGGGCCGCACGAGGGCGGCGACGAGATAGATGAGAAGGCCGGTGGCGGTGATCGCGGCGAGCCAGAGTTCGATCGTCATGGCGCCGATACCGTCAGGCGTTGTCGCACAGCCGGGCGTAGGCAAGCGTCGCCGCCGCCAGCCCGAGGGCGAGGAGGATCCAGAGAAAATCCTGCATGGTTGCACACTCCCGCATGGCGTCGGCCGCGGGATGTGCGGCGCGATTCGTCTGCGGTGGCGCAATTAGGCCCTGTGGCCGTTTGAATGCGACGGCGCGGGGTGCGGCCCCGCATATGAATCGCATATGAATCGCATATGTTCGGATATTGTGCCGGGGCAGGCCGGCTTATGCGCGATCCTGCCCCGGCGACCCGCGACCCGGCGGGCTGTTCGTGCGGTTCAGCCGGGCTGAACCGCGATCGGCACCGGCCCTCTCCCCCTCCTGACTTCCTACTCAGGATAGTCTGGATGGGAGAGAGGGCCGGTGCCGCGCAACATCAATAACGCGCGCGGATGGCGGCGAAGAGCGTGCGGCCGGGCTCGGGGAAGCCGTCGGTCAGCACATAATATTTGTCGAACAGGTTGCGCCCGCCGACACTGAGCGTGACCTGCGGCAACACGTCATAGTCGATGCGGAGGCCCGCCGTCGCATAGCCGCCGGTCTTGTAATAGACGGGCGCGAGGCCGTTGGCGCTTGCCGGGGTGACCGTCACGCGCTTCGACGCGAAATCGAGGCTGGGGGTGAAGTTGAGCTTCTCGATCGGCTTCCACGTCACATAGGCGAAGCCCTTGTGGCCGGGGACGTCCGTGAGCTCGAACGGCCGGATCAGGCCGCCCGGGGGCGGCGTTCCGACGTTGAAGTCACGATGGATGTAGCCGTAGTTGAGGCCTGCCTGCAGCGTGCTGGAGATGGTCGCGTCGAGCGAAAGTTCGGCGCCATAATAGTTGGCCGACCCCAGATTTTCGCGCTTGTTGAGGTTCGCCGTGGTGCGGACCGAGACGAGCGCATCGGTCAAGTGGCTGTAGAAGGCCGCCGCCGTGACATGCAGCGGACCGAAGGTACGGCTGCCGCCGACCTCGACATTGGTCGCGCGCTCGGCCTTCAGATCCGGGTTGGGCTCGGCGGTGCCGAACTGGCTGCTGAACCGCTCGAACAAGGTCGGGAAACGCGCGCGTGACGAGACGCTGACGTGCAGGCTGGTGGCATCGTCGGGCGCCCACTGCAGGCGGCCCTGCGCATTCCAGGCGGACGCGTTGCTGAGCGGGTAGCTAAACAGGCGGTTCGCGCCGCTGCCGCCCGGAGGCACGCCATATTCCTGCGCGGAATCGAGATCGCGCCAGTCGAAGCTGCCACCGACCGTCAGGCTGAGCGCGGGCGTGAAGTTGAAGACGTTCTGCGCCGCGATGCTCCAGGTGCGCTCGGCGCTTTTCTGGACGGGCTCGGCAACGCTGGTCGGCAGATCGGGCCGGCTGGTCTGCGATTCCTTATGCTCGTCGCGGCGATAGTGGAATGCGAGGCTGAACATGTCGGCCGGCGCGAGCGCAACGTCGAGCTGGGCCGAGCCGCCATAGGCATTGTCGTGATAGGGGCTATTGAAGGCGCGCGGCAGCGCCTGCGTCGTCTGGCTGCGATTGTCGAAGGACTGCAGCAGGTTGTCGAGCTTGTTGTAATAGACGCGGGTCTTGAGCGTCGCATTGTCGCCCAGCGCGGTCGTCGACAGGAAATAGACGCTCTGGATGTTCCAGTAAGGCCATGCCCAGTTGCGCAGCGACACGTTGCTGGTGTCGGTGATGTGGAGCGGCGCGTTCTTCGAGCCTTCCTGCCGCGTGTAGCTGACCGAATATTCGTCGGTTTCGTTGGGCGTGAAGCCGATCTTGGCGTTGACGCGCCAATCCTCGGTGCGGCTGAAATCCCGGTCCCCGCCATTTTCGTTCACGGTCGGCTTGAAGCTGCCCGGCAGGTCCCAATGATCCTGGAAATTGCGGGCGTAGCTGGCCTGCGCATACCATTTGTCGTGCTTGGTGCCGACAAGCCCGAACAGCGTATAGCCGTTATAGTCGGCGTCGCGGCCGAGGTTGAGCTGGCCGCGCACCTCGAGATCGAGATCCTTGGTCGGCTTGCGCGTCACCAGATTGACCGCGCCGCCCATGCCGCCGGGGCCGTCGAGCACCGAGGCATAGCCCTTCGCGACCTGAATCTCGGCAATGTCCGGTGTGAGGAAGCGGCCATAGTCGAGCCGGTTGTCGGCAGGCAGATAGACGCGGATGCCGTCGATCGACAGCGGCACCTGAAAGCGATCGAAGCCGCGCACGAACAACAGGCGTTCGTTGCGCGAGCCGCCGCTATTGCCCGCAGTCACGCCGGGAATCAGGCTGGCCGCATCGTCGAGCGTGTTGCGGTTGAAGGTGAAGATCGCATCCTGGCCAAGCGTATCGCTGCCGACCGAAAGCCCCGCGCCGCGCTGTCCGGTGACGACGATCTCGCCGAGGCCGAAGCGCGCGTCGCTCTGGTCCTGAGCTTGCTGGGCGCGAGCCGGAATCGCGGAAAGCGCCGCCGAGCAGGCGGTCGCGAGGAGAATGAAACGCATGAGAACCCCTTTGTCCCGGCAATTGCCGATGGTCTTTCGGGCCGTATATGGCAGAATATAGGTCGCAATATCCAGTGGGATATAATGAGGGAGTTTTCATGACCTTTCCGATCCGCGCGGCATTGCTGGCTTTCATGGCGCTTCCCGGTGCGGCGGCGATGGCGCAGGAAGCCGAGCCCGTCTGCCCGCGCGACGCTCAGCCGCTGCCTGCGCCGCTTGCCGGATGGGCGCAGCGCGCGGCGCTTGCAGCGGGCGCCAAGGCGGATGATCTGGGGGCTGCGACATTGACGCCGGGCAGGGGCGTCGACCTGGCGCTGCGCCCGACGCCCGAGGTCAGCTATGCGCTGCGCCCCGAGCGGCCGGGCGGATCGGTGAGCCATGGTGGCATGGTCGCCTTTGTGGTGCCCGAAGGGGGGACATACCGCGTCGCGCTGGGATCGGCGGCGTGGATCGACGTGGTGCGTGACGGGCAGGCGATGACGTCGGTCGCGCACGGGCGCGGGCCGGCCTGCTCGGGCGTGCGCAAGATGGTGGACTTCGCGCTCCAGCCCGGAACCTATGTGCTCCAGATCGTGGGGAATGGATCGGCCGCATTGCCGGTGATGGTCGCGCGGCTGCCCTGACCGCGATGCCGGTGCTGACGCGCCTCTGCCTGTTGCTGGCTTGCGCCGGGCTGCTCGTCGCGGCGGGGAAGGGCGTGTCCGGCGGAAATGCTGAGGCGGCCCGGATCGAATTGGGGCGGCGGCTTTTCTATGACGCCGATCTGTCGGCGGACGGGAGCATGGCCTGTTCCTCCTGCCATGTGCAGCGCCACGGCTTTGCGGACAGCGTGGCGACGCATCCCGGCGTGCATGGCGAGCCGGGCAGGCGCAACGCGCCGGGGCTGGCCAATGTCGTGCGTGCGCGCAGCCTGACCTGGGGCGATCCGCGCGTGCGGACGCTGGAAGCGCAGGTCTCGATCCCCGTGCTCGGCGACGATCCGGTCGAAATGGGGATGAAGGGGCAGGAGCCGGAGATCGCGCGGCGGCTGGGGCGGGATAGCTGTTACGTCGAGATGTTCCGGGCCGCTTTTCCCGACATGGGCGGTCGGATCGACATGACGACCGTTGCGCGCGCGATCGCCGCCTTCGAGCGCAGCCTGATTTCGGACGATGCGCCGATCGACCATTGGCGGCGCGGCATGCGCGATGCGCTGACGCCGGCGCAGCGGCAGGGAGGAGTCCTATTCGCGCGCAATTGTGCTTCTTGCCATGCCGGGCCGGACATGAGCGACGGGCGCTTCCATGCAATCGAAGCCGTGGGGCGGGACAAGGGATTGGGCGCGGTGACGGGCAAGGCCAGCGACGACGGGCATTTCCGGACGCCGATGCTGCGCAATGTTGCGCTGACTGCGCCCTATCTCCATGACGGGTCGGCGGCGACGCCGGGCGAGGCGATCGCGCGGCATCGGGGCGTCCGGCTCGATACGGGGCAGATGGCGGCCATCGTCGCCTTTCTCGATGCGATGACCGACCGGACCTTCGTGTCGGACAGGCGCTATGCCTTGCCGGACTCCGCGTGCGGGCGGACGTTGTAATGCGGCGGCTCCGGCATGGCGCGGAGCAGGCTCTGCAACTCGGCCAGCGGTCCGTCTTCGAGCGCCTTGTCCATGTCGCGCTCGATCGCGCGGTAGAGGGCGAGGATGCGCGCGCCGAATTCGGTGAGCCGCGCGCCGCGGTTGCGCGCGCCGCCGGGTGAGGTCTCGACCAGCCGCTGCGCCCAGCAACGGTTCATCGCATCGACGAGCAGCCAGGCGCGGCGATAGCTCATGCCGAGCGTCCGCCCGGCGCCGGATATCGATCCGTCGCGCGCGATCGCCTCGAGCAGATCGGCCTTGCCCGGCCCCATCGCGATCTCGCTGCCGCAATAGATCTGCGCCTTGAGCTTGAGCGGGCCGATCAGCATGGCGAGGCGTTCGGGGTCATGATGGGCTTTCCGGCGGCGGTGAAGCCAAAGCTAAGACCGCGCGCCGGAAAGTTGCAAGGTCGCTCGAAAGGGAATGCCCTGTCATTGCGAGGAGGTGGAGCCGACGAAGCAATCCAGGGCGATGTCCGGTATCGGTCTGGATTGCTTCGCTTCGCTCGCAATGACGGGGGCTGGTGCGGATGTCAGGGACGGGGATCAGGCGCTGGCGAAGCGGCGCTCGCCCCAGCGCACGTCGAGCGCCTTGCTCGTCACGCCGCTGGTCGAGCGGGTGAGGATCGTGTCCATGAAATGCCATTCGCCATGGACCTTGTCCGCCGTCAGCTGGAGCGAGACATAGCCGCGCTTGCTGGTGTCGGAGAAGATGATGTCGGGATTGGTGGTCTGGAGTGCTTTGGCGACATCGGCCGGGGCGGTTTGGGGCACATAAGCCTCGAAACCCGGCGAGGTCACCGAATGGCCGGCGAACTCGACGCCCGCAGGGCGCCCGCCCTGCGATAGGTTGTTGCCCCAGGCATTGTGGCTGTCGCCCGACAGGACGACGAGATTGCTGCCGCTTTCGAGCGCGGCATCGAGCAGTCTTGCACGGGCCGCAGGATAGCCGTCCCACGAATCGAAGTTGAAGGGCAGGCCGACCTTGGCGGCCGCGACGCCGGCCATCGCAACCTGCCGGGCCTTGGGCGGGCCGTCCGCGGGGAACCAACTGAGCGCGGCTTCGGGGAAGCGGACGGGGGCCATGACGATTTCCTGCGCCAGCACCTGCCAGCGCGTGCCGGCCTTCACCGACTTGCCGAGGCCGTCGTTCAGCCATGCTTCCTGCTCGGCGCCCATGAGCGTGCGGTCGGCGGCCTGCCAGGGGCCATCGCGGAAGGCGACGAGGGCCTGCATGAGATCGCCGCGCCCGGCGAGCGCCTCGGCCAGCTCGAGCTGCTTGGTGCGCGCGGTGATGCGCGTTTCGGGGCGGAAGATCGTCGCGAGCGAGCCGATCTGGAAACTGTTCCAGCGCTGGCCGGAGACGGGCATCCATTCGTCATAGACGCGCTCGGCCGCCGCCTTGCGCACCGACCAGGGGCCTTCCTTCGCGGGATCGTGATTTTCCGCGCCGCCCTGCCAGGCATCGTTGGCGAACTCGTGATCGTCCCACTGCGCGATCATCGGGAATTGCTGGTGGAGGCGGCGCAGATCGGGGTCGGCGCGATAGGCGGCGTAGCGCAGCCGGTAATCGGCAAGCGTCACCATCTCGTTGGGCGGCTGGACCTCGCGCCCGGGGACGGCCTTTTCAGGGTAAGTGCCGGGGCCATATTCGTAGAGATAGTCGCCGACATGGATCATCAGATCGAGGTCGCTGCGTTCGGCGGCATGCGCATAGGCGTTGAAATAGCCGAAGGGCATGTTCGAGCAGGAAAAGAGCCCGATGCCGAAGCGCTTCACGTTGCCGGTGGGCAGCGTGCGGGTGCGGCCGATCTCGCTGATCGTGCCGTCGGGCGCGATGAAGCGGTAATGATACCAGCGATCGGGCTGGAGGCCGTTGACGACCAGCTTCGCGCAATGATCATGCTCGCCGCTCGCCACGACGTCGCCACCCGAGACGATGCGGGTGAAGGCGTCGGTCTCGGCAACCTCGCAGCGCAGCTTCGTGTCGCCCGATCCGACATAGCGGATCCAGAGCAGCACCGAGCGAGGCCCCGGCTCGCCGCTCGCGACGCCGTGGGTGAAGCCGCGCGCGGCAAGCAGTTGCGCGGCGCCGGGCGTGGCAAGCGCAGCGATGCCGAAGGCGCCGGCTTTCAGAAGAAGGCGGCGGTCGATATGGAAGGTCATGGCGTTCGTCCTCTCCCGGGGTCAGAAACGCGCGCTGAGCTGAACGCCGTAGAGGCGCGGCTCGGCGGGGATGAAGGTGGGGTAGCCGAATGACCCCCCGGTGTTGCCCGCATCAAGCAGATAATGCCGGTTGAACAGGTTGCGCGCAAAGGCCGAGACTTCATAGCGGTCGTCGGCGAAGGACAGGCCTGCGCGGACATTGGCGAGCGTCACCTTGTCCTGGCTGATCGCGGGCGTGTTGGGCAGCTCGAAATAGATGCGACTGCGATAGGTGACGCTGGGCGTCGCAAAGACGCGCATGGCGTTGCCCAGCGGCGCATTGATCGTGAAGCCGGCCGAGGCCTGCCAGCGCGGCTGGAGGCGGAACTGGTTGCCGGCGAAGCGCCCGTTGGACGGCTTGTCGTCGATGCCGCCGTCTATGAAGCCGACATTGCCGAAGGCGCGGAACCAGTTGGTGAACCGCGCCTCCAGCTCCGCCTCGACGCCGAGATTGCTTGCCGAGCCGGCGCTTTCGGTGACGGTCGAGCCGTCGTCGCGCCGGACGCTGACCTGGAAATTGTCGTACTTCTGGTAATAGACGCCGAGCGAACCCGAAAAGATGCCGACGCGGCCCTTGATGCCGCCTTCATAGTTCCAGACATTTTCCTCGGGGATCAGGTTCACCGCAGCGACCGCGCCGCCCGCCGAAGCGGCGGCCGAGACGTCGACGGTCGGCGAGCGCCGGCCTTTGGAGACGGTCGCATAGAGGCTGACGTCGGGCGTCAGGTGATAGAGCGCGTTGAAGCGCGGCAGCACGGCCGCGTAGGAACGCTGCGCCCAGAAGAAATTGCCGTTGGTCGTCACCTGCGACGGGATGAGCGGGCCGCCGGTCAGCACCGATTTCGGCGCATAGGAGGCATAGCCCGAACGGCGCTGCTCGATGAGGACGCGGACGCCGGCGGTGAGCTCGAGCTGCTCGACGGGCAGCCAGGTGCCATCGGCGAACATCGAATAGCTCTGGTTGTTGCCCTTATTCTCGAACCAGCCGCTGTAGGGGAGGACGGTTGCCAGCCCGCGGGTGAGCAGCGCGGTGGCGCGAGAAGCAGTGACGGTGCCGTCGGCCGCGATGCAGCCGAGGCCGGGGATCACATTCGCCGCACATTGCAGGAAGGTGCCTTCCTCCGACGAGAAGGGGACATATTGATCGCCCTTCTCGGTGAAGAAATTCCAGCCGAACGAACCGCGGAACTTGTCGGCCGCGTAAGCGAAGCGGCTTTCATGGTTGAACTGCCAGCCTTTCGCATTCTCGGCGAATTCGAGGAACCAGGCGCGCGAGCCGTCGGCATCGAAAATCTCGAGCGAGTCGAACTTGCGGTAGCCGTTGACGGTGGTGAAGCTCCACCCGTCGCCCATGTTCCAGTTGAGCGTCAGATTGCCGTCATAGACATGGCGATCGAGCCCGAGCCTCGGGGCGCCCAGTGCCTGTTCCGAATAAGGCGAGCCGCCGAGCCACGCGCCGTCGTAGATGGTGCCGCTGACCGACGCGGGTGGCAGGCGCTTGCTGATGAAGGCGGTGCCGGGATTTTGTTCGCGATCATAGGTGAAGATCAGGTCGGCGGTGAAATCGCTCGACGGGGTGAAGCGGAGCGAGCCGCGCACGCCGACTTCGTCCTGCCCGTTGAGATCGCGCTGATCGGGCGCGAAATTCTTCACATAGCCGTCGCGCTTCTTCCATTCAAAGGCGACGCGGCCGGCGATCACGTCCGAGCCGGCATTGAGATAGCCGCTCAGCAGCCGCTGGTCGTAATTGCCGATGCCGCCGGTCAGGCTCGCCGACAGGCCGGGCCTGGGACGGGCGGAGACGATGCTGATCGCGCCGACGGTCGCGGCGGTGCCGAACAGTGTCGCCTGCGGACCCTTCACCACTTCGATCCGGTCGAGGTCGTAGACGCCCTGATAGGCGCCGCGCGAACGCGAAATGTCGACGCCGTTATAATAGAGCGTGACGCGCGCGGCCTGCTGCGCCGATCCGCTGTCCGACGTGATGCCGCGGATGACGATGCCAGGATTGTTGGCGCTCTGTTCCTGGATGTTGAGGCCGGGGACATAGTTGGACAGTTCGTCGAGATCGTTGACGCCCAGCGTGCGCATGCGATCGTTGGTCATCACCGAGATGGTGATCGGCACGTCGACCAGCCGCTGCTCGATCTTCTGGGCGGTGACCAGAATTTCTTCATTCTCGCCGGGGTCCGGCACCGGGGGCAGGGCGTCGGCCGCCATCGCAGCCGTATGAAAGGCGAGAACGCTACAGCTCGCCGCCAGCAGTGCGGCGGTCGAAAATCTACGGAACATTTGGTTTCCCCGTGCAACCCGGTTTGGTCGGCCGGCTAGTGCCAGTGTGATGTGACGCTTTGGCGCAACGGGTATTGCGATGAAGTTACAAGGGAAAATCGGCCGCCTGCCGGTGCGCGGGAGGGCGGGGACCGACGATTTCCTGCCCCGGGCGAGCCTGATCCGGAGTTGTTGGACAGATGGATAATAATGCTTGACGACTGTCTAGTCGCGTGGGAGCATGAGTCATAATTCTGAAAAATCCGGGGCGGTTCTCTCGACGACAAAGGGGTCAGGCGATGCGATGTAAAAATGGTCGTGGATCGGGGCTTTGGCGGTTTGCCGGCGTCATGCTGGGGTCGACCGCATTGGCGGGAAGCGGGACGGCGTTTGCCCAGCAACAGGCGCCTGATTTTTCGTCTTCGAGTGACATCGTTGTCACAGCGACAAAGCGTGCCGAGCGCCTGCAAGACGTTCCGCTGAGCATCCAGGCCCTGGGCAATGCGACGCTCGAGCAGCATCAGGTGCAGAGCTTCGACGACTATGCCAAGCTGCTGCCCAGCGTCAGCTTCCAGTCCTTCGGCCCGAGCCAGAGCCAGATCTACTTCCGCGGCGTGACCAGCGGCGGCGACGGCCTCCACGGCGGCTCAGCCCCGGCGAGCGGCCTCTATCTCGATGAGATTCCGCTCACCACCATCGCCAGCAACGTCGACTTCCACGTCTATGACATGGAGCGCGTCGAGGCGCTGTCAGGCCCGCAGGGCACGCTCTACGGCGCGAGCTCGCTTTCGGGCACGCTCCGCCTGATCACCAACAAGCCCGACGCCAGCAAATTTTCGGCCGGCATCGATCTCGACGCCAACAAGTTCGGCAAGGGCGCCGCAGGCGGCACCGCCGAGGCCTTCGTCAACATCCCGCTGGGCGAGAAGGCGGCGATCCGCCTCGTCGGATTCTACGAGCATGACGGCGGCTATATCGACAATACGCCGGCGACCCGCACCTACACGCTCAACGACGACGATCCCTCGACCAACGTCACGATCAACAACGACAAGTTCGTCAAAAAGAATTTCAACGATGTCGATACCTATGGCGGACGCGCGGCGCTGAAGCTCGACCTGTCCGACGACTGGACGGTGATGCCGGCGTTCATCTACCAGCGCCAGGTCGCGCACGGCAATTTCCTCTATGATCCGCGCGCGGGCGACCTGAAGGTCCATGACTTCACGCCCGACATCAACAAGGATCGCTGGTATCAGGCCGCGCTGACCATCCAGGGCAAGCTGTCCGACTGGGATATCACCTATGCCGGCGGCTATTTCGAGCGGAAGACCGAGAACCAGACCGACTATAGCTATTACACCGTCGCCTATGACGGCGGCTCGCATCAGGGCAGCTTCTACTATACCTATTTCCCGACGGGCGACGGCGGCTTCCTCGACCCCACGACCTACCAGTATCTCGCCGACCGCTATACGAAGCAGACGCATGAGCTGCGCATCTCGTCGCCGGCGAGCGAGCGGCTGCGGCTGACGGCGGGGCTCTTCTACGGGCGTCAGACCGACTATATCCAGGCGGACTATGTCATCCCCGGCATCTCCCAGATTCCGCAGGACGGATTCTACTATCCGACGCCGATTCCCGGTTTCGGCGATTCCACGTTCCGCACGCGCACGCGTCGCGTCGACCGCGATTATGCGGCCTTCGCCGATGCGGCGTTCGACATCACCCCGAAGCTGACGCTCGACCTCGGCATTCGCGGCTTCATGACCAAGAATACGCAGGTCGGTTTCTCGGGCTTTGCCTATAATGCCGCGGATCCGAGCTGCCTGGCGACGACGGCGACCGATCGGCCCTGCACCAATATCGACGGCAAGTTCGACGATTCCGGCGAGACGCACAAGGCGACGCTGTCGTGGAAGTTCGCGCCGGGCAAGATGATCTACGCGACCTATTCGACCGGCTATCGGCCGGGCGGCCTCAACCGCCGGCAGGGCGTCGACGCCTACAAGGCCGACACGCTCGACAATTACGAGATCGGCTGGAAGACGAGCTGGCTCAACAACACGCTCAACATCGGCGGCGCGGTCTTCATCGAGAAGTGGAAGAAGCTGCAGTTCGGCCTCAGCCCGATCGGGCAGGCGGGCGTCACCAACATCTACAATGCCGGCGACGCGCGGGTACACGGCGCAGAGGCCGATTTCGACTGGCGGCTGGGCGGATTCCAGCTTTCGGGATCGGCGACCTATGTCGACGCGAAGCTGACCACCAATTTCTGCCAGGTCGACGAGACGGGCAACAGTGTCTGCGATCCTGGCGTTCCGCCGGCCGCGCCCAAGGGTACGCGGTTGCCGATCCAGCCGCGCTTCAAGGGCACGGCGACCGCGCGCTACAATTTCCTGGTCGGCGACGTGAAGGCCTATGTGCAGGGGACGGTGCTGCATCAGAGCAATACCCGCACCTTCCTGACCAATCTCGAATATGACGCCGTCGGGCCGACGCCGGCCTTCACCACGGCCGATTTTGCGGTCGGCGGGCAGTTCGGCCAGACCACGTTCCAGCTCTATATCCAGAACGCCTTCGACGAACGCGGCGAACTGAGCCGGAACACGGCGTGCGCCCCCGCCTTCTGCGGCCCCTATTATCGCGTTTACCCGATCAAGCCGCAGATATTCGGCCTCAAGGTCGGCCAGCGTTTCTGACAACTGAAAAGCGGGCGTCGCTGCGGCGACGCCCGACCCTCAAGGTGGAGTTTTATGAAGACGAGAGCGGCGGTAGCGTTTGAGGCGAAGCGTCCATTGGAGGTTGTTGAGCTGGATCTTGAGGGTCCGAA
>NZ_JBYTEN010000027.1:32500-49346 GCF_058790595.1 Sphingomonas sp. EU05-FHT14C10 | reverse complement strand
CCGCTCCCCCACCCGGCCTCCCACAGAGTGTATCCTGGATGGGAGGCCGGGTGGGGGAGCGGGCTGGCGCCGATCTCAAACAGACTCTTCAGCGCGCGAGCATCGGACCAAGCGGCCGGCCGCCGAAAATATGGACGTGGAGGTGAGGCACTTCCTGATGCCCGTCGCCCCCGATATTGGCGAGCAGCCGGTAGCCGGGCTCGACCAGCCCCTGTTCGCGCGCGACATGCCCCACGGCGCGGACGAAGCCCGCAATCTCGGTGTCGGGTGCGCGGCTCGAAAAATCGTCCCACGACACATAGGCGCCTTTGGGGATCACCAATATGTGCGTCGGCGCCTGCGGATTGATGTCGTGGAAGGCGAGGGCGAACTCGTCTTCATAGACTTTCCGGGACGGGATCTCGCCGCGCAATATCTTCGCGAAGATATTCTGGTCGTCATAGGGAAGCGTGGCGTCGATCGGCATGGCTACTCCTTGGGACGGGCGGCTTTCTCGGCGATCCCCGAAAGGCCCTCGCGCCGCTCGAGTTCGGCCGCGACGTCCGCCAGCGACAAATCCATGTCGGCAAGCAGCGCGGCGAGGTGGAAGACGAGGTCCGCCGCCTCCGATACCGTCGCCTGCCGATCGTCGCGGACCGCGGCGATCACCGTCTCGACCGCTTCCTCGCCCAGCTTCTGCGCCATCTTGGCGCGCCCGGCGGCGGCGAGCTTCGCGACATAGGATGTCGCGGGATCGCCCCCGCGCCGTTCGCGGATCACGGATTCGAGGCGGATGAGCGCGTCCATCAGCGATGGTTTCGCACCGGCAGCCCGGCTTCGGCAAGCGCGGCGTGCGCCTCGGCGACGCTGTAGGTCCCGAAATGGAAGATCGAGGCGGCAAGCACCGCGCTGGCATGGCCTTCGGTCACGCCCTCGACGAGATGGTCGAGTGTACCCACGCCGCCGCTCGCGATCACCGGCACCGATACCGCATCGGCGATCGCGCGGACGAGCTTGAGGTCGAATCCGCCCTGCGTCCCGTCGCGGTCCATCGAGGTGACGAGCAGTTCGCCCGCGCCAAGCTCGGCGAGCCTGATCGCGTGGGCGACCGCGTCGATCCCCGTTTCGCGGCGGCCGCCATGGGTGAAGACTTCCCACCGATCGCGATCGACCGCGCGCGCATCGACCGAGGCGACCACGCATTGCGCGCCGAAACGGTCGGCCAGGTCCGCGACCAGCTCGGGCCGCGCCACCGCCGCCGAATTGACCGCGACCTTGTCGGCGCCCGCCAGCAGCAGCGCGCGTGCATCCTCGGGGCTGCGCACCCCGCCGCCTACGGTCAGCGGCATGAAACAGACTTCCGCGGTCCGCCGTACCACGTCGACCATCGTGCCGCGCGCCTCATGGCTGGCGGTGATGTCGAGGAAGCAAAGCTCGTCGGCTCCCGCCGCGTCATAGGCGCGCGCCTGCTCCACCGGATCGCCGGCATCGGCGAGATCGACGAAATTGACGCCCTTCACCACGCGCCCGCCCGCAACGTCGAGGCAGGGGATGACACGGACGCGAACGGTCATCGCCCACCCCTCCCGTTCGTGTCGAGCGCAGTCGAGACACGCGCGCCCGGGATGAACGGAGTCCGATATGCCGTCATGCCGAGGCCGCCATGGTCAGCGCGGCCTTCAGGTCCAGCCGCCCGTCATAGATGGCGCGGCCGGTGATCACGCCTTCGACCCCGTCCTTGGCGAAGAGCGAGAGGACACGGATTTCGTCGAGCCCCTTCACCCCGCCGCTGGCGATCACGGGGATGCGGACCGCACGCGCGAGGTCGACCGTCGCCTCGATGTTGCAGCCCTTGAGCAGCCCGTCGCGTCCTACATCCGTGAAGAGCAGCGACGCCACCCCGGCATCCTCGAAGCGCCGCGCGAGATCGACGACGCTCACGTCCGACACGTCGGCCCAGCCGCGCGTCGCGACCATGCCGTCCTTCGCATCGACCGCGACGACGATCCCGCCGGGGAAGTCGCGCGCCGCCGCGCGCACCAGATCGGGGTTCTCGAGCGCGGCGGTGCCGATCACGATCCGCGCGACGCCAAGATCGAACCAGCGCTCGATCGCGGCGCGGTCGCGGATGCCGCCACCAAGCTGGACATGCCCCGGAAAGCGTTCGACGATCGCCTTCACCGCATCGGCGTTGACCGCATGGCCCGCAAAGGCCCCGTCGAGATCGACGACATGGACATGCTCGGAACCCGCCTCGGCGAAGATCATCGCCTGCGCGGCGGGATCGTCGCCATAGACGGTCGCGCGATCCATATCGCCCTCGGCCAGGCGCACCACCTGCCCGCCCTTGAGGTCGATCGCGGGAAAGACGATGAGGCTCATGGCCGCCACTCCAGGAAGCGCGCGAGCAGGTCGATGCCATAGCGCTGGCTTTTCTCGGGGTGGAACTGCACCCCGATCAGATTGTCGCGCCCGATCGCGGCGACCACCGGCCCGCCATGATCGGTGACCGCCAGCACGTCCGCGCCGGTAAAGGCATAGCCATGGAGGAAATAGGCCTCGCCCCCGGCAAGCAGCGGATGGTCGCCAAGCGGACGCACATCGTTCCACCCCATGTGCGGCACCTTGACCTGAGATGCGTCGAGCGCGCCGACGCGCCCCTTCACCCAGCCCAGCCCTGCAGTCTCGCCATGCTCCAGCCCGGTATCGGCCATCAACTGCATGCCGACGCAGATGCCGAGGAAAGGCTTGCCCTTCGCCAGCGCCGCCTCGCCCAGTGCCTCGACCATGCCGGGGATCGCCTGCAGCCCGCCCATGCAGGCAGCGAAGGCGCCGACGCCGGGCAGCACGATGCGATCGGCGGCCAGCACGACATCGGGATCGGCGGTAACCGCGACGTCGGTCGCGCCTGCCGCCTTCAGCGCGTTGTGGACCGAATGGAGGTTGCCCGCGCCATAATCGATCAGCGCCAGCGTCACGGCCGGGTCAAGGCCTCCAGCCCCGGCGCGGCCATCGTCGGCGCGATCTCCTGAAAATCATAGTCGGCGGCATCGCCGATCGCGAAGGGATCGGTCGCCGCCCAGGCCTCGACCTCGGCGCGTTCGCCGCGCGCGATGAAGAAGCCGCCCGTGCGCGGCACCTTGCGCCCCGCGACGAGCAGCCGGCCCGATGCTATCGCTTCCTCCAGCCAGGCGCGGTGCGCGCCCAGCAATTCGTCCATCCGCGCCAGATCGGCCTTGTAACTGAGGGAAATGAGAAAAGTCGGCATGGATCTTCTCCTCAGGCGCCGCCGAGCGTGCCCTTGGTCGAGGGAATGGCGTCGGCCTTGCGCGGATCGATCTCCACCGCCTGCCGCAGCGCGCGCGCCAGCGCCTTGAACGCGCTTTCGGCGATATGGTGGTTGTTCTGCCCGTAAAGCGTCTCGACGTGCAGCGTCAGCCCCGCCGATCCGGCGAAGCTGTGGAACCAGTGCTCGAACAGCTCGGTGTCCATCTCGCCCAGCCGCGGCTGGCTGAATCCCGATTTCCAGACGAGGAAGGGCCGTCCCGAAATGTCGATCGCGACGCGCGTCAGCGTCTCGTCCATCGGCGCATAGGCGTGGCCGTAGCGCGTGATCCCGCGCCGGTCGCCCAGCGCCTGCGACACCGCCTCGCCGATCGCGATTCCCGCATCCTCGGTGGTGTGATGCTGGTCGATATGCAGGTCGCCGACCACTTTCAGCCGGATGTCGATCAGCGAGTGGCGCGAGAGCTGCTCGATCATATGATCGAGGAAGCCGATGCCGGTCGACACGTCATAGCTGCCGGTGCCGTCCAGATCGACTTCGACGTCGATCGACGTTTCCTTGGTTTCGCGGTGGACCGAGCCTTTGCGCATGGCGAACGCCTATAGCGATGCGGCGGCGTCGCGCAACGCGTCTTGACCGTGCGCGCCTGCAAGTCCACCAGAGGCGCATGAGCGACAAGGCGCCCGACAGCCTGATTCCCTATGACGAGATCGTGCAGGAGGCCCTGCGCGCCGTGGTCGGCCGCGTGCTGCGCGAAGTCGAAAGCACCGGCGGCCTGCCCGGCGAGCATCATTTCTACATCACCTTCAAGACCAAGGGTATCGGCGTCGATATCCCCAAGCATCTGATCGAGCGTTTTCCCGACGAGATGACCATCGTCCTCCAGAACAAGTTCTGGGATCTGCGCGTGCAGGACGACAGCTTCTCGGTCGGCCTCAGCTTCAACCAGGTGCCGGCGAAGCTCCACATCCCCTTCGCCGCGGTCACCGGCTTCGTCGATCCGTCGGTCGATTTCGCGCTCCAGTTCCAGGCGCATCCCGACGATGCCGGCCCCGAGCCGCATGAGGAGGCCGAGAATGACGGCCCCGTCCCCGCCGCCGCGCCGGTCGAGGAAGGCTCCAACGTCGTCACGGTCGATTTCGGCCGCAAGAAATGACGTCGTCCCGAACTTGTTTCGGGATCCATGAGCACTAGATCCCGTTGAAATCGCACAGCTCGGCCGTATCCGCGCGGCGAGCCACCAGCACGGGATGATCGCCCCATGACCACGCGCACCGAAACCGACAGCCTTGGCGCCATAGAGGTTCCCGCCGACGCTTATTGGGGGGCGCAGACGCAGCGATCGATCGAGAATTTCCCCTTCGGCGCGCAGGAACGCATGCCGATCGGCATCGTCCACGCGCTCGCGCTGGTGAAGCAGGCGGCGGCGCGGGTGAACCGCAAACACGCCCTGCCCGCCGAGATCGCCGATGCGATCGAATCGGCCGCCGCCGAGGTGGTCGACGGCGCGCTCGACGCCCAGTTCCCCCTCGTCATCTGGCAGACGGGCAGCGGCACCCAGTCCAACATGAACGTCAACGAGGTGATCGCCGGCCGCGCCAACGAAGTGCTGACCGGCGCGCGCGGCGGCAAGTCGCCCGTCCACCCCAATGATCATGTCAACATGGGCCAGTCGTCCAACGACAGCTTCCCCACCGCGATGCACGTCGCCGCCGCGCGCGCGCTCGCCGGTCATCTCCTCCCCGCGCTCCGCACGCTCCACGCCAGCCTTGATGGCCACGCCCGCGACTGGGACGATATCGTCAAGATCGGGCGCACCCATCTGCAGGATGCGACCCCGCTGACGCTGGGGCAGGAATTCTCGGGCTATGCCGCGCAGGTCGCCGCCTGCATCGACAGGATCGAGGGCGTCCGCCCGCGCCTGCACAGGCTCGCGCAGGGCGGCACCGCCGTCGGCACCGGGCTCAACGCCGCGCCGGGCTTCGCGGTCGACATCGCGGCCGAGCTCGCCCGCCTCACCGGCCTGCCGTTCGAGACCGCGCCGAACAAGTTCGCCGAGCTGGCGGCGCACGATACGCTGGTCGAGCTTGCCGGCGCGCTCAATGTCGTCGCCGTCGCCTTCTCGAAGATCGCCAACGACATCCGCCTGCTCGGTAGCGGCCCGCGCTGCGGCCTCGGCGAGCTCGATCTGCCCGCCAACGAACCGGGCAGCTCGATCATGCCCGGCAAGGTCAACCCCACCCAGTGCGAGATGCTGACGATGGTTTCGGCGCAGGTGATGGGCAATCATCTCGCGGTCACCGTCGGCGGGCTGCAGGGGCATATGGAGCTGAACGTCTTCAAGCCGCTGATCGGCGCCAACGTCCTGCGCTCGATCCACCTGCTCGCGGTCGGCGCGGAGAGCTTCACCGAGCGCGCGCTCGAAGGCCTCAGGCCCAACCGCGCGCGCATCGCCGAACTGCTCGACCGCTCGCTGATGCTCGTCACCGCGCTCGCGCCCGAGATCGGCTACGACAATGCCGCGAAGATCGCCAAGCACGCCCATGCCGAGGGGCTGACGCTCAAGCAATCGGGCCTCGACCTCGGCCTGATCGACGCCGAGACCTTCGACCGCGTCGTCATCCCCGAATCGATGCTGGGACGCTGACCATGAAGCCCAAACCCACCCCCGGCGCGAAGATGCCGACCAAGACCCCGGCAGCGAAGAGTTCGGCCGCGCAGGGCATCGCCGGAACCGTGGTCGGCGCGCTCGTCGGCGCCGAGATCGACCGCGCCTACGGCAGCAAGAGCGCCGTCAAGGGCGCGATCATCGGCGCCCTCGTCGCCGGCGGCCTCCGCCGCTTCGGCCCCTTCGGCCTCGTCATCGGCACCGCCTATGTCGCGAAGAAGGCCTATGACCGGTATCGGGAGACGCGGGAGGGGGAGGACAAAGCGACTGGCGCGCCATCCTGACGACGGCAAGATGTATGACGGTTGGAATTGGGCCGGTTCCAGACTGGCCGCTCTGAGGCATCGGATCGAGAGCGGACGCGTACTCCGACGCATCGCCATGTAAACTGTCACTTCCCCACGCGACGGACCGGACGGACGCTCGCGCCGAAAGCTGCGTTGCGCGTTTGAACTCTTGCGCCGGAGGAACGAACATGCTCGCATAGCTGTGGGAGGGGTTTAAGGCATGGCGGCAACGCGGTTCACGAGCCGAAGTCTGCGCGCAGAAATACGATCCACAGACGGACCCGATTACGGCATCGAGTTCGATCAGCCGCTCGATGCTTATATTTCTGAAGCCGAAGAGATTATCGCAAACCCCGACACGGCTCTAAAAGCCTTCAATCGCTTTGAGGTCGGGAGCCGCCAGGCCGTCTCCTACAGCAACTACCCGACAGTTTTGGCGCTTCGCGTGCTCGGAACTTATCTGAAGCGGCGTTACGCGCTTCAGTCGGATACGCGCGACACGATCACGCGCGGAATCATTCAGGGTTTGTCGGACTCGTCCGCGATGACAGTCTTGCGACGGGATATATCGTCCTTCTACGAGCATGTGCCCACCGCCTCCGTTCGCGACGAACTTCTCTACCGGGATGTTCTTCCGCCTCGCGCACGACATATGCTCGAGGCATTCTTCGCTGCCCACTGCCAAGGCAGCGTCGGCCTCCCACGCGGCCTCGGCCTCAGCGCCGTTCTCTCGGAATACGTCCTCAAACCAACGGACCGGTCGATACGCTTGATCCCCGGAGTCTATCGCTATCATCGCTTTGTCGACGACATCATTGTTTTCACCAGCGGAGATGCCCGCTCGATATCTGCGCGGCTTGAAGAACTTCTGCCGTCACCGCTCAAAATAAATCCCTCGAAGTCAAAGGAAGTCGTGCTCGGCCGACCAAGCGGCGATAATGAGACACGCGAGCATTTTGAGTATCTTGGCTACCGCTACACAATCAGTCTTCAGCACAATCGCGAGAAACCGCGCAAGGTCACCGTCACGATCGCTCGCCCAAAAATCAACCGCATCAAGACGCGCCTGTTGCTCGCGGCCATGGCGTTCGCTCGGGGCGGTCGTTTCGATCATTTTCACGCCCGTGTCCGCTACCTGACCGGCAACTACAAATTCCAAAAACGCCGGCCGATCGTGAGCATCGGCCGGTCGATTGTCAGGTCAGGCATATTCTATAATTACCGCTATTGCGGCGAGTATCAGGGCGCTACGCGCTCATCCCACCCAATGCCGGAACTCCGGCAGCTCGATTGGTTCCTGCAGAACACGGTCTTGGGCAGTCGCACAGCGATCGGGAAGGCCGTCCTTGTTAAATTAAACCAGCGGCAACTGGATAGCTTACGAAAAATGTCTTTTGCCCAAGGACATTCAAAGATATTCGCTACCGGCTTCAAAAGCGCCGACGTTAAACTTATCAAGCAGATCTGGAAGAATGTCTAACTTTCAGCCACGCAACTTGCGAAACCGCGCACTACTGGCCGACGTGCTTCCGTTCGAAGTACCGATTATCTTCACAAATGATTTCTTCTTCGCGAGCACGTTGCCGCTGCGGGGTGATCCCCAGACCGGACAAGCTATCGCGCTTTTGAGAGAAGCGCCGGGCTTCACTATCCCTTACAACTATAACATCATTAAGGACCGCGGGCGGACAACCCAGCTCAGCATCATCCATCCCGTGGCGCAGCTCAAGTGGGCGACCTTCATCGACAATTACGCCGAGACAATCATCGCCTACTGCAACAAGACCGAGAGTTCGCTGCGTCATCCCTTCGCGATAGTCAGCCAGCACACGAGCGCCCCGCTGGAGCGGGAGGCAACCGCGCGCGATGGTCTGCCGCACGAACTGCTCGAAGAAAGCACGTCCGATTTCTCCCGAATGGCGTCCTACTTTCGCTTACGACGCTTCAATATTCTCGCGAAATTCTTCGATTCAGCGGAAATTATCGATCTGGAGCGCCGCTATTCCCATATGCTGTCGCTCGACATTTCAAAGTGCTTCTACAATATCTATACCCATTCGATCTCTTGGGCGGTCAAAAGTAAGGCGTTCGCCAAATCGCAGCTGAAGGCTTTCACCTTCGAGGCTGAGTTCGACCGCCTGATGCAAAAGGCCAATTACAACGAGACAAACGGCATCGTCGTAGGCCCGGAGATCAGCCGTATCTTCGCCGAGATAATTTTCCAGGCGATCGATAAATCCCTGCACGAGCGCCTCTCGGAATCCTCATTGAGTGATGGCGCTGTCGTTATCCGAAGATATGTCGACGATTATTTCATTTTCGGGAATAGCGATGCGGACATCGAGATCGTTGAGCGAATCCTCGCCGAACTGCTGGCCGAGTATAAATTGTATCTCAACGTGGAGAAGCGATCGGTAGCACTGCGACCGTTTGTAAGCCCAATCAGCAGATTGAAGCGCGAAATGGCGGATATCGTGGACGCTGTTGGTAAGAGCGTCAGAACCGCGGCGTCGACGCCGGATTTCTGCGAGCATCGCTCCGTCGTGACGGACATCCGGCAAAAGCTGCGCGATTTACGGCTGGCGGTTTCGCCCTCCGAGGTTGGATTCCACAACATCAGCGGTTGGCTGATGTGGAAGCTCCGTCGCATTTGCGGCGAGGCCATCAACTATCTCAAGGCAGCTCGCGACGACGCCTCGCGCGATTGCGCTGCACAGATCACCGCTGCAGTCATGGAGATCGCGTTCTACGTCGCAGCGCTCGATTTCCGTGTCCGGACCGGCTTCAACCTCGCATTGCTGGTGAGCACCGTGCTCCCAATTATCAATCCGCTCCGGTCCGAGCAGTCGGAGTGGCTGCACAACCTGATCTTCGAGGAGCTGATTGAGCTACTCAAGATCGTGACTGGGAATCGACCTCTGGATTCAGTGGAAGTGTGCAACCTGCTGCTCACCGGCGCCCACGCCTTTGGCGACCGCTTCGTTCGAAATCGCGCTGCCGAGACTGCGATAATCGAACTGGCTGGCCGCACAGGCGATTACCGGGCCTATATCACGGCGAAATTCTGCATGCTTCGGGACGACGCTCATTTCGCACCCGTTCTCGCGCAACTCAATAGTCGCACCGAGGCTTGGCTGGCTGCCCGCATTGATCAGCTCATGGTTGAGACCGAGACATACCTCCTGTTTTGCGACATGCTGAGCTCGCCAGATCTCGATATTCAAAGAAAGGCAGATTTGCTGAACTCCGCGCTTCTCCCCGCATCGGCTGCCGGCAAGATCGGGACGGTGACAGCCTTGGCGACAGCGGAAATCGCGAAGCTTATTGGTTTCGTGGATTGGACGGGGGTCCGGCTACGGCATACGCTCGTGCGTCGTCAGTTGCGAAGCAGCAGGGAATACTGATACATTCCGCTTGCGAGAGCATCTAACGCCAGAGACTAGACCCTTCGGGGACTTTACGGCGCGTGGTGGGGCAACCCAACTCGCTCCGGCGCCGAAGTCGCGATCTTCGGATCGCGATCAAGCACACACAGACTGGTATCGGTGTTCTCGCACCTTACGCACCTTGCCGCAGAATGTGCCTGTACGCTCGTCCAGCGCTTTCTCTCGACCAAAGAGTTTAGTGGATAAAGGGTGGCTTTCGGGATTCTCCAACGCCTAGCTGAATTTCGGGAATTGGGGCGCAATGCGGCCAACGAAAGAATCCGTTCAAATTGATGCTTCGCCTAGGCCGCCCCCGCCTGCCAAACCCTGATCGCATCAACCGGCGCCACCAGCATCAGCACATTGAGCGTCAGATTGTCGCGGATGATGGCGAGCGTCAGCAGCTCGAAGGTGATCGCGATCGCGATGGTCGCGCGGACGGGCAGGCGCGCGGCGAGCAGGAAGCCCAGCGTCATCCAGCCGATGTCCGCCACCGAATTGAGCACGCTGTCGCCCGAATAGCCGAAGGCCATCGTCACCGCGCGGTAGCGATCGATGATGATCGGCGAATTCTCCAATATCTCCCATCCCGCCTCGACGAGGATGGCAAGGCACAGCCGCAGCCCCACCGGTCTCCGCCTGATCAGCAGCCAGCCGGCGGCGTAGAAGAGGAAGCCGTGGATGATGTGGCTGGGCGTGTACCAGTCCGCGATTTGCTGGCTGTTCTCGGCCGACTGGACGGCGCCATGCCACAGCTTGATCGTGCCGCACGGGCAGATCGGCGGCCGCCCCATCGCGATCAGGATCGCGGCGGCGATGACGATGATCGCGACGGCGGCGATCGCATGACGGCGCGCGATCATCGGCGCCTTCCTGCCCTGGACATTGCGCTTTCCCCCCAACCGCAGAATTGACGACGCGGCCTTCGCACGTCACTAGCGGCCATGGCCGAACCCTTCCAGCCCGGCATGCCGCCGGCCCGACCGTCCGACCCCCACAAGCTCAAGCGGCGCGGGCTGCTTTTCGTCGTTTCCTCGCCTTCGGGGGCGGGCAAGTCGACCATCTCGCGCAAGCTGCTCGCCGCAGACGGCATGATCCACATGTCGGTCTCCGCCACCACGCGGCCGATGCGCCCGGGCGAGGTCGACGGGGTCGATTATCATTTCGTCGATGTGCCGCGCTTCAAGGATATGGTGTCGAACGGCGAGTTCCTCGAATGGGCGCATGTCTTCGGGCATCGCTACGGCACGCCGCGCGCGCCGGTGGAGGCGATGCTCGCCGCCGGGCACGACGTGCTGTTCGATATCGACTGGCAGGGCGCGCAGCAGTTGCACCAGCTTGCCGGGGGCGATGTGGTGCGCGTGTTCATCTTCCCGCCCTCGATGGAAGAGCTGGAGCGCCGCCTGCGCGGCCGCGCGACCGACAGCGAGGAGGTCATCGTCGCGCGCATGGCCCGCGCCGCGACCGAGATCGGCCACTGGGACGGCTATGATTATGTGCTGGTCAACGACGATGCCGACGAATGTTTCGGCGCGGTCCAGACCATCCTCGATGCCGAGCGCCACAAGCGCAGCCGCCAGACCGGGCTCATCGGCTTCGTCCGCAGCCTGACCCGCGATCCCGCCAGCCAGAACTGATAGCGCTGTCCATCACGCGGCCCTACGCGAAACGCGTGTTCCGCCTGACAACCTAGCAGAGAAGCTCGAGAAACCGCGCCGCCGAATCGAAATCGACGCGGTGCGCGGCGCGGGCCTTCACCGCCAGCTCGTCCGCCCCCCACCGCGCCTCCTGCCACAGCGCGTCGAGATTGACCGCGGCCCAGACGCCGTCCGTATCGAACGCCCCCTCGGTGATCGCCAGCGCCGCGATCAGCGATCCGCCGATCGTCACCAGCGGCGACAGCGCGGCGAGATGGAAGGGCGAATAGGCCGCCAGCGCTTCGCCCAGCCGCGCGGTGGTAGCGGGCGGCTGCGGTTTGTGGAGGATGCCGGCGATGGTCTCGACACGGATGTCGTAGCGCGCCCGCGCCCAGGCGAGCAGCGGATCCCAGCCCTCGGCCTGCGCTTCGACCAGCGACTCCGGGCCATCGGCGCGATAGGCGAGCAGATCGGTCTCGGCATAGGCGGCGAGCGGCGCGACGAAGGCCGCCGGATCGGGCGCAACGATGTCGATCGCCGCATTGGCGATCCCGGTCAGCGGCATCGCGCGCGGATCGACATCTTCGCCGGCCATCTGCCATTCGGCCGCAATCGCCTCGGCCAGCGCGGGCGTGGGCAGCGCCAGTTCGTTGCGCCCCGGCGTCCTGACCGGCCTGCCGTCGAGCGCGATCGTACGGCCATCGGTCGTCGCCTCTTTCCAGAAGCGCTTCATGCGTCGGGCGGCGTCCGCCAGCGCCGCGCCAGCCATTGCGGCACCACCGTCATGTCGACGAGCCCGATCACGATCAGCGCATAGCCGGCAAAAACGGGGAGCGACGGATAGCGCCCGGAAGCGATCACGATTCCCGCAAGCACGAGAAAGGCGCCGCCGAGCCTCAGGAACGACAGGATGAAGAAGCGATTGCGCGCCGGATCGCCGTTCCCGCTCATCGCAGCGCCTCCAGATGCGCCGGCAGGTCGACCGGCGCCGCAAGCACCGCGCCTGCCCCCGCGCCGATCAGTTCGGCGGCATCATGATAGCCCCAGTCGACACCCACCGCGTGCGCGCCGGCCGCCCTGGCCATCATCATGTCGAAACTGGTGTCGCCTATCATCGCCGTCGTCTCGGGCGCGGCGCCAGCCTCCGCCATCGCGAGCTCTGCCATCGACGGGTGCGGCTTGGACGGGTGGCGATCGGCGGTCTGGAGCGTGACGAAGGCATCGAGCAGCCCGTGCCGCTCAAGACACAGCGTCAATCCGCGATCGGACTTGCCCGTCGCGACGCCAAGCAGCCAGCCCTTGTCGGCCAGCGCAGTCAACGCATCTGATATACCGTCGAACAGCGGCTCGTGCACCAGCCCGTCGCCGCGCATCTTCTGGAAGGCGAGCTTGTAGCGCTCCGCCAGATCGATGTGGAGTGCGTCGTCGGCTTCTGGGAGCAAGGCGCGCATCGCTTCCACAAGGCTGAGACCGACCACGCGCCGCGTCGTGTGACGATCGGGCGCGGGCAATCCGGCCGCGTCGAAAGTCGCTTCCATCGCCAGGCAGATATTGGCCTGGCTGTCGACCAAAGTCCCGTCGCAGTCGAAGAGCGCGAGATGGTTCACGCGCGCCCCCGCCCGCGGCGCTCGCCCTTGCGCTCGCGGCGCTTGTCCTTGGCGATGGCGGCGGCCTTGCGGCGCTTGCCTTCGCTGGTTTCGGCGAACTTCACCTCGTCGAGCGGCAGATCGCCCTCGGCGGGGTCGAAGCCAAGATGCGCCATGCTCTCCGCGAAATGCTGGGGCAGTTGGGCGATCACGTCGATCCGTCCGCCATCGGGATGATCGATGCGGATCCGGCGCGCGTGCAGATGCATCTTGCGACTGATCCCGCCGGTCAGGAAAGCATCCTGCCCGCCATATTTGCCGTCGCCAACGATGGGGTGGCCGATCGCCGCCATATGGACACGCAACTGATGCGTGCGGCCGGTGAGCGGCTGGAGCTCCACCCACGCGGCGCGATTGCCCGCGCGCTCGACGACGCGGTAGCGCGTGCGCGAAGGACTACCTTCCTCCATGTCGACATGCATTTTCTCGCCACCCGTGCCGGGCTGCTTGGCGATCGGCAGCTCGATCATCCCATCCTCGATCGAGGGGACACCGGCGATCAGCGCCCAGTAGACCTTGCGCGCGGTGCGGCTGGAGAAGCTTTTCGAGAAGAAGGCCGCAGCGCGCGAAGTCCGCGCGAGCAGCAGCGCGCCCGAGGTATCCTTGTCGAGCCGGTGGACGAGCTTGGGCCGGTCCTCGCGCTCGAAAGCGAGCGCGTCGAGCAGGCCGTCGACATGCTCGACCGTCTTGGTCCCGCCCTGTGTCGCCAGACCGGGGGGCTTGTTGATGACGATCGCCTGCGGATCGCGGTGAATCACCATGTCCTGCGCGAAGGCGATCTGATCCTCGCTGAGCGGCGCGCGCTCGCGCTTCGGCTTGGCCTTTGCCTCGGGCTTCGGTTCGTTCGGCGGCACGCGCAGCACCTGCCCCGCTTCGACCCGGTCGCCGGGCGACGCACGTTTGCCGTCGACGCGCAACTGGCCGGTCCGCGCCCAGCGCGAGACGAGCGCGAAGGAGACATCGGGCATGTGCCGTTTGAACCAGCGGTCGAGACGGATACCGTCGTCGTCGGCCTCGACGGTGAACTGACGAACTTCGCTCATGCCACTGCCCTCGCAATCGTCAGCCCGACGAACAGCGCACCGATCGCGCCAATCACCGATGCCGCAGCATAGGCCCCCGCGCTGAGCAGCGCGCCGCGCTCGATCATCATCGCGGTTTCGAGGCTGAAGGACGAAAAGGTGGTGAAGCCCCCCAAAATGCCGACGCCGACGAACAGTCGCCACGCCTCGCTGCCCAGCGCCAGCCGCCCGAGAATCCCTGCGAGCAGCCCCATCGCCAGCCCGCCGATCAGGTTGGCGGCAAGCGTGCCCCAGGGCCAGGACGGACCGAACAGCGCGAACGACAGCTTGCCGAGCCAGTAGCGGCACAGCGAGCCGATCGCGCCACCGATCATCACGAGAAGAGTTGCAGGCATGTTGCGCGCTTTAGCGGCAGGCGCGCCCTGCTGTCACGCGGCGAGTGCGGGCGCGTCAGCGCTTGCCGTTGTTGACGACCAGATCGACGTCGCTGCCGCCGCCCTGCCGGGCGTTGAGGATGATATAATAGGCGTCGTCGCCGCGCGTGCCGGCGAGAATATCGGCATTGCCCTCGCGCACGCGTTCGGCATCGAAACCGGCACGGCGCGCGCGGGTATAATAATAGTCGACGATGTCGGGCACCGGCGCATCAGTAGTGAAGCTGACGACGCGGAGCGCGCAGCCGGCGCTGTCGCTGCCCGCCGCCTCAAGCAGTTCGCCGCGCGGGAAGATGGGGAATTCGATCGGCAGGCGCGTGGCCCAGCCGGCGCCGTAAGCGACCCTGGGATCGCAATTGCCCTGCGACCGGCGCGCCTGCAGGGCCGCGCGCTGGCCAATTGTCATTGCGGGTGCAGCCGGGCCGGTGCGTGCGGGAGGCGGCGCCTTCATCGCCTTGCCGGCAAGCGCTGCGCCGGGTTCGATCTTGCCCGGTCCACCGCCGCCCGGCGCCGGAACCGCGCCGCGCAGCGACTGGGCGCCTGGCTTGACTGAGGTACGGTTCGACTGGCCGACGAGCTGGGGATCGACCATGATCTGATCCCCGAGCGCCGCGGCGAGCGCCGGGTCAGTCATGTTCGCCGCCGTCAGATTCTGCTCGTCGGGATTGAGCGCGGCCTGCTTGCCCTGCTGACAGGCGGCCAGCATCAACAGCAGCGCCAGCGCTGAAAGAGGGTGGGGGCGGTGCATCTGCGCATCCTTGTCCATCGCCGCATCTCTATGCCGCAATTTGGTGAAATATGCCTTGCCCATCTTGGGCGCGCCCAATCCCGAATTGACACGCGCAAGCGCGGCCAACATGGCGGAAGGACGAAGGGAGGCCCGGATTATGCGGATCGATGCGAAATGGGTTCTGGGTGGGCTGGGCGTCGCCGCGGCGGCGGCGGTCGGCGCCTGGTATCTGCGTGAGCGATCGACCGAGCGCCCCAATTTTCGCACCATCGTGGAAGAGGATGCCTATTCGCTGCGTTCCTATCCGGCGCTTGTCGTCGCGGAGACCGCGCAGCGCGGGCGCCGTTCGGAAGCGCTGGCCGACGGGCTTGCAGTCCTCGGCGACTATCTGACCGCCAGATCGCGCGACGGCGAGGAAATCGCGATGACCACCCCAGTCGTGGCGATCGCCGACGGTGACCGCAGCTGGCTGACGCGCCTCTACATGCCCGGGCGCTGGAGCCTTGCCACGCTGCCGACGCCGCCGGGCGACATCCGGCTTGCCGAAATGCCCGCGCGGCGCGTGGTCGCGATCCGCTTTTCCGGGCGCGCCGACAGCCGCCTGCTCGCGCGCAAGGAGAAGGCGCTGCGCCGCTGGATCGAGCAGAAGGGTCTGCGCGCCGTGGGGCCCGCCGAACATGCCTATTACAGCTCGCCGGCCGTGCCGGGAGCGTTGCGCCACAATGAAATACTGATCCAGGTCGGGTAATGCGGGGCTTGCGTGGCGCGATGATCTTTCCGATATCGCGCCGAACATGTTCAATCTGCTCTCGATCCTGATCGGCATCATTGCGCTGTTGCTGGCGCTGCCCGCTTCGATCCCCTTTCTGGGCGCGGCGAACTGGATCATCCTGCCCATAGCGATGATCGGTATCGGCATCGGCGCGCTTTCACGCAGCAATACCGGGCGCAACCTGTGCCTGATCGTGTTCCTCATCTGCTGCGTCCGGCTGTGGCTGGGCGCCGGCATCTTCTGAGCGGAATCGATCAGGCCGCGCATCTGGAGGCGCAGCTTCGTCGGCGCGGGCTGGCGCAGGGGCTGACGGCCTTCCTGATCTGGGGCTTCCTGCCGCTTTTCTTCCATCTCGTGCGCGCGGCCTCCCCCGGCGAGATCGTCGCGCAGCGCATCCTGTGGTCGGTGCTGCTGCTGGGCATCGCAGCGGCGATCGCGGGCAAACTGCGCCATATCGCATCGGTGCTGCGCCAGCCGCGATCGATGCTGATCCTCGTCGGCAGCGCGACGATGATTGCGATCAATTGGGTGCTTTACGTCTGGGCGGTGAATAACGGCCATGTGCTGGCGGCGAGCCTCGGCTATTTCCTCAACCCCATGGTCAATGTCGCACTGGGCGTCGCCATTCTCGGCGAGCGGATGAGCAAGGCGCAGAAGATCGCGGTCGCATTGGCAGCGATCGGCGTCGCGGTGCTCGCCTCGCGCAGCCTCGAGGGCCTGTGGATCAGCCTTTCGCTCGCGCTGAGCTTTGGCACCTACGGGTTGCTGCGCAAGATCGCGCCCGTCGAGGCGATGGAGGGACTGGCGATCGAGACCTTGCTGCTCGCGCCGATCGCCGGGCTTTATATATTGTGGCTGTCCGGCCATGGCGGGATCGCCTTCGGGAGCAGCGCCGGGCTGAGCATGTTACTCATCTTCTCGGGAGCGCTGACCGCAACGCCGCTGCTGCTGTTCGCCGCG